>CAIOTJ010000218.1 GCA_903861195.1 uncultured Planctomycetaceae bacterium | reverse complement strand
GACGTGAGGCTTCAGCCTCCTTGTTTTTCCATGCCTTCGACCGCCAGGTCCGCACCGCCTTCAACAAGCTCGAAAAAGCGGACATGATCCGCAAACTCGAGGGGAGACTGGGGTACGTGCTCAACCCGGACGGGGGCCAGGGAATTCTCAAACCCCTGCCAGCGGATCGCAGCGAATCGTCAATCGAATCACGTGGCACTCCACCCCACCGGGAGTGATCTGTCAGTCGACAAATCGTCAGGTTCCTGGCAGAACAATCCCTCACCAGCGTCCTGACTGGCGTTGGTCCGCATGGAAATCACTGCTGCCTCCCGAGGGCAATCTGCTATCTTCATGGGAGCTTTCCCAGGATGAGCCAGAGAGAATTCCCGGTTTCGGAAGTGATCGTGCCATGTCAACCAAACGAGTGCTGTCATTCCTGCAGAAGGGCTGGACCGCGTTTGTCGATCCCGATCGTGAAGAACGGCTGAGCCGCGGCGTCGCCAGCATTCAGCGGGCCCTCTCGGACCAACGGGATGCCTTTGACCTCGCGGCGATTGTCGAGAAACATCAGATCGATCCGGAGGATCGGGCGGAGATCGTCCGTCGCGTCTATCAGAAATGCCTCACCAAGGCCTGGAGTGATGGCGAGATTTCCACCAAGGAACTGCGCACCCTCGATTGGGTGGCCAAACACCTGCGGTTGTCTGAGCAAGACGCCTCCCAACTCAAGCGGGAACAGGCGGAGCGAGTGTTCGCTGCTGTTCTCTCAGACGCCTTTCAGGATGGTGTCCTTGACGATACCGAGTTCGCCCGGCTGTCCGACGTCGCGAGAACCTGCGACTCCACCCCAGCCAACTTCTTCCGCACCCGGTTTCGTGCCCAGGGGGAGGCATTTCTTCAGCAACTGTTCGCGCGGGTACTGGCCGATGGAGAGTTGACCGCCCGGGAATGGCACTCGGTGACCGAGACCATGGGACGGCTGGGAATGACGGAAGCAGAATTCCGCGAACTGATTCACCAACCCGCCGAGCAATTCGTCGAGCACCTGCTGGCCGACTTCAAGAGTGACGAGCAGATTGACGCCACCGAGGAGGACTGCCTCAACTGGGCCTTGACCCATCTGTTGAACGATCCGGAATTCACCCGATACGTGCATGCCGAAATCGCCCAGATCAAACGGCTCACCAATCTGCGCCAGGGGATTCTGCCCAGCGTGCAGCCGCCGGCAGGAATCGCGCTCAAGGCGGGAGAAATTGTCCACTTTCTGGCGGAATGCAGATTCGTTACAGCCCGGCGTCGAGGTGGTGAATCTGTTTCCGAGGCCGTCGTCGGCCAGGGAGTCATTACCGACGACCGATTTGTCTTCACCTCGTCAGAGCGGTCCCTGCAGGTCATCCACAGCAAGGTCCTGGGGTTTCAACAACACCCGCATGCGATCGAGATCCAATGTGCGGGATCCGCCGCCGGTCTCTACCGCTTCCCACCCCACACACAGTACGGCCCCGACATCTGGCTGACGGCCATTCGCAAGGCCAATCAGACGCTGGTCACCCCCCGGCAAGCCTCCGACGCGAGACACATCCCCCGCGATGTCCGCCAACGGGTCTGGCAGCGTGACGGTGGCCAGTGTGTCGAATGCAGTTCCCCACACTACCTCGAATTCGATCACATCATTCCCGTCGCGCGCGGCGGAGGCAACTCGGACAAGAACATCCAACTGCTGTGTCGCGGCTGCAATGGGCGGAAATCGGACAAGATCTGAGAGCTTGCGATGTCGATCTTTGGAGACGCCCAACGGGCAGGTCGACATTGTTGATGGTGGTGATCAACACAATTGATCACCGGGTCTGTTACCGGATTCATCCCCCGCCAGAATCTGGTTGTTCCGCTGGCTTTCATCAGTCATACGGGGGGCCCAGCCGACGGAAACCATGCCCAAGCACGATGATCGCGAAGACCATGTTTCTCAGCAGCAGCCCGACCACGGGAACTCCCGGGGAAATACGGCTGTGGGGGGAATCTCCACTTTGAGCCAAAGCCGTTCCGAGTTGTCGCATCCACGTCACTGATCGCGGCCAGTCGACCAGGGTCGTCAACCAGTCCTGCGGAATCCCCGACTCTCCCACGGCGGCCCCCACAATCGCACCGGCAATCGCCGCCGTCGTATCGGTGTCTCCGCCGCAGCGAATCACCTCCATCACGGCCCCTCTCACGTCGCATGGATTGGTCCAACAGGCCTGCAGGGCGACCGGGACCGTGTGATTCACATAACCCGTCACCCCTCGGGCGAGTTCCAGAGACCGGGCAAAGGCGGGGGTTGACTCGCCGCGATGCACCGATTCAACGGCTTTCCGGAGATTCTCGCGAAGTTCATCCGAAGGCCCAGCCAGAGCAGGCTGCAGATGGCGCCAGACCGCCTCGGGATCGCCCAACCCCCATCGGGCCGCATGGTGTGCCGCCAGGGCCACCGCCAGAGCTCCCTGTTCCGCCCGGGGGTCGGTATGTGTCAGACGAGTCGACGCGCGCACCCACGCCGCGAGTTGCTGGCAGTCTGCGCACACCACACCCAGCAATGCCGAGCGCATCGCCGGGCCATTTCCCGCCGAAAAGACCCCGCTTCGCTCGGGAGACAATCCACACCACAACCGCAGGGTGGATCTCAATGTGGCCAGACCAATCCCCGCGGGTATTCCGAGCAACCACCACCGCAATCGCCGGGCGAGCGCCGTTTGGAACCTTGGCGGGTCTCCTCCCGCCTCGATCAGCGCCTGGGCCACCAGGCAGGTGTGCTCGGTGTCATCGGAGACCATTCCCCGCCCCCACAGGAACCTCTGCCGATCCGGGGGCCCCAACAACCGTTCCGCCCGCCGGGATGACAGCCCCTCGTAGGGCAGTCCCAGGGAATCACCGACGGCGGTCCCGAGCAGGCAACCAAGAATGGAGTCGGCGTTCATCGGGCTGGAATCCCAGATCGATTCGATGTGGGCCAGAACAGCATGCTCATCTCATCGGGATCAAGACTTCGTGTCATTCGAGTCGGGGTCACTGTTCTGCGCGAACGACAGTCAGAGCCTTTCATTCCAATCGTGTCACTGGTCGATCAATCCTACCTCAATCCCTCCCATCGCGGCCCCAGACGTTCCAGAATCGATGGATTTCCAGAGTGTCAGGTCCATGTTTTGAGGAGGGCTGGCGACAATCATGACGTTCTATGCACCGGTATCTCGCGGTGTTTCCGTCTCATCGCCCCCTGCATCGCCTTCTCAGCGACACTCACACCTGGCGAGAGACGCGAAATCAGGCTACGGTTTTGGCAACGACTCGGCCCACAGACCACCGCCGAGAGTTGACCCACTCTCCGACGCACTTGCCAGCCCTTCGGGGAGTGGATTGACCGGGAAGTGGCAATGGACGCCATGCGATCATCTCCGGGAGTCATTCATGAAGTCGCGTCGTCGCGGCGCGCTGCTGGGCCTCGCCATCGGCGATGCCCTGGGTGCCGCTGTGGAATTCCAGCCCCCTGGCAGTTTTCAGCCGGTGACCGGCTACCGGGACGGAGGGCCGCATGGTTTGGCGAAAGGGGAATGGACCGATGATACCAGCCTGGCGCTGGCGCTCGCCGACAGCATCGCCACGGCGGGCTGGGACCTGAACGACCAGGCCAGCCGGTATGTCGACTGGTGGCAGACCGGCAAGTATTCCGTCAATGGCCACTGTTTCGACATGGGGTTCGCCACCCGCAGTGCGCTGGCGAGGTTTGTCGCCACGAGGAATGCGCAGACCTCCGGCGACCGCTCCGAAAGAGCCAGCGGCAACGGCTCGATCATGCGTCTGGCCCCGGTGCCCATCCGGTTCGGCTCTCTGTACGCCGGTCACCTCGCTGAATATTCCAAACTGGCCGCAGAATCCAGTTGGCCAACGCACCCCAGCGAGCAATGCGTGTCGGCCTGCCGGTACCTGGCGACGCTCCTCGCGGCCTTGATCCATGGGGAACCGCGTGAAGACATCCTGTCACCGGACTGGCCCCGATTGCGGCAACTGAACGCCATCCAGCCATTGCACCCGTTGATCCAGGAAATCGCCGAGGGAAGTTTTCGTCGCAAGCCGCCCGATGCGATCCGCGGAACGGGCTGGGTCGTCAACAGCCTGGAAGCGGCATTGTGGGCATTCCACGCGGCTGAATCATTCGAAGAAGCGGTCTTGAAGGGGGTCAATCTGGGTGACGACGCCGACACGACAGGGGCCGTCTGTGGTCAGTTGGCCGGTGCCTACTGGGGCGAGACGGGAATTCCCGAACCTCTGCGGTCAGGGCTGGCACGGAGGGACATGCTGGAAAATGCGTTGGCCAGGATTGGTGTCGTGTGATGGTGGCAGCACAGGGTTCGGTTGCGCATTCCACAGACGGCAGAAGGATCAGGTCCCAATGTCGGGGATGGCGGCGATCAACCAAGTCGATGGATGCAGCGATCGCATTCATTGCACCACGAGCCGAGCTTTGGACGAACGGGACCAAGGCTGGCCCAACACCGCCACAAAACCGGTCCGTCGCCACGGCACAAGGGTGGGGCGGGTTACCCGGTGCCGTCGTAGGATGGACTCCCTTCAGGCCGACTGACCAGCGGAGTTGATGGCACTGATCCGGGAGGCGAGTTGCCGATCACACCAGGGTGCGATTCTCTCGGCGACGCGGCTGACCCAGAGGGCGGTCACGGCTCCCGTGAAGACATCCATGGTGTAATGGGCACGCAGGCAGATCACCGTCGCGGCCTCGAACAGTGCGATGGCGATTCCGAGAGCCACCAGAACCGGTCGGCGGGTGCGACCCAACTCGCAGGCTCCCAGCACGGCGAGGCCGGTGTGTCCCGAGAAGAACAGATCGCCGGCGACGCCGTAGGTGACCAGCAGAGTGGGAATTCCCGGCGAATGCCAGATCATCGACTCCGGGGGAGGGAGCACGCACAGAGCCTGGCAGATTTGCCGCATGCCAAACAACAGCAGCAGCGCCAGAAATGGTCGCAGCGACGGCCCGAAAATGGAGAGGCAGAGCAACCAGATCCCGATGGCATCGATCACCGCCGAACTGGTGATGAGCAACAGGTTGGCGATCGTCGGATGACGATGGAGGGCCTCGTGCAGGTTGGCCGTCAGGTCGAACAGGCCATCGCCGATCAACCCTTCGGGAGCAGCGCGGCTTCCAATGAGGGACTGGGTGCCAAACCAGGCAGCCAACCCCCCCACCACGCACAACAGCCGCAGCCACCACGGGACCCGGCCGACAGGAACCTCGGTGGCCGGCGCGGAGGGAGGACGTGCAGAGAATCCAACCGGTGGGGAACTGGAGTGACCCATGTCGTGATCTCGAGCAATTGCTGCAGCTGGCGGGAAATCTCTGCCAGAAGTGGGTCGTCCCCGGGAGTACGGTCGCGGGTCGTGGAGACCGGAATTGGCTGACCCACGCGGACGGTCACCTGCCAGGGCGCATGCACCTCACAGGTATCGGTCAGGTCTTCCTCGAAACGCTGAACCGTCTCGATCAGCCGCTCGGGAGTTGGATTGGACTGAATGGAGTCGGCAGGATAGAGCGAGAGTTGCTGGGCCAGGTAGATCTGGGCGAGCTGGGTCCAGCGGCGGGCCAACTCGGGCTCGGGCAGTTCGCCCTGGACCATTTCGGGAACGATCGCCACTCGCAGCGACTTCACGCGGGCGATGGTCGAGTTGTCGCGGCGTCCCTTGAGCCATTCCCGCTCGAGGGGGGCGAGCAGGTTCTCGATGAGGCGGTCGACTCGTTCCCACAGCGTCCCGAGTTGCGGCTCACTCAGGTACTCGATTTCCTTGAGCGAGAGGAGCGCCAAGCCGACTTTGCGGATGCGTTGCACGAGGTCGCCCGACGTGGTTGGCCCCCAGGACAGCCTCCGTTCGATGCGATCGAGCACGGGGGCAATGGCCCGACCCACATCGCCACCGAAGCGATACCGCAGCGCAACCGGCAGCACGACCACCCGCCCCCCCGATTCGGCCCGGCGTTTCGCAGCCGAGCGGGCGATGAACGGCGGCCCCTCCATCAACGGGTTGAGGCGGTCGTTGTGGCGGGAGATGGCTCCCTCGGGAAAAATGACGAGTGGCCGTCGTTCCCGGACCAGGATCTCGATGGCGGTGTTGAGTGCCTGGCGGTCAAGTCCCTCGCGATAGACGCTGAACCCCCCGCCGAGTCGCGAAAACACCCGCTGCGCCCACCCCTGCATGAAGACGTGCCAACTGGCCATGGTGTAGGGTGTGGTGCCAACCCGTCGGCAAAGTTCGCTGACAACCAGCGGGTCTTCCGGCCGGCAATGGTTGGGAGCCAGCAGGACACCGACCCCGGCCGCCAACAGGTCACGCAGGCAGTCGCCCCCCTCGCAGTGAATCTGAGTGATGCCGTGATTCCGGCGAAGATACGACGGAAGGATCAGCTGCAGCAGCCGAGGAAGAACACGTCCCCGATAGGGGGGCACAAACCGATACGGTTCCGTGATGACGACTGGCTGCATGCTGGGACCTCGCCGGTAAAATCAACGAATGCTCCGCAGTCAGACCTGGCCCACCGTGGGGGGCTGACACGGTTTTGGCCCGTCATCCGGCCACAATGGGGCCATGTGGAGAACAGAGCCCGGGGGCGCGGTGACAGTCATCGAGCCACCCCTTGCGCCAGGTCCCACCTTCCGTACTCGACCCGGGATCACCGCTGCCGCATACCAAGATCAACGACCCGGCAGGTGCCCAGCCTTGGGGATTTTTCTTCCCAGAATGAGGAGCCGGTGTCACACGCCTGGCTGACGTGGTGCGCTTCTTCGCGACCCCCTTCTCCGCCCAGCAACGGCAGAACATTTCAATCGGTCGAATCCTGCCCGGTCAGCACGACAGCAGGATACAACACGGCAGCCGGGGCTTCTCGCCCATCACACCGAGGAATGCACCGGGTGCCGTGCTTCCGTCATTCCGGACTCTGCCTCGGCGGAGATGGCCGACCCGATCATGTTCCCCTGACAGTTCCGAGCCAGATGAGCATCGTACTGGGGATGACAGGTCCCCATCAGGCGGTCCCAATACTGAAAACAAAAGCCGTAGTTTCCAGAACCATACCGATGATGCATGACATGGCTGGTCGCACTGCTGAGCAACCAGTTGAACCGTGACTCGGCAAACTGCCGGGGAAACAGTTCAAAGCCACTGTGAATCACCAGGTTCACACCGAATTGAGTCACCATGAACGCCCCGATGACCGAGGGATGAATCGGATAAATGAAGCAAACCAGCGGCAGGAAGACCGCATAAGTGAGCGCTTCCAGCGGGTCCAGGGAGTAGGCGGTGAACGGGGTGGGATTGTGCGACAGATGGTGCGTCCGATGGAACAGGCGAAACAGCAGGCGCGAATGCATGGCCCGATGCGTCCAGTAAAACCAGGCATCCCACAGCACGAATGTCAGCGCCAGGCAAACCAGATGCCAGACGAGACCATGGCGATGGAAGTCCCAATGCAGCTGGTTCCATTCCTTTTGACCACACCACCAGAGGAACAGGGTGCCACACCCGAAGATCAGGCAGCTCAGGATCGAGAAGCCGATCTCCCGCAGAATCTGCCCACGGCTGGGGTGGCGTTGGATGATTTTGCTCAGGCTCCACTGTGCGCGCCGCCAGCGATACGCCACCAACCACACGGCTCCCGACAGCATCAGGTACCAACCCAGCACTGAAGCAGCGTTGATGAGGACAATCGCAATCGACCGGAGCAACGGAAACATAAGAAAGCTCTCCACGCCCCCCCTGGGGGCCGACCTGCATGCGTGATTGGGGCCAGCAAATCAATCCGTGCGAGCCGACGGCGGACCATCCAGGATGATCAGCGCCGTCATTGCCCGACGGGGTTCAAACCCTCACAAACACCATCCCAGACTACTTGACCGGCTTTCCGTTCTTATTGTGAAACACAAAGCTGCCGTGGTCAAAAGTGGCATCGGCAGCGTAGACAAAATCGTCGTTCGTATCAAACACCACCATGGAGAGCAGCTTGAGTGGCTTGTTACCGCTCTCGGATTCAGCTGCCGCCAAAAATCCGTACACAAAACCCGGCTGGGGCTTGCCCCCCTCGACCTGGTAAGAGCAATAACCGGAATACCCCAGGCCCTGCACCGGGAAGTCCTCGACGGGAGCGTCTTGGTAGAACGAGACTTCGATGTCAGACTTGATGTGAACATTCCGCCCCTGATCCACCAGATCGACCTTCCCGGTCGCCAAGCGAACACCTTCCTCCAACTCCAAGTTATCGCCAAGAGTGAGACTGACCGTGGCGGAGATCACGGTGTCGCCTCCCTCCCCATTCGCCAAGCCGCTGCCGGCTTCAAGGCTCTTGCCAGTTCCACCGGTAATCTTCTTGGTTCCTTCCGGCAGGTAGCAACCGACCATCGTCAGTGAAGCCAGTACAAACAGCGCGGAAATTCGTTGTCGCAGCGTCATCTTCGTCACTCCAAAAGGAATTCTCTGGGTTTCGCCACCGACAGCGGTTGGCGTTTCCCAAGTGAGCCTTCGTAGCGGCCTGCGATCACTACTACAAATCCAGATCCCGACAAAGTGACGAATCCGCCGAATTCAGGGATGAATCGGCGGTTTTTTTTTTCGTCGCCGATGACTCTGCGGACAAAATCAGCGGGCTGTTGCAGACCGAAGCGACCCGCTGCACCGCAGGAAACCGTTGTTGTCCACCGTTGTTCAGCGTTCCAACACGACGTGACCCATTCCCTCAGACCCTCTGCGTACGCACGACCTGGTCGGGAGGGAAGATCAACAACGGGTGGCCCCTCTCTTACCCAAAGGGCGTCCCTGATCTTCCACGAAGTTGGTACCCCCGGCCTGCAACACTCAGGCTTGGGTTGAAAGGGGCCGGGGTCTGTCAGGCAACATTGCGTTAGATCCGCGACTGGGGTCGGAGGCGCCGGAAGCACAAGGGGAATCCATGCCGCCGGGCAAAACGGTCAATTCCATCAAAACGTTCATTTATTCATGTCAATTCTTCACTGTTTAAGAATAATCCGTTTACGGGGCCGAAATATCTGTATTGCTCAAGCGATGCTCGTGCATGGTCTGAGGAGTCTCGACCACGCGAGGACACCTTGGTCGTCCCACTCTCTGTGCTTTGGAATGGGATTGCAAAGGATGTCAGGCAGGGGCGTCCCAGCTGTCATGGACTGAATTGTTGGCAGCCTGGAAGACGGGTTCCCCTGTGGCGGAATCGCAGCGTGTCACATGGAATGAGAGCGTGCAGTGATGAAGCGTCTGATGTTGTCCCTGGCCCTGTGTGGTGTCACCACCGGTCCCGTCGTGGCGGCGGAATTCTGGAATTTCACTCCGTTGTCCGGCAATGTGGCTGCCGGTTCCCTTCCCGAGTCCGCCCCCTTCCAGTTGAGCAATCCCCTGTTTCGTCAGCGTTCGATTGCCAATCGGAATGCGAAGCTGGCTGCCGGTCAATTCGACTCGGGTTCCTGGGACATGATTGCCCCCAACGGCACCGGGCCTGACGCGGGCCGGTACCTGTTCAGCGTGTTTGAAACCAGCCAGGCGGGCATTCATCGGACCGACCTCGTCAACGGGACGACCGACACGATCTGGTCGAGTCCGGCGGCCAGTCCCGCCTTGAATTCGCACGTCGCGTTCGATGCGTCCCGCTGGACGCCGTGGGGGACCTACCTCACCGCCGAAGAGTCCTGGCGCGGCAACACAACCTCCAGCAGCGTGTATGGCCGCCTGTTCGAATTGACCAATCCCATGGCCAACCTCGGCAGCACCAATCTCGTCCATCGCAACATCATTCCCCGGGTGTCGCACGAGGGATTGGCCTTCGACAAGGACAACAACCTCTACTACATCGACGAGTTGAACGGCGGCAGCCTCTACAAGTATGTCTCCGACACGCCCACCAACGGAGCAACCTACTTCGATGCCGGTGTCAACTACGTGCTGCGGGTCGGCGATGGAAACACGGCGAACGCGACGGGAGCCTACACCTGGGTGGCCTTCACGGACAACGCCGGTGCGGCCCTGTCGGGTGGCATCGATTACACCGACGCGAACAGCGTGACGAGTGCCGATGGCCGGTTCACCACGAACCTCGCCACCTACAAGGGGACCGATTACCAGCGTCCTGAAGACCTGGAGATCCAGACTCTGGCGAACGGCAACCAGATCCTGTATGTGGCAACGACGACGACCAATGATGTGTTTTCGCTCAATCTGGCGACGAACACCATCTCGCGGTTCCTGAGCCGGTCGACAATCAATGAAGCGACGGGTTTGGCCGTTGGCTCGGCCCTGACCAGCCCCGACAATCTTGCGATCGATGCTCAAGGCAACATCTACGTGATCGAGGATCAACCGGGAGGATCGGCCGACATCTGGTTTGGACGTGATGCCGATCGGGATGGAGTGGCCGAGTCGATGGCTCGCTGGGCTTCGATGGCGACGGTCGGTGCGGAGCCGACGGGCCTCTATTTCGACATGTTCAACAGCCGTCGTGCCTTCTTGAACGTGCAGCATCCCACCAGTGGAGATGACCAACTCATCGAGTTGCAGGCGGTCCCCGAACCCGCCACCTGGGCCCTGATGTCGCTGGCGAGCCTGGGACTGCTCTGGTCGCGCCGCAGGTCGAAGTAGAACTTCGGCAACCGAGGGTGGTCCACATCCTCTGTCGGAGAACCGGCAGCGGCGGCACTTTCCGTGCGCCGCTGCCAGCCTTGGAACCGTCGAACACCCCGCACGCCTGATCCTTACGGTGCTGCGGGGTGTTCTTTTTGAGTTCCGATGGAAATGATCGTGTCAATCGGACCCAACCTCTGCGCCGAAATCAGCCCCCCTCCCCCGAATGAGGAGCCACCCGGTGCGTGAAGGCCACGAAAATCGGACACACCGCGTTTCCGGGTGATGCCTTCCGCCCTGATTTCCAGAAGTGGACGCATTGCTGAGTCCACTCCCGACCGCTCGCTGGGCCAGGGAGAGGTCACCGGGAGTCGCTTGGTCCAGCGATTGGAATCTGCCGGGGGTTTCAGCCCGGCGGAGGCTCAGTTCCCATTCTCCGCGGCGCCTGCCGACGACTTCTCGGATTCCACGATGGTCAGAGTCTGATTGATCGGCACTGGGCCATCCAGTTCCTGACGGCGGCCGCTGGGCCACAGAACCACGATCCGATCCACCTGGCGGGTCTCATTCAGGCCGAAATAGAGCGGCATGCGGCTTTGGCTCAGATAGCCCGACTGGCCATCGTTCACCTGCACCTGAGTCTGCCCCCCGGCCTGCACTTCCACGCGGGCCCCGAACCCATCGCGATTCGATTGCGCCCCCTGCAGCACCACCTGCAGCCACCCCACCTGCGGATGTCTTTGCCTGAGGTTGCTCACCAGCACCATCGGCTCGCTGTTGAAATCGTTGGTGACCATGTCGAGGTCTCCATCCTCATCGAGATCGAACATCGCCGAGCCACGGGACCCCAAGGCCCCCCAGACCACCACTCGCCCCCGGTGTCCTTCGCAATCGGGATGATCCCGATCCACTCCCTCGCAGTCCAGCTCGTACCAGGGAGCGGCAATCCTCTTGCCCCGGCGGGGTTCGACCCCCAAGACAAATTCCGCATCCACGAACCGCCGTCCCCGATCGTTCAACAGCAGGGAATTCGGGTGATAGCGCCATTGCAGGTTCATGCAGGAGGTGATGAACGCGTCCGGCCAGCCATCGGCGTTGAGGTCGCCCACCGAAAGCCCCCACGGCCAATAATTCTCGGCATTGATTCGCTCGGAAACCTCCTGGGGCAGTCCTCCTGCGGCCGACTGGAAGAAGGCGTTGCCAAATACATTCTTGCCCGGAATCCGGCTGCGCAGATAAGACTCCGGCATGGCCTTGGGAGAGGCCTTTTCTTTTTCCCCCACGCCATACGGCTTGTCTTCCCACATGTCGGCATGCATGTTGGTCGTGTAGAGATCCACAAGACCATCATTGTTCCAGTCAAACGCCTTCACCCCCATGGAGCCCCAGGGGAGTACGGGAAACAGTTTGGTGGAGTAGCGTTCAAACCGTGTTCCCTCGCGGTTGATCCAGTACTCATCGTTCCCCTGCATGCTCAACACGTACAGATCGATCCATCCATCATTATTGAGATCGAGAGGGGTCGCGTCTCCACTCCAGCTGGCGTGATCCAGCCGCGTATCGTCCGAAACATCCTGGAAACGCCCGCCCCCCAGGTTGCGATACAGTCGGCTGCGTTCCGTTCGCTCGGGATACAAGTGCGCCGCGAACGCCTCTTTCATCCCAATGTAATAGGGGAATTCCCGCCGTTCCCGGTCGCCGCTGAAACCGACTTCGTCTCCCGTGAATCGGCCCACGTTGACCACAAACAGATCCAGCAATCCATCGCGGTCGTAATCAAAGAATTCGGCCGACGAGGAATGCGTGTCCGACTCCAGTCCCGCATCGCGGGTCACGTCGGTGAAGATTCCCGTGCCGTCATTCCGGAACAGGGCGTTCCCGTGGCGGGTTGCGGTGACGAACAGATCGGCGTCGCCGTCGTTGTCGACATCCGCGAACGAAGCCGAGACCGACACCCGGCCCAACAGAGCAACCCCCGCCTTCTCCGTGATGTCTTCAAACCGCCCCTCTCCGAGGTTGCGCCACAACTGATTCCCCCCCACCTGCCGGGGAAAGTAGAGATCCAGCCGCCCGTCCCCATCGACGTCGGCGACAGCCAGACCATTGGCATGGTCATAGTGATTCAGCTTCCAATCCCGGGTACTGTCGGCGACGGCCCGATTCTTAAACGTGATTCCCGATTCGGGCAGGCGGTCTTCGAAAGTGAAATCCTGCCGGAGGTCGAGGCCGCGATTTGCCTCCCGCTGCGCCGCCTCACGGTCTTCCATCCAGGGCGCGTAGAACAAATCGTCGGGATGCGAGAGATGCACCGGCAGCGGCTGTGCTTCGACCGGCTCGTTCAAGACCGTACGCAACTGGGCCAGCATGACCCGGAACGAATCCTCGGCGAGTCCACCGTAGAAGCCCCGGACCCGCCCTTGTGGGTCCACCAGCGCCAACCGGGTGATGTCGTCGGTGGGTGAGCCGGGACGAACCAGCCGAAACTCTTCGAACAAAACCCGCTGCCGCATCGGCTCTTCCCCCGAGAGCACTCGCCAGGCACCGTCCGGCTGCACCCCGAGCTGCCGAAGACGCTCCGCCAGATCGCCCGGACCCCGCTCACTGGAGGAGGGGTGGAAAGTGACCAGCGACACGCGATCCCCATCGGGCCAGACTTTCAATTGCCGTTCGAGTCTGGCCAAACGGGTGGCCAGGGCGTTCGCATCCTCGGAGGGGCCGAGTGCGGCGAAACTCGCCAGCCAGACGCGCCCCTGCAAACGTGAACTCTCGAAGGCCTGCCCCGACTGGTCGACAAAATCAAAGGGCCCGATCGGCTGCATCACCGGCGGAGACTGGGCACCTGCCTTGCGTTTCTTGCCTTGCTGCCGATCCTTGGCTCGCGCCTCGCCGCGGCTTGAGGACTCCTCCGCTGACTGCGTGTCGAGTCGGGCCGGAGGCGGAACGGAGCCGGGTTCCTGCGAACACCCGCCTGTCAACCCTCCCAGCCCCAGACAACACAACAGAAAGATCGTCTGACACACAGGTCGCCTGTGATTACTCCGAGTTCCATTCCCGCCGAAACCGCACATCGTGATTCTCATCCTTCCACTTCGCCAGTTCAGGCCCCCCGACCTTGAGTCTACTGACTGGCCGACAGTCCGGATACAAAAAACGGTGGTCCTCTTGACCTTCGATCACATCACCCCCCCCCTTGCCGACCGTCCCAACGGCCGGCCGAGGTTGCCGAATGCATCCTCACCGGTGACAATCCAGTGCAAGTTGCCTTGGGGCCCCGGCTTGATCGAGCACCTGCCAAAGCGGCGATCCTTTGTTCGCGACCGATGTCCGGTCCCTCGTTGGTGTCCTTCGCTGCCCCGGCGAGAGTGTGTTGGGGATCGACAGCGCGGCCTCCCGATGGTGCGGCCTGTGGCCACGACATCGCGACCGGAGTTCGTCCCGCCCCGCTGCCCCCCTTTCCCGACGCGATTCCAGTCCCCACCAAGTCCGCCCAGACCCTACCATCCCATGCTTCCTCCCCGCTCCGAACAGCTTGCCCTGGTGCGTGAGTACACGCAGAGTGAAAGTCTCATCAAGCACATGCTGGCGGTCGAGTCGGCGGTGCGGGCGTATGCCCGGAAGTGGGGGGAGGATGAAGAACTCTGGGGGGCGGTGGGGCTGCTGCATGACTTCGATTACGAACGCTGGCCCAATCCTCCCGATCATCCCCTGCAGGGGAGCCGGATTCTCGCCGAACGGGGCTATCCCCAGGTCCTGATCTACGCCATCCAGTCGCATGCCGACTATCTGACCGACTGCCCGCGCCTCTCCCGGCTCGACAAGACTCTCTACGCGTGCGATGAGCTGTGTGGGTTCCTCACCGCCTCGGCCCTCGTGCGCCCCGGCCGGCTGGAGGGGCTCGACGCCAAGAGCGTCAAAAAGAAACTCAAGCAGGTGTCTTTTGCCGCCGCGGTCAACCGCGACGACATCACCCGCGGCGCCGCCGACCTGGGAGTCGACCTCGACGAGCACATCAATTTCTGCATCGCCGCCATGCAGCCCATCGCCCCGGAACTCGGTCTGTTGCCGCAACCCGCACCGCCGCCCGCGTGACTGCCGCCCGGCCCATTGGAACGGGCCTGGGCCTCAGCCGTTCTCCTCCAGGACATGGCTGGGACGTGGACAGGCTTGTCAGCCTGTTCGTCAAATGGAGTGGATCACCGGCACGACGAGCTGTCAGGTGGTCTGGATCAAGACATCGGGAAGGCAGGTTGCTTCGCTGCAGAGTGTGATTTGGATGCACAGACCTGGAGGCCTGTCGCCACAATTGACGGGGCGATTGAGGCCCTGCCGCGGTTGAGATGATCGACAGATGTCGTGCACTTACGACAAATCACACCGAATGTTCCGAAATCAAGGCGAGTTCTATCGGCCCGAGCCTTAAGTGTACCGCACCGCGCGATGGGCTGGTTCGAAGTACTCGGGGAGCAGCGTGTCGACCTGGAGCAACCCTTTGCGGGTCAGGCGAATGGTGTCCCCCTCGACCACGAGGTAGCCGGCCTGCGCTTGCCGTCCCAGCGCCTCGCGGAACTCGTCCCGCAGGTCGACGCCGAATTTCTCGCGGAATGGCCCGACCGGCACGACCCCTTCCTTCAACTGCAGGACGAACTCGCGGATCAGCGCCTGGTGGGGAGTGATCGGCAACGCGCGGTTCAGGGGCAACCGGCCCGCCTCCAGTGCCGCGAGGTAGTCGGTCAACTGGTCGAGGTTCTGGTAGTGCACCCCCTGCAGGTGCCCGAACGACGCCACCCCGGTCGCCAGCAGGTCGGCTCCCCGCCACACCTGGTCGCGGTAGACGAAGTGATCGCGCTCGGGATTCCGCACCAGTTCCTGGGCGCTCGAGATGTGATAGCCCCCCTTCCCCAGGAACTCGAACGCCTCATCGACCCACCGCCGTTTCGTGGGCCAGTTGGCCACCGGCGAGGTGATGCCCGCCTCCTTCATCTCTTTGGCAATCAGCGTGTTGAAGGGAAGTTCCATCTGATAGATGGTGATGTTGTCGGGAGCCAGCTCGCGGGCCTTGTCGAGGCAGCGATGCCAGTTTTCGTCGGACTCGCCAATCATCCCGGCAATGAGGTCGATGTTGACCTGCGGAAAGCCAACCTGCTGGATCCACTCGTACGCCCGGAAGATCTCGGGGGAGAGATGCGCCCGGCCATTGGTCTCGAGGATTGTGTCGTCGAAGTTCTCGACCCCCAGCGAGATCCGCGTGACGCCAATCTCTTTCAGCGTCTTCACCTTTTCGAGGCTGAGGGTGCCCGGCTCGCACTCGAACGTCACCTCTTCGGCCGTATCCCACGAGACGGAGGCGTGCAGCCGGGTGCGCAGCGCCAAGAGCTGCTTCGCACTGAGGTACGACGGCGTCCCTCCGCCAAAGTAGACGAACCGCAGCGACCGCCCGGCCACGCTGGGCTTGTGCGCCAGCAATTCCACCTCGCGGGCCAGGGCCTGCGCGTACCGCTCGATGTCTTTGGCGTTCTGGTCGGTGTAGACCCGGAAGTAGCAGAACCGGCACCGCTTGCGGCAGAACGGAATGTGCAGGTACAGACCCAGCGGCGTTTCGGGACGAACGGGCCGCTGGTCGAGAACCTGTTCGATCTCGGGCAGAAACTCCCGCTTCCACTGCGAAAACGGCGGGTAATTCGAGATGAAGTAACTGCCCACCTCGGTCGTCTCGGGCCTGGTTCCCGAAACGACCTCCAACCCCGCCGCGGCCCCTGGTTCGAGTGCCATGTCCTCACTCATCCCTTCTGCCCGAAGCAGTACAACTTGCCGGTGGGAGCCTCGGAACCAATCACCAGGCATCCTTCTCCCACGGCGGGAGAGGCCGAGAAGGGCCGCCCGTCGGCGAAGCTCCAGACCTCTTTCCCGGTCGCCAGTTCGAGGCCGTAAATGCGCCCGTCGTGCGAGCCGACGAAGACCCGGTCCTGCACGATCACCGGCGAGCTGTCGATCTGCCGTTTGGCGTTGAAGATCCAGACATTCTTGCCGGTCTCGCGGTCGATGCAGTGCAGCTTCTTGTCTTGCCCCCCCAGCACGACGAACTGGTCATTCACCGCGGCCGAGGAATGAAAGGCCACATCTCCCTGGGCGGCTTTGTAGGTCCAGACGTTTTTCGACTGCTTCCAGTCGATCGCCAGGACTTCGCCACCATGGGTTCCCACATAGAGCATCTCGTTGACCACCGCCGGGGAGGCGATGAGATAGATGCCGAGCGGCATGTCGGTCACCTGTTCGCCGGTGGCGACGTTGATGACCCGCAGGTGCGAATCGCAGCCGGTGACGAACGTGTGCCCGTCGACGATCGCCGGCGAGCAGTTGACCATTCCCTGGGTTTCGAACTTCCAGACCAGTGTTCCGTCGGCCGCCTTCAGGCAATACAGGTTGTTGTCGTGCGAGCCGAAGATAACCCGGTCTTCGAAGAAACTGGCCCCACTGATAATCGGAGCCCCGCCGCCGGTGGGATCGTCAGGATTGGTCGAGTAGGTCCAGGCTTTCTTTCCGGTGGCCCGGTCGATGGCGTGAAACAGCCCTTCTTCATCGCCGATGTAGAGCAGGTCGCCCGAAACCGCCACGGCCGCCTTGAACCCGGGGATGAACTTGCTTTCGTCCGCCTCGTCGCGCGAGCGGTAGGTCCAGAGGCGGCGTCCGGTGGCCCGGTCGAGACAGAAGACCTGGCCATTCAGCGAGGCGGCGTAGACGTGCTCTCCCACGATGGCGCAGGTCGAGCTGATCATGCCATCTTTCGGCCCCGCCTCGACCATCCACAACTGGTCGAGCTGGGCCGGCAGCGGGCAGGTGGCCAACCCCCGTTGCGAAGGCCCGTTCCGGAAACTGGGCCAACTGGTGGGGGCGATCGCCGGGGGAGCGGCGCGGACCAGGCCGGGAGCTCCCAGAGCCAACCACCCCAGGGTGGCCAGGGCGGCCCGGCGCGGCAGGCGCATTTCGGGACCAGCCGCAGGGGCCCCGCGAAACAGCGATGGGGAAGGAGAGGGATTCATCACCAGGCGTGTTCGTAAAGATGTTGAAAGTCGGACTCGGCCAGTGGACGGGGATTGAACGTCCCGGTCCACTGCTGCGTCGCCTCGCGGGCCATGACGGGGAACAGCCCCCGGTCGACGCCGCATTCCTCCAGCCGGCCAGGAAGCCCCGCCAGCGCCACCAGTTGCCGCAGATGCTCGGCGAGCCGTTCTCCCGCCCGCGCGTCGCCCGCCTCGCACAGTCCCGCGAGATTGGCGAGCCGTCCGTAGAGCCCGTTGACGGCCGGCGCGTTGTACCGAACCACGTGGGGCAGCATCACGCCAATCGCCACGCCGTGCGTCAGGCCGCAATGGGCCGAGAGGGGATTGGCGAGGGCGTGGGTCGCTCCCAACATCGAGTTCTCGATGGCGGCCCCCGCGAGGTGCGCCCCCAGCAGCATTTCGGACCGGGCGACAAGCTCGCGCGGAGCCCGCAACACCTGCGGCAGACCCCGCTCGAGCAATTGAAACGACTGTTCCGCGAACAGCGTCGACACGGTGTTGCGCCGGGTGCAGACGTAAGACTCGACCGCATGGCTGAGGGCATCGACCCCGGTGGCGGCGGTGACCGCGGGGGGCATGCTGAGCGTCAGCTCGGGATCGAGCAGGGCGATCTTGCAGGCGGCTTTGGGGTCGCCGCAGGCCATCTTCATGTGCGTGGCGGCGTCGGCGATCAGGGCGTACGACTGCGCCTCGCTGCCGGTTCCCGAGGTGGTCGGGACGGCGATCATCGGCAACATGGGGCGGGTGGCCCGGCCAGTCCCCTTGTAGTCGGCCATCACCCCGCCGTTGGTCAGCAGGAAGTTGATCCCCTTGGCGCAGTCCATGCTGCTGCCCCCCCCGAGGCCGACGATGAGGTCGATCGCGGCGGCCCGGGCGACCGCCAGGCCGCGATCGACGTCGTCGGTGGTGGGATTGGGCTGGACTTCGTCGAAGAGGGTGACCTGCAAACCGGCCCGCGTGAGCACCTCGGTGGCCCGCTGCGGATGTCCGGCCGAGCCCAGTCCCTGGTCCGAGACCAGCAGCACGCGGGCCCCTCCCAATTCGCGCGCCAGATCTCCCAGCCGCTGCAGCGCTCCCGGGGCGAAGACCACGCGGGTGCGGGGCTGATAGTCGAAGGGGGGCAGCCCAACAGGATTCGCGGGACGCGCCTCGGAGCGAACGGGCGACGATGCAGCCGGCATGAGTGGGTGGGCGGCGGGGAGGGTGAAGAAACGGGACTTGGCCGGGCAGCCAAGGGTTTCTCCGGGGTGGGTTGAGCGGGGGACCACGGCCCACATCAGCCGCCGTCCCCAAGGCTGCGATTCTATCCCGAACAGGGCGGGTCTGGCAATTTGACCACGTGGGCCGTGGCGGCGGTGGGTTGCCAACGGTGTTTGATGGGGAGGTCCCCGCGAGGAGTGGGTCCTGCCTTGGAAGCGACCATGAGCTTTGTCACCTCAACAACCGTGGGTCGTGGGGACGAGGGCGGGAATCGGTCGGCGAGCCCAGGATCAATCGAAATTGGGCTTGGCCCAGCGGAATACGTCCAGTGCCGGAACAAGTCTGAAGGACTTGCATATCCTAGCCCGGGGTTGCCACGGTACGTGGCTACCCCGGGTTACGGACCCCAGACAGAACTCAATCCTGTAGGGATTGCCTATGCCGGGGCGGGGTGACCGCGCGGGGTGGTGAATTGCGTAGGGCCCGGTGTGTCGACCGAGAGGCATGGCGCGGCCTCGCAGGGAATCCTTTTCACGAGCCGAGTCGAAGCCAAATCCCCATATGCATTCCCTTCAGGAATGAATCACTCTTGGGGATCGTACCCGGGGTAGCCGGCGCTTCGCTGGGCAACCCCGGGCTAGGGTATGCATTCCCTTCAGGAATGGTTCGGCCGGGTGGTTGGAGTGCG
>CAIOTJ010000217.1 GCA_903861195.1 uncultured Planctomycetaceae bacterium | reverse complement strand
CGTGATGGCATCGGGGTCGCCCGGGGCTGTTCCCTTGTTGCCCGGCCCAGACAACAGGAAATGGATCAGGTGAGGATATCTTTGACCACGGTGCCGTGGATATCGGTGAGCCGGAAGTCACGCCCCTGGAAGCGGAAGGTCAGCCGCTCATGGTCGATCCCCAGGCAGTTGAGAATCGTGGCATTGAGATCATGGATGTGGACTGGCTTGTCGACGACGTTGTAACTGAAGTCGTCGGTCTCGCCGTACACCATGCCAGGCTTGATTCCTCCTCCAGCCAGCCACATGCAGTAATTCCGCGGGTGATGATCGCGACCGTAATTGTCCTTGGTGAGCGTCCCCTGGCTGTAAACTGTGCGGCCGAATTCTCCTCCCCAGATCACGAGGGTGTCATTGAGCATGCCGCGCTGCTTGAGATCCTTCAGCAAGGCGGCAGTCGGCTGATCCATCGCCCGGCAGAGATCGGGAATCGACTTGGGAAGGTTCCCGTGATGGTCCCAACCCCGCAGGAAGACTTGGGTAAAGCGGACATTCCTCTCGGCCAGCCGCCTGGCCAGCAGGCAGTTGTAGGCGTAGGTACCCGGTGTGTTCACGTCGGGACCATACATCTCCAGAGTCTCCTTCGACTCGCTGGCGATGTTGGTGAGTTCGGGAACCGAGGTCTGCATCCGGTAGGCCATTTCGTACTGGGCAATGCGGGCGTTGATCTCGGGGTCTCCCACATCGGCCAGCTTGGCCTGGTTGAGTGCGGCCAGGCCATCGAGCATCCGACGGCGCCGACTGTCGGTTACACCCGGGGGATTCGAAAGGTACAGCACCGGGTCCCCCACGGATCGAAGGGCGACACCCTGATGCTTCGTGGGCAGGAATCCCGAACCCCACAAACGTGAAAACAACGCCTGTGACTGCGAACCCGCCGCCAGTCGCGAATGCAGGACCACATAGGCGGGCAGGTCCGCATTGGGGCTGCCAATTCCGTACGATAACCAGGCACCCAGGCTGGGGCGACCAGGAATCTGGCTTCCTGTCTGGATGTAGGTGATGGCGGGATCGTGATTGATCGCCTCGGTATTGAGGGTCTTGATCAGGCACAGATCATCGATCTGGGCAGCAATTTGCGGCAGCAATTCGCTGACCCAGGTGCCATTCTTCCCGTGTTGGTTGAACTTGAACATCGACGGGGCACAGGGCAACCGCGACTGCCCCGAGGTCATGGTGGTGATCCGCTGACCATTCCGGACCGACTCGGGAAGGTCCTTGTCGAAGTACTCCTGGAGTTTGGGCTTGTAGTCCCACAGGTCCAGTTGCGAGGGGGCGTCGGCCATAAACAGCCAGATGACCCGCTTCGCCTTCGGCGCACTGTGCAGTTCGGGCAGCGCACCGAGCGACTCGGCGCCGGTGGCTTCGGCCGCGGACGCCCGGGGGGAGAAGAGAGTTGGGTTCAGTAACGAGGCCAGTGCAGCCGTTCCCAGTCCACAGGCCGAGCGACCGAAGAAATAGCGGCGGTTGATCGCATCCAGAAGATCGCGGTTCACAGGGATCGGTGACATCACGCAAGGTCCTGTCAGGGCAGGGGGATGGTCGGCAGGGCCCGCCAGGCGGGCGGGGCTCAAAGCGCAAGGCGGGCAGGCCGTCACTCCTTGGTGACGGTCTCATCCAGATTGAGGACCAGATTGGCGGTCATGGTCCAGGCGGCAAGATCAACGGAGTCAAGTTTCTCGTCGCGCGCCGTTTCGCCGTAGGTCAACAGTTTCACAGCCCCCTCGGGATCCTTTTGGAACTCGGCCAATTCGGCGTAGTAAACGCCGAGAATCACGGCCAGTTCACGATCGGTGGGAACACGGGACGTCGCCCAGCGGAACAAGAACCGGGCCCGGTCCTCGGGAGTGCCGGGGGCCTCGGTGAGTGCCCTCTGGGCAAACTGGCGCGCGGCCTCGACAAACTGCCGCTCATTCAGCAGCACCAGCGCTTGCAGTGGAGTATTGGTCCGGGCCCGCCGGACAGTGCAGTTCTCACGAGAGGGGGCGTCGAAAGTCAGTAACACAGGAGGGGGAGAGGTCCGTTTCCAGAAGGTGTAGAGGCTGCGGCGGAATTGCGCCTCTCCGGGATCGGGGCGGAAGTTCTGTGTCGTGCTGCCGACAAACGCAACTGCCTCCCAAAGCCCCTCGGGCTGATAAGGTTTCACGCTACGGCCGCCAATCTTCTCAACCAACAACCCGCTGGTGTAGAGCGCGCTGTCCCGCAAGACCTCACCATCGAGGCGGAACCGGGCACCACGGGCCAACAATTCATTCGCCGGATCACGCTGGGCCAGCTCGGAAGACACTTTCGAACTTTGGCGGTAGGTGGCCGACATCACCATCTGCTTCATCAATCGCTTCACATCCCAGCCGTGGGCGATGAAATCCGTCGCGAGCCAATCGAGCAGCTCTGGGTGCGTGGGCCATTGACCCTGTGATCCAAAATCTTCGGCGGTCTTGACGATGCCTGTGCCAAAAACCTGCTGCCAGAACCGGTTCACAGTCACCCGGGAGGTCAGTGGGTGCTCGGGAGAAACCAGCCAACGGGCGAATCCGAGGCGATTGCGAGGGGCCTCACTGGGAAGTGGCGGCAGGGCCGAGGGGGTACCCGGCTCAACCTTGTCGGCTCGCTTGTCGTACTGCCCACGGACCAGGATGAACGCGTCCCGCCGCTGAGGCATCTCGGCCGTCACCATGGTGAGGGGAATTGACCCCTCCACATCAGCCCGAGCCTTCTCCAGCGTGGCGATCTCCTGGCGGATGGGATCGAGCAGGCTCTTGGTCGGAGCGTGAACGTTCTCCAGGAAATAGTGCTGTATCTGCGCTGCCTGCTCGGGAGTTCGTTGGGCCCGTTCAATTTTGAGAAGCTCCTGCAGCGGACCGGGCAGGCTCGATTTGGTCAGCGACCGCTCGAATGATTCCCAGACCGCCTGGGAGTCGAACGACTGTCCAGCCTGCGGGGTGCGGCTGATAATGCCCGCTTTGTCCCAGGTGACCTTCCCCCCGTGTTGGGTGAACGCCCAACCGTTGATCAGAGCACCGGGATTGAGACCCACCTTGGCGGCCTCGACTTCGATGCGGACCCATTTTCCCGCCTCGGGGAGCGGCCCCACGGGAAATCGGCTGGGAGAATTCGCGTCACCCCAGGGAATCACATCGGCTCCCCATGTCGCGCGGTGGTCCCATTTGCCATCGTTCCACTGCAGCATGATTTCCTGCGGGGGATTGGCCGGGTCGATGAAAACGTGGGCGAACAGCCGGTCTCCCTCCCCAACCCGCAGCGGATTGGAGGCTCCCGTGAAGAAGTGCTGACTCAGCTCGGTGGCGGTCCGCGTCGAGGCCTTCGTTCCGCTCAACACCGGGAAGTTGTCTTTGGAGACAAACTCCCAGGGGGTGTTTCCCTCCGGCTTGGCTCCTGCCGGGAGTTCGTCGTCGATCCAAACGAATTCGGTCGGTTCCAAGGCCGGTGCCGCGTCGGGGGTGGGGTCGCGATACTCGACCTTCGCCACGGTGGAAGCAATCTTGCCTCTGGTCTCGGACAACTGCCGATCGAGTTCCGCCTGGCGGTTCAGTTGATCGGCTTGCGGAACCTTGAGGATGGGCGGGGGACCGAGGGCGTTTCCATCCATGGCCGCTTCCGCGAAACTGTTGAAAAACGCCGACATCTGATAGAACTCACGCTGCGAAAACGGGTCGTACTTGTGGTCGTGACAGACTGCGCAGCCAAGCGTAAGCCCCAGGAAAACCGTGCTGGTGGTTTCCACACGGTCGACCGTGTACCGGACCAGAACCTCGTCGTCGATCGAACCTCCCTCGCTCGTGGAGACGTTGCAGCGGTTGAAGCCGGTTGCCACGCGTTGGTCGAGAGTCGGTTCTGGCAACAGGTCTCCCGCCAGTTGCTCAATGGTGAACTGATCAAACGGCTGGTTGTTGTTGAACGACCGGATCACCCATTCCCGATAGGGCCACATCGAGCGTTCGTTGTCGAGGTGCAGGCCATGGGTGTCTCCATAGCGGGCGGCATCCAGCCAATAGCGGGCCATCTGCTCCCCATAGCGGGAACTCTGCAACAGCCGATCCACCAGTTTCTCATAGGCGTCGTCGCTGGTGTCCGCCAGGAATTGGTTCACCTCGGCGGGAGTCGGGGGAAGCCCCGTGAGGTCGAGTGTGACCCGCCGGATCAAGGTGGTTTTTTCTGCTTCCCGGGAGGGCAGCAGTCCCTCCTGGGCGAGACGCTGACCGACAAATTGGTCGATCGGGTTGATCACCCGCATTCCGGCGGGAACTTCCGGAGGAGGCACCGCCACCGGTTTGGTGAAGGCCCAATGTCCCTTCATGGCCGCCCCTTCGTCGATCCATCTGCGGATCAAGTCGATTTGGGCGGCGGTGGGCTTTTTCCCCAGGCTGGGGGGGGGCATGACCTCATTGGGGTCGGTCGACAACAACCGCTGCAGGAGTTCACTCTCGCCGCTCTTCCCGGGGACGAGCCCGGCGGAGCCGGATTCCAGCTTGGCGACCGCACCCTCCTGCGTGTCCAGCCGCAGGCCCGCTTTGCGTTCTTTTTCGTCCGGTCCGTGGCACTTGTAACACAGGTCCGAAAGGATCGGACGGATTTCACGACTGTAGTCAACCGGCTTGGGGTCGGCCTGCAGTGTGTGGGGAACCAACAGCCCGGCAAGAAGGCACGGAATGAGGCGGTTCATGGGCGGAGGGAGAAAGGGGAGGGGGGAATTTTGACGACCGGCTTCACTTGGTTGTTACGCCCGCCGAAGT
>CAIOTJ010000216.1 GCA_903861195.1 uncultured Planctomycetaceae bacterium | reverse complement strand
TGAGCAGGCGTTGCAGCAACCAGACCAGCACGGCAAAGCACTCGGGAAAGACAGAGAGAGATCGCCAGGTCGCGATGAATGGACCAGGTGAACCGTCGTGGTCACCCATCCCCGGCGCGGCACTCTGTCCGAAGCGGCCCGAAAACACAACCCCAGAGATCGATTCCCGGAATGATTGCCGCACAAAAACAACCCGGGGGCGGGCCGCCGTGGCAGCCCACCCCCCGGGGGTGATTCCCCGGATACCGAAGCCATCGCCCCGGTATCCGGTCAGGTTCAACATCGTGCGGAAAGCAGGCAACCAGAGTGATTGACCCAGAAACCACTTGGTCTGGTGCCGTATTTGCTTCCGGCCAGCCGAAGCCAGCCTGTGCGACAGGATTCCCGCAAATCTGAGGCACGCACGCTTGAAGAACCAGGTCTCCTTGTGTCAGCGATGAATGAGGGGAATGAAGTTTCGAGCCTGTCGGGGCTTAGGCGGCCGCCGGTTCGGCGAATTGACAGACGGGTGACGTGGGCTGGGCCTGCTGCCGCAGCCACTGGATGGCCCGTTCCATGCGCATGCCGCGTGAGCCCTTGACCAGCACGACATCGCCGGGGCTCAGCCAGCAATCCAGCACGGGGTAGAGTGATTCCAACGGTTCGCAACAGGCGATCTGGTGCAGGGGGAGTCCCCCGGCCAGGGCTCCCCGGGCGACATCATTCGCGAACTCGCCGCAGACCAGCAGGCGATCGATGCCGCAGCGGGCCGCCTGCCGTCCGAGCTGCTGATGCAGCGCGGCCGACTCGGGCCCCAGTTCCAGCATGTCGCCGCAGATCAGCAGCCGTTGACCAGCGGTGGGCCAGTCGCGCAGCAGCTCGCAGGCGGCCTGCATCGCCAGGGGGCTGGCGTTGTAGCTGTCGTCGATGAGGGTCCACGAGCCGATCGTCTCGACGCGGCAGCGGCTGGCCGGCGACTGAAACTGGTCGAAGCCTTCCTGAATCTCACTGATGGTCAGCCCGATCTCCCGGGCGACCGCCAGAGCTGCCAGAGCGCTCGTGAGCTGGTGCCGGGCCGTGGCCGCCAGTTGAAACCGGTCGCCCCTTACCGTGAACCGCAGGCGTCCCGGGCGGAACTCGACCTCTTCGGCGACGATGTCGTTCTGCGGATGTTCGCCGAACAGCCGGACGGCACACGTCGCCTGACGGGCCCGTTCGCGCATCCGCGGGTCGTCCCCCCCCACCACGGCGAATCCCGTGCAGGGGAGGGCGTCGACCAGTTCGAATTTCCCTTCGTAGATCGCGTCGAGCGAGCCGAAGCTTTCGAGATGCGCCGGGCCGATGCGGGTCAGCACTCCTACTTCCGGAGCGGCGATGTCGCACAGGGCGCGGATGTCTCCGCGGCGGCCCGCCCCCATCTCGAGCACGGCGAACTCGTGTTCGCTGCCGAGATCGAGCAGGCTGAGAGGCAGCCCGATCTCGTTGTTGAAATTCTTGCGGCTGCGGAGCCCGGCATGGGCGCTCGACAGCACCGTGTAGAGCATCTCGCGGGTGGTGGTCTTGCCGACGCTGCCCGTCACGCCAATCACCAGGCCATCCTGCCGGCGGCGGTACCAGGCGGCCAGCCGCTGCAAGGCGGGCAGCGTCTGCCGCACGACCAATCGCGGGCCCTCGATGTGGGGGGCGTGTTCGGCATCGACAACCGCGGCGACGGCCCCGGCGGCCAGGGCCTGCGCCACGAACTCGTGACTGTTGTGACGTTCCCCTTGCAGGGCCCAGAAGAGATCCCCGGGACGCACTTCGCGCGAGTCGAGGCAGACCCGGCGGGCCAACAGATCGCCAGCGCCACCCAGCAGGGTCGCGTCGAGCGGTTCGGCCAGCGTGTGCAGGGAAAGGGGATCCATGACGGTGGTCTACGGGTGGCTCAACGAAGAGCCGAGGGGAGTGGATTGGGGAGTGTGTCTCGCGACATACCGTTCCCGCAGGCATTCCAGCGCGACCTCGCGGTCGTCGAAGTGCAGGCGTTGGGTACCGATGATCTGTTCGGTCTCGTGCCCCTTGCCGGCGATCAGCACGAGATCGTCGGGGCCGGCATGCTGCAGGGCCCAGCGAATCGCCTGGCGGCGGTCGGGTTCGAGGAAGGGGCGGCGGGGAGTACCCGCCATACCGGCGACGATCTGTTCGATGATCGCCGCGGGGTCTTCCGAGCGGGGGTTGTCGCTGGTGACCACGGGCAGGTCAGCCCCATCGGCCACCGCCCGTCCCATGAGGGGGCGTTTGGCCTGGTCGCGGTCGCCGCCGGCACCAAACACGCAGATCAGCCGTCCGGGAACCAGCGGCCGCAGGGCCGCGAGGCAATTCCGCAGTCCATCGGGGGTGTGGGCGTAATCGACATAGACCGGGAAGGGTTGCCCGGCTTCGAGGCGTTCGCAGCGTCCCGGGACCCCGCGGAAGTGCGCGAGGCCGCGCTGCACCGCCGCGAGATCGAGAGCGAGCGAGTGAGCCACGGCAATCGCGGCCACACAATTCGAAATGTTGTATTGTCCCACCAGTGTTGTGCGGAAGTCGCGGGTCCAGCCGGGGCCGGCCACGCGAAAACAGGTTCCGGCCGGGGTGATGTCGAGCATCTCGGCGTGGAAGTCGGCGGGCTGCCGCAGGCTGTAGGTCAGACATTGCCGGGGAGCCGCCGCAAGGCAAGAGCGGGACCCCTCGTCGTCGAGGTTGACGATCGCCCAGCCGGCGGGCTTCAGCAGGGTGAAGATCTTCTGCTTGGCGACGCGGTAAGCGTCGAAACTGCCATGGTAGTCGAGATGGTCGTGGGTGATATTCGTCAGGACGGCGGCGTCCAGCAGGTTCCCCGCCAGCCGCTTCTGGTCAAGAGCGTGGCTCGACACCTCGAGGGCGGCACACGTGGTGCGCTGCGACACCATCGCCCCCAGCCACTCATTGAGCGTGGCCGGGTCGGGAGTGGTCAGCCGGGCGGGTAACGAGTTCACGCCATCGTGGTATTCAATCGTGCCCAACAGTCCAGCCTGATGTCCGGCGGCCCGCAACAGGGCCCGGATCAGCCAGGTGGTGGTCGTTTTGCCGTTGGTCCCCGTGACCCCCGCCAGGGCGAGGTGACGGCTGGGATGGGCGGCGAGGGCCGCGCTCAACTCGGCATACGCCCGT
>CAIOTJ010000215.1 GCA_903861195.1 uncultured Planctomycetaceae bacterium | reverse complement strand
GAAGAGGTGCAGGTGGTCGAAGGAGAGCTGCACGCTCCGGTCCCCTTCGAAAGCAACCCCACCGCCCTCGCCCAAATCCCGATCTCGTTTGCGTCGATTCGCGAACAGATCGATCAGTGGGAACATGCCTGAGAACGCGGGGGGATCCAGTGGGGTGAGGGACCATCCGCCGCGCGAAGAACGAGTGATCCGCGGCGGCCTGTCACTGAGGAGAGGTCTGTTTGTTGGGGACGGGATGTTTTTCAGGTATTCCCTGTCCAGGGTACACTCCAAAAGGGCTGGTTTCCTGTCGACAGCTGGGGTAACGTCGTTCTCAGGAAGTTTGGAACCGCGTTCATGGATGATGGTCTCTTCAGGCGCTCGAGCGTGTGAGATTCGATGAGTCCCGGCACGAGTCTGGATCCAACTTTGCACAGCCACCTCGTGAACCGGCGTCAGCGAGCTGCCGACGATGTTTCCCCCCTGCGCTCGGAGGAAGTGACTCAAGTCCAGCACGATGCCCTGGCCCGAGTCGAGACGTATCTCGATTTCCTGAAGCGGGTTGGTCATCGCCAGCTGTCACAGTCGATCGACCTCCATCGGTCGACGATTCTGCGTGGCGTGACAAGCGGTCTTGTTGAGTCGACCCGCGAGGTCACCCGCGGGGGACAGCCGCCCCGGCGGACCCGTGGTATGGACATCGCCAAGGTGGCCCTGGGTCAGCGTCCCTCGTTCCCAATCATCGACAACGAAATCCAGCTGGATGGCAGCCTGGCTGACCCCTCGGGGTGGGACAGCCTGTTGGCTCAACCCGCAGTCCGCGAGGCGTTGAAGCCACGGCTCGGTGCGGTGGGAATGATCATGGACGACGCGACGACGGCGCTCGGAACCGGGTTTGTTGTGGCGCCCCACCTGGTTATGACCAACCGCCATGTCGTTGAGCGGATGTTTGATTTGGAGACGACGGCGGGGCCTCCCCGGTTTCGGGTGGAGAACGCCCGGTGGTTGATCCACTTCTCCCGGGAGGCCGGGATCACCACAACGGCCAACCGATCGGTCCGCGCACTGATCACGGGGCTCTGTTTCGTCACACCGGAACCAATCGTGGTTCCCACACCCGCTGAGGCCTGTCAGTTCTCGCAGGTCGATCTGGCCCTGCTGCGGATTGAGCCATTGAAGGGGGCCGAGTTGCCGGTCGTGCCGATCGATTGGACCACCCCCCGAATGACCAAGCCTCCAATCCTCATTGTCGGGCACCCCTGCGACAACGAGGAGTATCGCGCGAAATACGATGCGGAACGCGATGACAACTCCGTCTCCTTCGACGAGGTATTCGGGAATCAATGGCAGTGCAAGCATGCCTCCCCGGGATATGGCATGCCGTACTTCCTTTTGGAACGACCCGAACGGGGGCAGGGGATCGGTCGCTTTCATCCCGAATGTGGTTACATTCACGATGCCTCGACTCTCGGGGGAAACTCGGGATCTCCGGTGTTGACCCTGCTGGGCGAGCATCGCGCCATCGGTTTGCACTTCTGGGGGCAGGCCGCCACGTCGGCCGATCAGGTCGCCAATCTCGCCCACGCGCTGGGGGCAGTGCTCGATGCCCCCAACCTCGCCACCATTCGGGAGCATGGATCGACGTTGCGTGAAGTGCTGGCCGCAGGGCAGGTGGCCGGCGTGGACTCGAACAGCAGTCCGATCGTCCCACATCTAAGTCGCGGCGAGGCAGTCTCTGCCGGAAAGAGTGGTCCGGAAGTGGCTGGCATTCCGGCGGGAATGATGGATTCCGGGATCTCGACGGAACATTTCGGCCGGTCCAGGTCGCCACGCGGCAAGTTGCCCCGCTCCCCCCAGTCGCATTGAAGTTTCTCCCGAAGTGCTGGCAGCCGGTCTGCCAACCTTCGACCATCGCCGCTTTTGCTGGGAGACCGCCATGGCTGAGACCGTCAATTCTCCTCACACGCTGGTCGAAAAGTACACCCGGCTGTTGAAACTGGACGAGAGCCAGGCGGGGCCCGCCACGGGATTGGAGGCCACGCCGGACGGAGAGGGCCCGACCGTCGTCTTGTCGACGGCGGGTATTGCCGACACGGTGGGGCGGATCGAAGCGAATCTGAATGACTTTGCCCGCCGGTATTTTCCGGGCAAAGACAAACAGGCCTCGATCGCCGCGATTCGCGGTGACGTTCAGCAGGGCCTCGAATTCCTGCAGCAACAGAATGAGCAGGCGCTGCAGCAGAATCCCCAGGCGGTGTCCGGACTCGAGATTGTCGTGCTCGGCGACGGGACCCGTCCCATGTACCTCATCGCGAATGACGAGGTGGACTTCGCCAGTGCCAATTCCCTGGTTCAGCAAGCCAACAATCAGTATTGGATTTCGGCGATCCAGAACGCCTACGAAGACTGCCAGTTGCGCGAGATGATGCCGTCGGTGGGGATCTTGCTGGGAGGGGCTGACGGTCGCTGGCCATTCGGCACGGGGTTTCTGGTGGGACCCGATCTGCTGCTCACGAACAAGCACGTGTGGCAGGGAATCGACGCCGCCCATCGCGGCCGTTACCACGAGGTGACGGTCGACTTCCAATACGAATTCCAGGGCCAACGGCAGGATCTGCGGCGCCGTCTGGCGTCGGTCGTGTTCGTGGGATTGGGGGTCGTCGGCATCCCGGGATGCGTCGATCTCGCCCTGCTGACCCTTGAACCGGACGCTGGATTCCTCCAGACCCCCTTTCAGGTGCATGCGGGAATCTGGAGCCGGGCGGCGCAAAGCCCGGTGTTCGTCATCGGCCATCCGAAAATTGAGCCGACCAACCCCTACAAGGAATTCCTCGGCGAGACCTCGGGATTCAAACGATTGTGTCCGGGAATCGCCCCCGTCAAAGTGGGGAACGACCCGATGGCGCACGATGCCTCAACAACCGACGGGTGCTCGGGTGGGGTCGTGCTGGCGGTTGGTTACCAATACCAACAGATGGCCGTGGGAATCCACTTTGGAACCGGGACCAACAGCCGGCACAACCTGGCTCATGCCCTGACGGATGTGCTCGATCAGGTTTCGGAAGCCCAGCCCGGTGTGGAAACCGGAAACCTCCGCGACATCCTCGACGCCCATCAGGCGAACCTCACCCCAATCCCGTTTTCCTGACACATCTCTCTGCCCAAACACAACAGGGTTGATCTGCCCCGCCGTGCTCGATCGGTCGAGTTGTGGGTGTCTGCAGGGCCGGGAACGACCCTGGGAGACTTCCCACCCGCGTGTCGGGGTGTGGCCGTACGCGTCTGGGTTGCGCCCTGTCCGGGAATCAAGCAGCGATCATTGGGGGTACAAGAATCGGGGAAACTGCGTTGGTTTCCCATCCGGAGTCGCGACTGATCCCTTCCTGACTTCCGCCGGGGTGGGAAGTGTTACCCCCACTTTTTTCTCCAACGCCTCCAGTCGGGTCTCAAGAGCTGTCAGATCGGTGTTGGGCACCACGTTGCCATCGTTCGGGGTCGGCGGAAGCGGCGTCGGCAGGCCGCCTCCCAACCGGTTGTGAATCAGTTCCAGCAGCTTCTGCGCAGCCAGCCCGGCGGCATCTTGCCCCACCGTCATCAGGATGGGAATTAAGGCCGGTGGAATCGGGGCGGCCTGGGGAACCGCCACCGCCGGAGGCATGGAGTAGGTCGGCATGGCATAGGCCGGCATCGCATAGGCTGGCAGAGGCTGCGCGATCTGGGGAACGGGAAACTGACAATGTCCATGGCACGGACCATACGCCCCGCGTCGATGGTTGGCGTTCGCCACCGGACCATTCCCCAGCAATACCGTACCGATGACCGCCAACATCAAACAGCGTCCAAGCCTCTGGGCCATGGGGAACTCCGATTAAGAAAAGTGAAAAGAATTCTGGGATTCAAACGGGGTGACTGCAAGGTTCTCTAGAGCGCCGAGGGGCGACCCGTGCGGTCAAAGGAGCAGGCCGGAGGTTGCCCGGGGCTGAGCCGTGCCCGCGCACTCACTTCCCGCAGGAATGGCAGCCAATCGGCCTCTTTCCCAGTGAACGTCGCGGGAATCTGGCCGTACACACTGGTGTACACAAAGGCGCGGGTGAAGAACCCCCCGCCGTCGTCATTCCTCGTCGGATAGTAGTAGGCCGACTTTCCGGGGATCGCGGCATTCACACTGATCTCCCCCGTGGTGGTCAGCAGCAGCCGGAACAAGACCTGCGTGGGATATGGCTCGGCTTCGATCCGCGGCCACACGGGCGGGCTTCCCGCGTACACCGCACAGCTGTCACTGATCAACACTCGCAACTGGCTGGTGGCACTCGTCTTCTTCCGCAGACCGTCCATCACCACGCTGCGGCGGATATCACCATCCGCCGTTCCGGATTGGGACAGGATCTGATCACCATTGGATAGAAACGCTCCGTGCGTCGAGATGTAGACCACCACGGCGTCCGGGGCCGCCACCGACAAATTGGCGATATCCCGTTGAATGGTCAGGCTGTTGAACTGCGTTCGCGACACGATAGCCGCTCGGGAACCCAGTTGATGCTGAAACAGCCCTTGCAGGAACCGCAGGTTGGCGACCACCCCTTCGCCGATGTTCTGCCCCTGGGCGTTCTTGGGGTCATTGATGTTGCCGTACAACAGCACATGGACCTTGCGGTCAACAAACGCATTCTCCAGAGCGGGGCCCGCCGCGACGGGCTCCATCCCCGCGGCACCCGCCGGAGCCCCCGGTCCCACGTCTCCCCCAAACACGGGTGGCTGGAGCTCTCCCTGGGGTTTGGGAATCACCAGCTTCTGGCGGATTTGGTTCAGCTCGTCCCGTTTCTTCCGCTTCGACTCCAGGTTCAACTGGTCCTGCTGCAGCTCGAGTTCCAGGTCGAAGACCTGCACCTCCAGTTCCTGGCGTTTCCTCAGATCCGCCCGATTCCGGGCGTTCTCAGCATCCCTCAGGGTTTTGCGGGCATCTTCAACCAGCTTTTCCCCTGGGTCCTGGCCCCAGCCCACCGTCGGGCCACAGCAAAGCATCCCCAGGCAGACAACAATCCCCCGCAGCACGACGGACTTCCACGGACAGGTCACGGTTGGCTCCTGAGCCTGAGGTCTTCAAGTGGCCCGGATTCGGGATTCGGAGGGACACGCTCAAAACGGGATGTCCCGGACCAAACCCCAATCCCCTTTCGAGATCATTAAAAGACCGCCGTCCCCGCAGAGTCAAGGCATTCTTTCCAGACTGCGCAGATTCCCTGTGTTTGTATCCCGGGTTTCCGGTGTGACAGTTGTAACGGCTGTAGGGAAGGACTCGGGTGTTTCACTCGGTGCGGGGTCGCCTCGGCTGCAGTCCCGACCCCCCAATCGCCGATTCCCCCACAGAGACCGGACTTTTTTGCTTTGCCCCTGTCCAGGACCTGCCATGCCCCTTCGTCGAGTTCTCTCCGCATCCGCCGTGGCGGCCCTGTTTGGCTCTTGGGCGATCGCCCCCCTCGCCGCCCAGGATTGCTCGGGCGATTATGAATACGTTGAACAGGACTGCGCGGGGAGTTCGTCTGGCTGGTTGGGACAACGCCCCATTCGGGTCAAAGTCGTCGTCCGACGCCCCAAATTCCTGATTGCTCCGCTGGCCCCGGCCGCCCCCGCTGGCTACGCGCTCCCCGCCCCCGCCCCTGCCGCACCCGCGTATGCCGCCCCCGCCATGGCGATGCCCATGTTCACCATGATGGCTGCGCCGGCCATGGCCGCCCCGGCGTACTACCAGCCGACCGCCGCTCCAGCCGCTGCCCCCGCTGCGGCGGCCCCCAGCCTGACCGATGACCAGCTCAAGCGGTTGGCCGAACTGCTGGCCGCTGCCGCGGCG
>CAIOTJ010000214.1 GCA_903861195.1 uncultured Planctomycetaceae bacterium | reverse complement strand
TCGGTTTCGCAATCTTTCCCCTCCGCCAGCGCTTCTTTTCCTGGAGCATCCGTCATGTCGCGCCTCTCGACTTCGTTCCGCGGTCAGGTCCATTCCCACTACGACCGGCCGCGTCACGTCCGAGTCAACTGGAAACTCGTCGGGGGGCTTGCACTCAGCTTCGCGGGTGCCGTCGGCTTCGGTTACTACCGCTATCGCATATTCCAACAAGTTCAGCTGCCTTTGCTGTGGGACCTCGCCCGCCGCGATCTCGACCACGGCGATCTCCCCCTGGCCCTCGCGAAGACCAATCTCTACTTCGGGCAACGCCCCGACGATATCCCCGCCCTGTCGGAAATGGCCGGGTGGTGCCTCGACGGCCAACTCAGCGCCCACACCGCATGTGGATTCTACCGGCAGTTGACCGAGACCGCCCGCCGGCAACCGCACGACCCGCAACTCGCCCGCCTCGCCTTCCGCCTCGCCCTGCGGCTGGCCCCTGTCGTCCCCGCTGAGGTGCAGGAGAGCCTGTGGACCGACGCCCGCAACATCCACTTCAAGGCCATGTCGGAAGAAGACCGCCGTAACCCCGTATTCCGTCACGGCCTGGCCCGCTGCCACGCCGCCCTGGAGGAGGCCGACCGTGCCAGTCTGGAACTGCTCGACCTGCTGGATGCCGGAGACAGCCAACTCGACACGTTCCGCGACCTCGTCGACTTGATCCAGCGTCGCAACCCCGCCCGTCCCGGCATCACGTCGGCCGAGCTGTCCCGCGAGGTGCGGTCGCGGCTGTTGAGCGCGCTGGCAACCGACGAGGATCGTGCCGGAGTGGGAGACAACCTCTGGACCGGTGGGACCCATGAGATGGTGGTCGACCAGCTGCTGGAGCGAATGGTCGCCCAGGCGGAACCGGCCTGGCACGGGCTGCTGCTGCAGTCACGCACTCTCGCGGAGCGCGGGGCCCTCGGCCGGGCCGATGACCTCGCGCGGCAGGCGGTCGCCCGCTCGGACCGCGCTGTCGAGACCCTCGCCTGGCTGATGGATCTGGGTCTGCATCGGGCGGCTCTGTCCGAGGGCCAACGGGACTGGTTCGAGCAACGCCAGCACGAGGTGGCTGCGGGAGAAGCGGCAACAATCGGGGCCCGGCTGTTCCCGGAAGATGCGCGGTTTCACTTCGAGCTGGGCCGGTTGGCTCTGGGGGCGGGTGACGGCGCCGGGGGGGCTGCTCACTTCCGCCGGGCGCTCGAAACAGCCACGGCAGCGTCTGAAAACCCCAAGTTGGGCTGGGCACGGCAAACTGAACTGGGCCGTCTGCGGGCTCCCGCCCTGATCTGGCTGGGGAACGCCCTGGTGAGGCAGGCGGTGGACGACACCCGCCCCGACTCGAGCGAGACCTTCGCCGAGCTGCGGGCGATTCATCAGCAGTTGGACCAGTGCGGGCTGTACCGCCTGGCCGACATGGGACGGGCGCAGGTGCACATGCTGAAGCGGGAATGGGACGAGGCGATTCCCAAGTGGAGTGTGATTGCCGTCGATCCCGGTTTGGCTCCCTGGGCCCGACTCGCGAATTCGATGCTGATCACCTGCCACACCGAGTTGGGCAAGTGGAGCGAGCTGGGGGTCGTGGCTGAACGGGCCGTGGCCCAATGGCCGGGGTGGGAACCGGCCATCGCGGCACTGGAGCTGCACTACACGCGCACCGGGCAGGCCAAACGGCTGGAGTTGTTCCAGAAACGGCGGCGTGAAGATGACGAGCTGCTGGCACTGTCGGAGCGCTACCGGACCGAGCTGTCGAAGCCCGAGGGGGATCGAGACCTGGCCGCGCTGGAACGGGAGGCCGAGGCGTTGGGTCAGACCGCCGAGTTCGCCCGCGACCTGCGGGTGATGCTGCTGCGGGGGCAACTGCTGCATGCGTTGGGAGACAACGCCCGCCTGCACGACCTGTTGCGCGACCTGCAGCAGAAGACCCCCCGCGTGGTGGAACTGCTGGTCCAGCGGATCGAGTTCGAGCTGAACCGCGACGACCTGCCGGCCGAACGCAAGATCCAGCAGGCGGCCGAGGCGCTCGACCTGTTTCGCGACGCGTTCGACACGAACCCCCGGCTGGGGGACGACGTGGTCGGCCCCGATTCCCAGCTCGCACAGACGGTGGACCGGCAGGCCGGACCGCTGTCGGGAGTGCTGCGGGGACTCTTGCGGGAACTGGCCGGCGATGTCGAGGGGGCCCAGCAGCACCTGCTCGACGCCTTCCGCGAGTCGACCGACCGGACCCTGCCCACGCAGAAGCTGGTCGAGTTCTATGTGCGGCATCGGTCGGCTCCCCAGCGGTTCTCGGATGAGTTCCTGGCGGTGGGGGGCCCTCTGCTGCTGAAGCTGAGTGGAGACCGCGGTCTGGTCTGGGCCGAGGGGGCGCTCGAGGAAAGCCGCCGCCGGGGCACCCTGTCGACCGCCGGCCAGATGGACCTGGCGCAGCTCTACGTGCGGCGAAAGGAAGTCGACCGGGCGATCACCGCTTGGGAAGAGCTGCGGACGCAATCGCCCGGCAGTGTCGCCGTGTTGTGGAATTACAGCGGCTTGCTGGCGGCACTGCCCGAGCCGACGGCAGCGCAGAAGGCCCGCTGGGGACGGCTGTGCGGTGAACTGGAGGGGCTGCGCCCGGGCTCGCTGGAAAGCCGGCTGCGAAGCTTCCAACTCGCCTCGGCCTCGGGGGCGACCCGGGTCGCGGCGGACCTGCTGGAGAAATTCGCCGAGGGTTTGGAGTTTCGCGGCACGGCCGGCCTGCTGCGGTCGCTGGGGCAGTTGGGCCGGCTCGAACCAGTGCTGGATCGCGTGAAACTGGCGGACGAAACCGTGGCCCGCCGTTTGGAGGACCTCACCCGGCAACTGCTGTCGGACCCGGCGCCTGAAATCGACGAAGAACAGTACCACGAGCTGACCGCTCAACCCGCGCTGGCGGCCGAGGTGCGGACCGAGGTGGTCACGATGCTGTCCGACGCCTTTCTGGGGATGCACGGTAACCGGGGCTATCGGTAACCGGGGCCATCCACGGTAACCGGTGCCATCCATCGGTAACCGGGGCCATCCATCGGTAACCGGTGCCATCCATCGGTAACCGGGGCCATGGTAACCGGGGCCATCCATTGTTGAAACCCGGCCGGGCACCGACCGGCTGCAACTCAGTTATCTCGTCATAACCCTCATCCAGAATACGACTTGCAATGACACCCGCAGGCTCTTCCCACAACGGGTGGCCCCTCCTACCCACCCACAACGGGTGGCCCCTCCTACCCGCGCGCATTCGAACGTAGAATAGGTTTTCCAACCTGTTCATCGTGGAGTGTCCCCCGACCCGGCCCACAGCACGACGAGGCCCAGCGTCCCCCGTAGAACGAGTTTGAAAACTTGTTCAACAAACGTGAAACGGCGTTCCGAAGCAACTCAGCGAAGCCCAGCGTCTGCACACAACAACACCGGCGACTTCGATCTTCAGCCCGCCGCTCCACCCACATCACACAACCAAAAAAAGTCCCCAACGGGGATACTTCCCTCAGCCTGGGGTTGTCGCGCCCGCGACTACCCCCGGTCAGGAAGCCAACAACACCCCTTCTATCCTGTAAGGATTGCTTCCATCGCCGGGAGACAAACGTGTCAATCCCACGTTTTTCGCCACCGAAACGAAAGCAACCCTTTCAGGGTAGCGGTCGGTCTACGGGCCGGTACCCGGGGTAGCCGCAGGGCGGCAACCCCGGGCTGAGAGAAGTAACCTCTGCGAGGTAGGCCGTGGGCTGGCAAAGGTTTTTTGGCCAAGGCAACGGGCATTGGACTCGACAGGCTGAAAGACCATCCCACAGCCCGTCCGTAGGGTAACCGGGGCAATCGGGTAACCGGGGCCATCCATTGTTTCCGGTAACCGGGGCCATCCATTGTTGAAACCCGGCCGGGCACCGACCGGCCGCAAGTCAGTCATTTCGCCATAACCCTCATCCAGAATACGACTTGCAATGAAACCCGCAGGCTCTTCCCACAACCGGTGGCCCCTCCTACCCTGACTCGATTTGTGGTGGGGCGTCTTCGCCGTCTTGCAAGAGCGAATGCCAAGCTGGCCGTGAGCGCGAGGGCGATCGACGATGGCTCCGGCACCGCCGCCAACTCCGGGCCGAACGCCAAGCCCCAGGGGGTGTTCGACTGTGCGAAGATGCCTTCGAAAGCGCCCGTTGTTCCGTCATACCGTACCACCTGGTTGTTGCCGGAACTGCTGACAAACAAGTCACCGTTCGGGCCGAAGACGAGGTCACGCGGTCGATCAAGGCCGCCTTGGGCGAAGACCCCTTCAAACGCTCCCGTCGTACCGTCGTACCGCAGCACGTTGGCGGTCCACAAGCTGGCGACATACAGGTCGCCTCCCGGTCCAAACCGCATTCCTTCCGGGTTGTCGAGGCCACCCCCTTGTGCAAAGACTCCTTCGAAAGCCCCCGTGACTCCGTCATACCTCAGCACCTGATCGGTCGTTGAACTGGCAACGAAAAGATCACCGCCAGGACCAAAGGCCAGCCCGGTCGGATACATCAGCCCACCGCTTCCCGCCGACACCGTCATTTCGACAAATGCGCCGTTTTTTCCGTCGAATCGGCCCACATTGTGGCTGCCCAAGCCCGTCACATAGAGGTCGCCGCCGGGTCCGCTCACGATCCCGTATGAGCCCAGCACGCCGTTCGTCCAAGTCGTGGCGAAGAGGCTGACCTGACTTTCGCCCGCGCTGATTCTGACGATCGAGTTGCCGCCAATGGAGCAGGAATACACGCCACCGTCGGCCCCCACGAGCAGGCCAGTGAGACTGCCGCCATAGGCATCGCTCGAGGAATGCAACAACCCCGTGGACTCATCGTATCCGAGAACTCGCGTCCCATCGTAGCTGGCGACCAGCAGATCGGCCCACGCCACGGCGGGCGCGAGCGTGACGACGACGGCAAACAAACAGCGGATCATGAGGCGACCTTGAGGAACCAGACTCTGTGTAACGCGCGTCGTGAGACGCGTAAACACAACCATCCGGCCGGGAGAGCTTCCCAACCGGTGCATTCGTGGCTTGCGTCAACCGCCGGCGTCCTGGGTCAGACCCTTTTGTGGTACCCGCACTTCACCAAAATCACAACAGGGAATTCCTGATACACACCCGGGACTTAAGGAGACAGGTCCATACTCGATTTTCACACGCCACGTCCTCTGAGTCCGTGTGACCGGCCGCCGAGAGCGTGAGAAAAGGTCCCGACTTGAACTGATTCAGAGCCGCTCATCTGGGTAGAGCATGGCCCGAGTGGGGTAACTGGGGCCATCCGGTAACCGGGGCCATCCAATGTTGAAACCCGGCCGGGCACCGACCGGCCGCACATCAGTCATTTCGCCATAACCCTCATCCAGAATACGACTTGCAATAACACCCGCAGGCTCTTCCCACAACGGGTGGCCCCTCCTACCCGCGCTGTCACCGGCACCCGGCCGGGCGGCTCGCCGGGATGTGGACCAGGCCGCAACAACCATTCGTAGGCCCAACGGGCCAGCCATTCCCCCAGCCCGGCCCATCAGGCCGGGAGCGGACGCCAAACCGACACCGTTTGCCGGCCCAACGGACCAACAATTCCTCTCGTGGTCAGCGCGGTTCGAAGAACGGTCGGCCCGTTGGGCCTGCCGGGGTGCTTGGGATCGTCCCCCACCAGGGCCTTTGACCCTGGCTGGGGGAACGACTGGCCCCTTGGGCCGAACGGCGGCTCGTCCGGGCCAGCCAACCGTGCACCGGTGGCCCGCGATTTCCCCGCGGTGTCCTCACCACGATTCTCGCGGAGGACCACGCCGCCGTCCCGGCCCCCCCGAGGTGCATCGGGTGCGACGCTCGTCGAAAACGCGGTTGACGGAGGGGCGGGAACCCTCTCTCACACTCTCTTAAACAGATGGGACTCGGCGGCCGGGTTTCCGGCCCCGGCTCAGCCAGAGGGCCGGTGCGGCGAGGACGCCCAACAGCCACGTGGCCGGTTCCGGAATCGCGGCGAACAGCAGGTTGGGACCGAATCGCCCCGTTTCTCCTGGAATCAGCTGATCGGGAAACTGCAGACCGCCGGCCCAGGTGCTGGACTGCCGAGACGAATTGAAGGTGACATACGGATGGGTGTAGAGCGTCAACGGAGACGAGGGGGTCCCGATCCGCAGCAGATCGGGACTGGCCGAAATGTAGTCGGCACCCAGAACATAATCGCCTGGGGGCAGTGTCAACTGGTCGTCGAGGGTGACGAAGACCCAGCTCCCGCCGGTCGACTGGGATTCGTAGGCGGGGCTGTCGCTCTGAACGGTCACGGTGGCCAGCGGGGCTCCGCCCGCCGCGCTCCATAGAGAAACCGTATGGTCGCTCGCCAGACCGGCCGGTCCCTCATCCCAAAAGCCCAAAGCAGTGACAAATCCCTCATTGGAGACATTGAAACTCCAGCCGTACGAAATGGAGTCGGACGACTCGGTTCCAGTTCCCGAGGCGGGCGCTGTGGGGGTGGTGAAGGTCGAGCCGCCGCTGATGTCTGTCGCGATTCGGGGATCGGTCACATAGACCACCGCCTTCGAGTTGGACGTGAGGTTGGTACCAGTCGCCACCGGCTTCCAATTCATGGTGGTTTCGAGATTCCAGACTCCCACCGTGTTCAGAAACGGTGCGGGATTGCGCCTGTCGCGGGTCTTGAATGTCTCGGTGAACGTTACAAACTCATTTTTGTTCAGAGTTTTGCCATCCAGCAACGCCGGGTTCACGATCTGCAAGTCGTAGACTTCATTGTTGGGATCGATCTTGTCGGCATACTTCGGAGTCGCCTGAACGGCTCCGGGGGGGGGAGTCAACAGTTGGATCGGCAACAGGGCGGCCGGGTCGGTGACATCACTGCTGATGTTGGTGACAGTCCAGAGTACGCTTCCCTTCTGCCCCTCGGTCGGACTCTGGGTCGCTGGACGCGCAACCATCTTCAGCTGATAGATGGGAGCCGCAATGGTCCGTCCCGCCAGTCCTCCGCAGAGCAGCAGACACGTCAACGAGAGCAAACGAAGCAGGTAGTTCATGGGACGAATCTCCAGGTGCTAGACAGGGTTGCGTCGGGCAGACGAACGGGTGCAGACGAACGGGTGCAGACGAACGGGTGCAGACGAACGGGTGCAGACGAACGGGTGCAGACTCAGGAAGGGTCTGGAATGAACAGGACCGGATCAATCTCCAATTCCGACAGCTTTTGTAAGATCCATTGATGTTCGACCACCCACTCACCATCACTGTTCTCGAGCGACCGGTCCCGAGCCGATTCCAGCGACTTCCTAGCCTCGAGTATCTGGGAGGCGGCCGTCTGCTCCAAAACTCGATCCGCGGGCCGACCATCCACTGGTGTAACCTGCAAGAGACTGTTCTGGATGAGCCGGGCGGCGTACTCGGGATGGGTTTGGTCCAGCGGACGCCCTCTCCACCAACTCAGCATACCCATGCTGTGCGAGACGACCTCTCGCATCGGTTTCTGCGTCCACTGCCGACGCTGTGTTTCAATCTTCCAAAAGTCGGCCCACCGCAGATCGGGCAGATCCGCCAGAGCCTCTTCCAGGGCACGCTCGGGAAAATCCTTCTCGAATCGACGTTGCAACAACTCGAATGCCTTGGTGGCCTGTGTCTCGGCATCCAGCGCGTCCTGCCGGACCCGCGCCAGCCCCATCACCATCCGTGCCAACTCAATCTTCGACACCGCCACATGGACCGGAATCTGGTCCGCGAATCGCTCACGTTGAGACAACTTGTACCGCTGGTATTCCAGCTCTTCGTCCGGGCTCATTCCCGGTGCTGGCAGATCCCAGGTCGCCAGCAGCCGCAGCCGATCCTCTTTCTCCAACGGGTCGTCCATCACCCACAGCAGCTCGTCGACGATCCAGCGTCGCTCAAGATCATCGGGAAGTTTGCGGCGGCCCTCCAAAAACTGGCGCACCTGCTGAATGGCCGCTGGACGATCTTGCTCGGCGAGTTTCTGCCGCACCTCGCGTGCCAACTGCGACAGCTCGCTTTGCCGAAACTGCTCGTCGAGACCAAACTCCCGAATCGGCCCCTGCAGACGGGCTCCTGTTCCGTCTCGCAGAAATTCCTTCTGGATCGTGATTGGCACCCGATCGAGCACCGGGGTTCCCCGAAAGAGAACGGCCCACCCAACCAGCAAACCCAGCGACACGATCCCGGCGGCAAGTGAGACGGGAATGATCGTCGAGGTGGCCTGCAGATCGTCCAGCATCGCGGCGGCCGAGGGATACCGTCGTTCGGGCCGCGGGTGACACGCCCGCGCGATCACCCGGGACAGGCGCCGCCCGGGACCTGTCCGCAGCGACTTGGCCAGGGCCGCGCACTGGTCGGGTTGGAACTCCTGCGGCCGCCGGCCCGTCACCGCCACAAACGCCGTCACCCCCAGGGCGTAGAGATCGGCCGCCTCGGGTTTGACCGCCTGCGGGGGCCAGTAAGCGCGGGTCCCCCGCCGTTCCCCCACGCCCGACTGATTGGAGGCCAGTCCGATGTCGGCCAGTTTCCAGACTCCTCCCACCCGCAACAGATTGTCGGGCTTGATGTCGCAATGCGCCAGCGACTGCCGGTGCAGTTCCCGCAGGCCCAACAGCACCTGCCGCAGCAGGTCGACCACGGTCTCCGCAGGGACGGGACCCTCGTAAGACAGCCAGTGCCGCAGGGAAAAGGGAATGTAATAATCGCCCAGTGCGGGGCTGAGCGGGGTGTCGAGCCGGTCCGCCAGGGGCATCACGTAGTAATACACCCCCTGGGCGACTCCCGCATGCCGGATGGTGATGAGGTGGGTGTGTTCCGCGCCACGTGCCTGGTAGGCCTGCAGCGAGCCCACCTCGGCGGCGACGTGGCGGGTCAGCACCTTCACGGCACAGGGGCTGCCGTCGAGCTGGTTGCGCGCGATCCAGACATCGCCAAACCCCCCTTCGCCAATCTTCTGCAACAGGGTGTAACCGGGAACTACGGGAGCGTCGGGGGCCTGCGTCCCTCCGGCGACGACGGGGACTTCGACCGCCGTATCCCCCACGCCCAAGGGAGTCGATCCCAGGGGAAGCACACTGGCCAGTTCCGGACGGGCCGCCATCTCGAAGACGTAGGCGGGGAGTGAGGGAAACCGGCTGCGGATCTCGGAGCTGAGATCGGAACGGTCCCCCGCCCGGCGACGCAGCATGATTTCCCCAATCACCAGCTCACACACGAGGTCGCCCGATTCGAACCCGGAGCCGAGTTGCGACAGCAACTCCTCGACCGTCACGCGCCGCTGCTCATTCCAGGCGCTTTCCTGGGCTTCGAGCAGAGTGGTGAGCAGTGAGGCTTCCATGGAGTGGGCTCCGTGAATGGAGGCTTCCGAAACAGGGGTCCACCAGCGGGTGGATTGGCCGGTCTGCCCCGCGCCGCTCACTCAGGGACACTGCCTCACATCCCAACCGGGGTCCCTGGGAGCGTCGCCACCGAACCGGCCAGCCGGAGGTCTCCGGAGCAATCCAGCAGCCAATCAAGTCAGGCATCCTGGCCGACCCCGATCGCGCTGCCATCGCGATCCAGCCCCTGGGACTTCTCCAGCGGCTTGTTTTTGCCCCGTTCAGACATCCTAATGAACCGAGAGGTTAAATGCTCGATCGACCGGATGCAAGACTCTCGCACCGGACATTCAGACGGTTCGGGGCCGGCGGTGAGGGGCCTAATCGAGCGCCTCGGCGGCTTGCCCGGAGTCGCCCCCCTCCAGATCCCAGGCCTGCATCAGACTGAGCAGATGGCGGGTGAATTTGACCTGCAGGGCATGCTCTTTGCGCCCCAGTTGGGCGGCGATCTCCTTCCAGGTGGCTCCCTGCAGTCGCAAGTCGAGGGGGGCCTGCAGGTCGGGGGGTAACTTCTCGCGCAGGTATTGCAGCAGTTCGTTGGCCACGAAGCGCTCGCTGGGGGTGCTGGCCCCGGCGGCCACCAGGTCGTCGACAAGTTCGAAGGGGGCCCGGCGGGCTGGCTCGCCCGCCCCGTCTTTATATCGGCGGGCCTGCTCGCGCCGGGCGACCTCGCGCAGCTTGTTCAGGGCCATGGTCCAGACCAGGGCCCGCAACTGGTCGGTGGTCTCGACGGTCCATTGGTTCTGCCGGACCCCCTTGTCGAACTGCTGCAGCACCGACTGCTGCACATCCGACGGATCGCAAATCCGCTGGAGGTCGGTCCCGCGCAGGTGCCGGGCGAGCATCCCCGCGACCATCTCCCGCAGCCGGGCATACAGCGGTCCCTCCGCCGCGCGGTCCCCCGCCCGGACCCGCCGCAACAGATCCACAGCGTCTGGTTCCCACATACTCGCCTCCTCGCCCACTGGACTGACCCGCTTCCCACCCGACTCCCGTTGGCCCGCTCCCGACGATTGTACGCGGCCGCACAACGGCCATCACCCGTCCCGGCTCCCCCGTTTAGCGCAACGCGGGCACGTCTGACACCTCGGAGTCTTCTCCGATTTCGATGTGCGCTCTGCCGAGCATGGCGCATTGAAACATTTGAGCCCGTCCGCACTGCGACCGCGACCAACACCACTTGGGTTTCGGAGCGCGGCGGCGCCTGTGCGAGTCGCCGACCCATCAGCTCAATCGACCGGGAGTGATATCGGGCTGAAGTCGTCTCGCAGGCTATTGAGTCACTGACACAACAGAAAGGTTGATTTCCATGAAGACGACGGTCTTGAAGCGATTGACGCACTTGTGGCACATGCCAGTTTTCCTGACAGCGGCGCATCGTGCTGGCTGTCGATTGGAAGTGTTGTGGACGGCAGCCTGTCTGCTGCTCGGCGGTGCAACTGTTTTCGTCGGTCTGCACAGAAAGACGACTGCCATGAGACAATTCCTGCTGTTGTTGATCACGACGATTCTCTTTGCGACCAGTGCCTTCGGTCAGCCAATGACAGATTATGGCCATGACTGCAATCAGGGAAATGCCGTGGACTCAAAGCAGCCCCGCCAAGCTCTTTCAAGACAGACTTAGACGGAGAAACACTTGATCCCGACACAGGGAATTGGAACCCAGAATGGACTTCAAAGGATACCATTGTGATCAACCTCGTATATGACTCCAGGAACAATGATCCTGTGTGTGGGCCTAATAATGGTTTCTTCTATTACCTGGACGTCGACCGGTATCGGTCATGGTATGACAATCAGCTGATTCCGGAATTGTTCCAAAGCACTCCCGACGGCGACAGGCCGATGGAAAAGGGGACATTTGAAGTAACACTCGCCGAAGCGCACGGCGAAACCACAACTACGGCTCTGCAGTCGCAGCCGCGCCCGAACTGGACGCGAGTCCGACTCACAACCTCGTGAAGTCGGGCGTAACAAAACAACTCCGTCGCGAGTCATCCCATCCGGAAACGGAGTGAATCGCGGCGGCCGGTCGTTGTCGAGCACCACGACAGCGATCAGCAAGTGTTCCGTGGTGCCAGGAGAAACTACCGATGAAGCCGTTCACCACACAAACCTTGTTCGGAACCCGCGCGATCGCGGCGCTGGCCTGCGCTGTCGGCGCATGTCTTGGAGTGGCAGGAGATGTTTCTGCCGCATCTTTCAGCTACATGAATGAACATAACTTCCAGATAGGGTTTTTCGGACCTCCCAGTCTCGTGCCCATCACCGTGGGAGTTCATCGGTACTCAGACTTCGCGAGGGCTCAGACTGGCGGCGTCGTCTCGAGAGAATCGAAATGGGGGACGAATGTCATTTTTGGGACTGGACCGTCGCAGACGGTTGCAAACGCGACAACATCACGAGCCTGGGCCGAGGCACATTCAGACGCCGAGATTCATCAAACCGGACCCACCAGTTTTGCTGGAAGCTACCGATCCTATGGCAGTGGCGTCGCTCTGGATGGTCAGCCGCGAACCGAGGCCTCAGCATACAGCTCGTCCAGATTTTCGTTGTTTGGTGGAACCAATCTGGCACGGGGAATTGTCTCTTGGCGCCCCCTACTCAGGGGACAGGTGAGTGGATTTGGAAATGCGGTCGGTTTGGTTCGCAACAGAGATCCACTTGAATTCGTAGCTCGCGATCAGCTAACCGGGGAAGTGTTGGAAGAGGGTAGACTCGTCCAGATTGACATTGATGTCGACAAGTCCGGCCACGTCAACTGGGATGACTCCAATGTAGTGGAAGCCGATGCTGACGATTACTCGATTCGGATCGACACGGACAGCCCATTCGTGTCAAGTGCCGGGCGAGGAACTGTGGAGTTCGTCGTCACCGGAGGTGTGGTCATCAAATCGAACTCCAGCGGCGTATTTGCCGCACTGTTTCCATCCACCGGCTATGCGGGAAAGATGATCAATGTCCCATTGCCAACCATTGACATTGACTTCGACCTGAATGCCCTGAGCGCGTTGACCGGCCGCGACTACAACGTCGAGTTTTTGTTTTCGAACTCATCTGCGGCGGGGGTGCCCGAACCGGCGACGGTGGTGTTGGCGCTGGTCGGAATGGGTGTGGTCGTCTTGTGCCGACGCGGCAGCCGCTCATTTTCGCGGCCAAAAGCGAGTTAGTGTTCGGTTTCGGAGGACCGCCACTCAGGAGGGGAATTGATACCAGAGAGATTTTGAGTGGCATGGGTGGGGTGAGCCGTGCTTGCCCCACCCATGATTGTGTTTGATTGGAGCTGGTCGGAACTGATGTCCGAGACATGGAGAGAGGACCGGTATTGCTGCGATTCGACAACGGGGGACGTCGCACGCTGGGGGGGTGAATCGGCGTTCGCTTGGCACAGTGTTATCGTCCGCCGTAGTGCATTGCGATGAATGCCGTCCTGGGTTGCAAGATACGGGCCCGATCACAAGAGACTACAAACACCTTGGAAAAAACAACTCGTGAAAACACCGAGCCACCCTGTGAAGATGGGTAACCGAGGCCATCGGGTAACCGGGGCCATCGGGTAACCGGGGCCATCCATTGTTGAAACCCGGCCCGGCACCGACCGGCCGCAAATCAGTCATTTCGCCATAACCCTCATCCAGAATACGACTTGCAGTGAAACCCGCAGGCTCTTCCCACAACGGGTGGCCCCTCCTACCTGTCTCGGTTTCGCAATCTTTCCCCTCCGCCAGCGCTTCTTTTCCTGGAGCATCCGTCATGTCGCGCCTCTCGACTTCGTTCCGCGGTCAGGTCCATTCCCACTACGACCGGCCGCGTCACGTCCGAGTCAACTGGAAACTCGTC
>CAIOTJ010000213.1 GCA_903861195.1 uncultured Planctomycetaceae bacterium | reverse complement strand
GTTGAAGGCTCTGGAACCGAGCTTAACGGGGTCATATTGAAGGCAGCGAATGACCGGTTGAAGCCGAGTTGGATGGGAAAAGCCAGTGAGTCCTCGGCGTCAACGGCTGGCGAGATCCCTTCCACAAAGAACTGCGAGACGCCGCCCCCCGGAAATGCGCTGAAGTCCACCGTGTCGCCCGGTGCGAACTTCCCCAATTCCGTTGATCCGACGCGCACGGTGAACGGTGCGGCAAAGCCGGTAGGTAAACCGAGAATTTCAGTAAAAAATGATCCGTCCGTGGTGTTGAATGCGAATCCATCAGTCGCAGGGGGATCAAACCATTGTCCACTTTCCCCCTCAAATTGAAAGCTACCGCCGAGGTTCGACGTTGGAAGTATGGGAGACAGTTCGGATTCTCCCGGCCGAGGCACGGAGGGAAACAAGACAGATGTTGGGACAATTCCCGCCAATCCATCCGGGACACCATCTTCCGTTCCACCCAGTATGCTGCCATACCATCGAATGAAGATGCCGCCAAAGTAATCCCACCAGACGATATCGACGGGATAGAGACCAGGTTGCTCGAAACTGGCGGTCGCTCGAAAGTCATTTGCTTCATAGACCCCCCGTTCATCCGCCAGTTCGTCGCCTGGGACACGGAGTATGTCCGTACCGCCGATAGTTAGCCGCGATGAGTCGTCCGAACCGAGGGCGAAGTCAACGTCAATCTCGCGGGTCGTCGGGTCTACATCGAGACGGCGGCTGATGGCGATCGCGCCGCGGAACCTCCAGACTGACGCGGATTTGGTCGAGGCCACTGATCCCGGATCAAGCGTCGATGCATCGTCACCCAGCAGATCACCGGTCGTGTCCGAGTTGCCCCCGGGTCGGGGATAGAGAATCTCGGTCGAGAGGAAGGTAGCAGTTGGCTGATTCTGGGCTATGAAGGCATCCGCATCAACCAGCGAACGCAGAGTGTCGAACCCCGTCGGGTCCGCATAGTAGAATCCCCGCAGTCCAGTTCCCACGGCGTTGGGTACCCGGCCTACTCGGCTGTTGGCGGAGACCAGAATGCCTGCGTGACTCACTTGAGCCCCCCACAGAACGACAGTGAGTACAAATAGATGAAGCCTCAACGATGTATGACTCACTGACTGCTCCTCAGGGAAAAATGGACTTAGTCTAGACGGATCGAAACGAGACCGGGGCCAGCCATTGTCGAACTCCCGCGACACGGCGGACGATGCAGAGTGTCCGAGAACACCCTAAACCCCATTCAAAATGAGACTTACGACAAACAATCAGGTCGCTTCAAACAAAGGGTGGCCCCGCCTGAAAGAGTTCCCCCCTGACAAGGGTGGCCCCACCTGAAGCCCTTTGGGCTGGCGGCCCTGTCCGACACCAAGTCGAGTCACCCCCGTCGCGAACAGCGAACGTATTATGACCGGAACGCCGGATCTTTCTGAGACTGGCGTGAGCGGAGGTTGTTAGCGTGCTACGCGAGATTCACGATATTCGGGGTGCTGTTTGATGAACGCGGCGATCAATTCCCCTGCCGTCTCTTTGACTTTGGAGCGAACCCTTTGGTCGACGTCCAGTGGCACATCGCGTTTGAGCAGGCTTTCCAGTTTCCCCTCCAGAAAATCGAACAGGTGGGCCGCATTGCCCTTTAAACCCATTGCCTGCTCAAACCAGTTCCAGAAGTCGCATATGTCTTTGTGCCGGCGAATCAACCCCCCTTCAAACTCGAAATCCGCGACGACCTTGTTGTGGACCGGGTGCCCTTTGGAATCAGGCTTCAGTCGAAATTCGTAGTCACACTCCCAATGCGCATTTCCTTTGCGGGCGTCGGCTGTCAGATCTCGGAATGTCACCTGGATCCCGTCCGCCACGATCATGTGCCACATCGCGGCGACTTCTTTGCCGCGCAATTTGAAGCCAATGTCTTCGAACTCCACTTCAGGATGCAGGCATGCCTGCATGCCACGATAGTCCCCTTTGCTGAAGCTGTCATAGAACCGCGTCAGCGTCAGCAGGTTGAAATCCGCCAGGTTCGGCTCCTGTCTCAGAGTGTTTGTCAACTCGTGCCGCGTCATGGAGCTGTCGACATAGGTCTGACGGCGAGCCAAATTCAAGCTCCCCAGTGGTTCATGTTCGCGCAATGTGCGCCACGGGGTAAACGACAGCTCCTCGCCAAAGTCAATGTTTTCGGAAGAACCGAATTCCTGCGCCGGAATCGTGATGGTGGCCAGCACGACTTTCAGGGGTGAATTCCAGACGGCGGTGCCATCATCAATCGGCATTGAATCGGGATTGGTTTGTATCTCGATCCCGAATTCGAATTGGGCCGACCGCCTCTCGTTCGTCAGTACCCTCTTCATTTCATCGACCAGGTGAGTCTCGGTATCCGGTACCACTGCCGGTGTGGG
>CAIOTJ010000212.1 GCA_903861195.1 uncultured Planctomycetaceae bacterium | reverse complement strand
TGGTCGTCGAGCACGTGCAGCAGCATCACCTCGTGCCCGCGGTGACGCAGCATCTGCAGCCCCTTGAAGAGCCCTTCGCGGGGGATCAGCAGGTCGGAGATCAGCACGATCATGCCGCGCTGGGTCTGCTGGTCGGCGGTCTTGGCGAGAATGCCGTACAGGTCGGTCTTCTGTCCCGGCTGCTGCACATCGAGCGCCGCGAGAATGTCGTTGAGATGGTTCCGCTTGCTGCGGATGGGCAGCATCGAACGGACCCCCTCGGCGAAGGTCACCAGGCCCACGGCATCCTGCTGGCGCAGCAACAGGTAGGCGAGACAGGCGGCCAGACCGCAGCCGTACTCGTACTTGCTCTGCCCACCCGAGGCGAACTGCATCGATTCCGAGACATCGACCAGCAGCGTGCAGCGCAGGTTGGTCTCTTCCTCGTACTGCTTGATGTAGTACTTGTCGGTCTTGGACCAGGCCTTCCAGTCAATGCGGCGGGGGTCGTCACCCGGCACGTATTCGCGGTGCTGGACGAACTCGATCGACTGCCCGAAATAGGGACTCTTGTGCAACCCCGAGAGGAAACCTTCCACGACCGTGCGGGCCTGCAGTTCCAGCCGGGAGACGCGAGCGACCGCCTCAGGCGGCAAAAATCTTCTGGAATCGCGGGTCACTCGTCAGCTCGCCTTCCTTTGTGGGGGTCTCGTGCACCAGCTGTTCAATCACCTTGTCGGTGGTGATTCCCTCGCTCTCCGCGGCGAAGTTGGTGACGATGCGGTGCCGCAGCACCGGGGCCGCCAGCGCCTGGATGTCTTCGGTTGTCACGTGGCTGCGGCCATACAACAGGGCCCGCGCCTTCCCTCCCAGCAGGAGGTACTGCACCGCGCGGGGACCGGCCCCCCAGCTCAGCTGGTTGGCGATGAATTCGGGAACCCCCGGCTCTCCCACGCGGGTCTGCCGGACCAACGCCAAAGCGTACTCGATCACATGATCCGAGGCGGGTACCTGCCGGACAATGCTCTGCAGCTCGAGAATCTCTGCGCCACTCAGCACCGGCTGGATGCTGTCGGCCTGCAGGGCGGTGGTCCGCTTGGCGATCTCAAATTCCTCACGAAAACTCGGGTACTTCACGAACACCTTGAACATGAAGCGGTCCTGCTGCGCTTCGGGCAGCTGATAGGTCCCTTCCTGTTCAATGGGGTTCTGTGTGGCCAGCACGAAGAACGGATCGGTCAGCTGGTGGCGGACCCGGCCGACCGTGACCTGTCGTTCCTGCATCGCTTCCAGCAGGGCGGCCTGGGTCTTGGGAGGGGTCCGGTTGATTTCGTCCGCCAGAACCACATTGTAGAAGAGGGGCCCTTCGAGAAAGCGAAACTCACGCTTCCCGGTGCTGCGGTTCTCTTCCAGCACTTCGGTCCCTGTGATGTCGGCGGGCATCAGGTCGGGGGTGAACTGGATCCGGCTGAAACTCATCGAGAGGGTACGGGCCAGAGTGCTGATCATCAGCGTCTTGGCCAGGCCCGGAACCCCTTCCAGAATGCAGTGCCCCCGGCTGAACATCGCGATCAAGAGCTGCTCGACCACCTCTTCCTGTCCCACGATCACCTGGGACATCTGCGACTTGATCGACTCAAACGCCTTGCGCAGCTTCTGGATCGATTCGAGATTGACGCTGCCAGCCGGGGTGTCAGTCATGGATTGACCGTCTCGGTCCAAGGGGAACAGGGGTGCACGAAGTTTTCCGTGCCAGAATCTTAACCAAGCCCCCGGGGGCGTGCACCTCCCAACCCGTCCCCCGTCCTGGAAAAGACTTTTGGCCTGGAACTCGGGGAATCGGCTGGGGCACTCTGACCGGTCCCCGCGTCGCACCGCGATCCCCCACTCAGGCCCCACCCGGGTCACAGCGCGGCGCAAATTGGCCGATTGCAACCGAAGGTCGCCCCGTCTCACACTCGACAATCCACAGTTCGTCCTGGGCGTCGACGTAATAAATCGCGTGCTGGTGGAAATCGCGGCCGATTTGCCGGGCCGCCTCCAGGGGGAGGGCCGCTCCCCAACCGGGCTCGGCATGCCCGGTTCGCGGGGAATACCCGGTGATCCGGTGGGGCTCCAGCCCCCGCTCCCTCAGGCACCGCTCCAAACCGGCATCCTGCGCCTGGTTCCGCTCTTCTGGCCAGACTTCCCCGCTGGTGGCATAGGCCGAGATAATCGCGAACGCCTGTGGCCAGGGGGGCCACGGCCGCTCCATCCGAAATCGGGTTTCGCGATAAATCGCCTCAATCGCCTCGCTCTCACCGCTGTCCCGCACCAGCTGCTCCCCAGGGGTTCCCCTCGTCCAACGGTTTCCTTGTCCAGGTTCCCACTCTCCACCAGCATTCCGCTTCCGACCAGCATCCCCTCCAGGCCACCCTTTCGCCAGCCAGCCTCATCGGGGCCCAAGTCGTGGGGTTCCTTCGCGGAAATCGGGATGGCAATCGATCGCAATCGATCTGTTTCCTGGTTTGCCCAATTCCACTGGGCCCACCCCGCGTCCCGGGACGTGCCGCACCAGCTGGCACGTCGAGACACTTCCGCGGACATCCCCCGCACAAGACAAAGCCGGCCAGGGAACACGCGACAGAACAAACGGCGCAGTCTCGTTCCCCCGACCAGCAATCACAATCGGACTCTCCGGTCGTTACGGGCCGTGTCGGCGGGAATCAGCCGCCGTGTCGGGAACCTGCTTCTGTCCCGGGAAACCCAGTGATACCATCGGCAGAGGTCGAGATTGCGCACCCCGTTCGCACCGGAGTCTGTGAAGTCATGCGTCGTCTGCTGATGCTGGCACTGGTATTGGGCCTGGGAGCTGGGGTTTGGTGGTGGCTCTCCCACAGCAACGCGGGACCGGCGGTGGAGTACCGGTTGGGAGAGGTGCAGCGCGGCGATGTGCTGGCGGTGGTCTCGGCCACGGGTACGATCGAGCCCGAGGAGCTGGTCGACGTGGGTGCCCAGGTGGCCGGTCGCATCCAGGATCTGGGGCAAGACCCGCACGCGATGTCGAAGTCGATCGACTACGGCAGCCAGATCGAAGAAGGAACGGTCCTGGCCCGGATTGATGCCGACCTGTACGCCGCCCAGGTCGAGCAGGCCAAGGCGACCGTGAGCCGGGCGAAAGCCGACATCGACCAGCAATCGATCCGTCAGCAGCAACTCGAACGCGAATGGAAGCGGGCCCAGGAATTCCACAAGCGGAACTCGATCTCGGAGGCCGATCTCGACCTGGCCCGGGCCAACTGGCAGGCCGCCCAGGCGGCGGTCTCGGTGGCCGAGGCGTCTCTCGAGCAGGCCAAGGCCAGCCTGCACCAGGCCGAGATCAACCTCGGCTACTGCACCATTCGCTCCCCTGTGAAGGGGGTCATCATCGACCGGCGGGTCAACGTGGGGCAGACGGTGGTCGCCAGCCTCAACGCCCCCAGCCTGTTCCTGATCGCCAAGGACCTGCGGCGGCTGCAGGTCTGGGCCTCGGTCAATGAGGCCGATATCGGTCAGATCTACGTGGGACAGGGGGTCAAGTTCACCGTCGACGCCCGCCCCAATGAAGTCTTCCGCGGCACCGTCTCGCAAATCCGCCTGAATGCCACGATGACGCAAAACGTGGTCACCTACACCGTGGTCGTC
>CAIOTJ010000211.1 GCA_903861195.1 uncultured Planctomycetaceae bacterium | reverse complement strand
TTCATGCCCACCACCCGGCCATGCCGCTGGACCAGTTGGTCGAAGTTGTATTGCAGGAAGCCGTGCAGGTGATCGGGGGGGCCTTTTCGCAGGTATTGGCGGACCAGCACTTCCATCTGCTGGTCGAACTCTTTCTGGCTGTGGGAGTGCACGTGGTAATGCCCGGGCAGGCGGCGGATATCGCCGTCGAACCGCGGGCCGATGTGATACAGTTCGTGCATCACGGTGATCAGCTTCTCGGCATAGGTCTGTTCCTGGAACCGGGGCAGATAAAAGGTGAGGATATACAGCAGTTCCACTCCCCCCAGAAAGCAGCGCTGGATCGCCCACTCGCTCCCCCGGCGGGTGGTGACCAGAGCCCCGTCCTGAAACCTCAGCGGCGTGAGCTTCGCCTGCAAACCGTGATTCACCCGCAAGCGGGCCTGGGCAAACGTCACCGCCACGTGCTCCATCCGGATGTGCTGGAACTCGGGGACGCGCTGCGTGATGTCGATACACAGGCTGCGCATCGCGGCGGAGAAATCGAAAGCAACAGACACGGCTGGAGTACGGCAGGGCTGGGGAAATGTCAAAGTCGTGCGGTACCGACCCGCACTGACACGCATGGTAGGAGAGAGAGTTGGATCCCCTCAAGACCGATTGAACGACAAACTGGAGTACGGCGCTGCCGCCGTCTTCCCATGCGGTGGGCTTGACCGTCTCACGGTTGTTGAAGGGCTTTCCTCCGGTGATATACTCGCCCCGTAACATTCTTCTTGTCCCAAGGGGACAGGTCTGCGTCCCATCGGGGAGCGTGGTCCGGTTTCCCGAAAGGCCCGGTGCCTGCGATGACCCGTCCGATCGTCATGGGAGATGGTCTCCCTCCCTTGTTTCTTGAGCTGCTCGGTCCCGACATCGAGGTTCTTCCCTGGCAGCAGGTTCCCGAGACCCGCTACGGCGCACTCGTCACGGGAGTCATCACCTATGGCCATCCCCGGGTCGATGGAGCGCTGCTCGACCGCCTGCCCCAGGTGCAGGTGGTCAGCAATCATGGGGTGGGGGTCGATCACATCGATGTGCCCGCCTGTGCGGCCCGCCAGATTCCCGTCGGCAATACCCCCGGCTGTCTCGATGCCTCCACCGCCGACATGACGATGGCCCTGCTGCTGGCCGTCGCCCGCAACCTCGTGGTGGGAGACCACTTCGCCCGGGGTCCCGAGTTCACCCACTACGATCCGGCCCTGCTCATTGGAGCCGAAGTGAGTGGCAGTACCCTCGGCATTGTTGGTCTGGGACGTATCGGTAAGCAGGTCGCCCGGCGGGCTCTGGGGTTCGACATGCCGGTGCTCTACCACAACCGCCGGCGGGATGAGGCAGCCGAACGCGAGCTGGGGGTGCAGTACCGCACGCTGCCCGAGCTGCTTGCCCAGAGCGACTTCGTGGCCCTCAACTGTCCGCTGACTGCCGAGACCACCGGCCTGATCGGTTCCCGTGAACTGGCCCAGATGAAGCCCAGTGCGTTTCTCATCAACATGGCGCGGGGTGGTGTGGTGCAGACCGACGCCCTCACCACGGCGCTGCAAAACCGCCAGATCGCCGGGGCCGCCGTCGATGTGACCGACCCCGAACCGCTCCCCCGCAACCATCCCCTGCTGGCTCTCGACAATCTGGTGATCACCCCGCATCTGGGGAGCGCTTCGGACCGGACCCGGCGGCGGATGATCGAGATGTCGATCATCAATCTGCGGGCGGGACTCGCCGGACAACCCCTCTCCTGGGAAGTTCGTCCCCCCCGCGCCGGGTGACCTGTGGGAGGGAGCCCCCTCCGCGCAGCGCACCGCCGCCACGTGCCCGTCCCGCCGCCATGGGATGGGCCGCCCCATTCGCCGCAAGGAATCTGTTCGTGCTGGCATTTGTCTCGTATGAAACCGCGCTCGCCCCCTGTGGTGGAATTGCCGCCGTGCTCGCCCGGCTGCCCGCCCATGTGGCGGCGCAGTCCCGGCAGCCGGTGGTGGTCTTCACGCCGTTTCACCACCGTATTCCCAAGACCCGTGATGTCGACGCCCAGTGGGTCGGCGCGGTGGGGGTGCCGTTTGATGGACGCACCGTGCAGGTCCATGTGTGGCGCCAGGACGGCCCCGCGCCGCATTACCTGCTGCGTCCCGAAGATCTGCAGTTTTTCACCGGAACGCGCCACCCATACGATCTACACCCCGACACGCTCTATCGAGATTCGGTCTTCTTTGGGGCGGCGGTGATTCAGGCCCTGCATGTGGTGGCTCCCGGTGCGCCGTGGACGCTGCTGTTGCAGGATTGGGAGTCGGCGACGGTCGCCATCGCCGCCGCCGGGCAGCCCGCACGTCCCCGGATGTTCGTCACGCTGCACAACAGCTACGACCACGAGGCGGGAGCTGGCCAGTTACGTCACTGGCGACTGGCCCCCCACGCCTGCCCGGGCGAGACCGTGCTGCAGCGGGCTCTGTCCGTTTGCGAGTGGCCGGTCTTCACCGTTTCGGCGCAATTCGCCCGCGACCTGATCGACGACCCTTACCAGACTCGCGTTCTGGCGCCGCATCTCGCGCCGTGGCTGGGCTCGCGACTGGTCGGAATCGACAATGGCCCCTTCACCGATCTGGCGGTCCCCGCCGAGCTGCTGACGGCAGCCGTGGCGGGACGCTTCCAACCGCTGCTGGCCTGGAAGCAGGAGCACCAGGCGACATTCCTCAAGGCGCTGGGGCAATTGACCCCCTCGGCCGAACGTCCCGTGTGGGGAAATCTCTCACGGTTTGGACGCGGCCAGACGCCGCTGTTTGTCATGGCGGGCCGCGACGACTGTCGGCAAAAGGGGTACGATGTCGCCGCCTGCGCTGCCGAACGATTGCTGGATGCCGGAGGCGATGCCCGGTTTGTGTTCTTTCCGATTCCGGGCGACGAAGGTCTGGCAGGATTGTCCTTCCTGCGCGAGCTGGCCGAGCGCTGGCCTGCGAATGTGCTCGCCTTTCCATTCCGGTTTGCGGAAGGCTTCTCGGGAGCCCTGCGGGGCGCCACCTGCGGGATCATGCCCTCCCTCTACGAGCCGTTCGGGATGGCGAACGAGTTCTACCTCAATGGGACCCTGGGCATCGGCCGCGCGACCGGTGGCGTGCTGCAGCAGATTGTTCCCGACCCGCGGGCCAAATCCACCTCGACGGCGGTCCGCCGCCGCTCTGCCGGCGTCCACGCCGCCGCCGCCAACCCCACCGGCTTTCTGTTCCACGAGCCAGAGGGGCTGGCGACCGAAGTGGCGGACTGGCAGGGAATCAACGCCACCGGCTATCTCGACCCGGCGCTGGAACTCAATCGCGTTCAGGACCGCCTGCGTTTCCCCCTGTTCGAGTCAATGGTGGCAGAATTGACCGTGGCTCTTGAGGATGCCATCACCCTGGCCGGAGAGCCCGCCGAGTACGCCCGCTGGTTGTTGGCCGGGATCCGGCATCTCGAACAGAGCTTCTCCTGGGACCGCGCTGCGCAGCAGTACCTGCGCTATGCCGGCGGTTGACCGGGAATCGGCCCGCGAGTTGCATGGGGGCTCGCGACTCTCCTGGAGGGAATGTGAGCGACTGACCTGCTTCGTCTCGGGGAACGTGCGCGATACGTTGCAGTGCCGCTCCTCACGGCCTTCCTCGAGGATCGTGCGGGTAATCTTGCGGCAAATGCTTGAGAATCGCGTCGAATGGATCCGACATGATCGAAGGAGTATCTACATTTGAATCCATAAAGTCTGCATAGGAATACTGACTCAAGTGATCACATGGCGGTTGAGATGGATTCTCTTCAACCAGATCCTCGTATCGAATGTCGCGCTGATTGCAATTCCCCATCGTTGCGAGAACATGGCCAGTGCCGACGGGGTTGGGTGAGTACCGGATGGCAACCGTGCGGCGCTGCGCAGAATCCTCACCAAGTCTCACGCGCGACACCAATCCCCAAGTTCGCCCGGTTGGATGGCCCGGTCACTCGATGGCTCGGTCACTCGCCCGGTCACTCGACAAACATCAGCTCATTGGCCGACAGCAGCACCTGGGCGTATTGCTCCCAGCGGGAGAGTTGGTCGCCCGTTTGGGGGCCTGCGTTCTGACCGAGGTAGTCAAGCCCAATGGTCAACTCCTCGGCGGTGGGAGAGCGTGTGTAAAGCCGGGCGTAGAGGGCGGGGATCCGTTCGGCATCAGTCGCAAAGTCGGCCTGCATCCGGCGGGCGAGTTGCCGGGCGCGATCAGCCATGAAAGGGCTGTTCATCAGGAACAGCGATTGTTGGGGAATCGTGGTCGCGATCCGTCCCTCACTGCTGGCGCGGGCGGCGGGGAAGTCGAACAGCCGCAGGAACACCTGGCTGACCCCCTGGTCCGAATTGCGGTTGACGGTGCCGTAGATGGTGCGGCGGGAACTGGTCAGCAGATTCTCGACCGAGGGACCGCCCACGGTTGGGTCGAGTTCCCCCGTGACGGCCAGCAGCGTATCGCGCCACACCTCGACATCGAGCCGGCGCGGGTTCGCCCGCCAGAGCAGCCGGTTGTCTCCGTCGAGTCCCAGACCCCGCTCGCTGGGCCGACTGCTTTGGCGATAGGTGTTCGAGAGCACAATCAGCCGGTGCAGCCGTTTGATCGACCAGGGAACACCGTCGCCCGTCGGGTGCTGGAACTCGCTCGCGAGCCAGTCGAGCAGCTCGGGATGGGTGGGGGCTTCTCCCATGAGGCCGAAGTTGCTGGGGGTGCGGACCAGTGCCCGCCCCAGGTGGTGCATCCAGACCCGGTTCACAAACACGCGGGCCAACAGCGGGTTGGTCTTTTCGGTCAGGGCTTTCGCCAGATCGAGCCGTCCACTTCCCTGTTGGAACAAGGCCGGTTCAGCTCGGGAAAGAATCCGCAAAAACCGCCGCGGGGCGAGGGGGCCCGGTTTGCGCAGGTTGCCTCGAATCGCCAGGGGCATGTCGGCTGTACCACTCTCGGCCAGACCGTGCGCCAGCGGATACATCGGGGGGGCGCTCCGCCGCAGTTGGTCGAGCTCCGTTTGCCACTCGGCCCGGTCGGTACTCTCGTCGACAGTGGGATCGCGGGCTTCCTTCTTCAGCAGTTCGTCGAGCCCCTTGAGCTTCGCGTCGAGTTGGGCGATGCGCTGGTGATGCGACTGGAATGCCGCGACCGTTTCCGGGGGGACCAGCGGATGCTCGGCCAGGCGGGTGTTTTGGAACACCCCGGCCAGCGAGTAGTAGTCGAGCTGAGGGATCGGATCGAACTTGTGGTCATGGCAACGGGCACATGAGACCGTCAGACCCAACAGGGCCCGGCTGAGCGTGTCGACCCGGTCATCGAGTGTTTCCGACTGAGCCTGTGCCGTCGCGTCGGGATCGCCGCCGTCCGAGACATAGGTTGGGCCGAGGGCGAAAAAACCTGTCCCGGCGGCCGATTCCGGCCCCTGCAGATCACCGGCGATCTGGGCCCGCACAAACTGGTCATACGGCAGGTCGGCATTGAATGCCGAAACAACCCAGTCGCGGTACCGCCAGGCGTGCGGAATGGCGGGGCCACCAAAACTTCCGGCGATGTCGCTGTAACGGGCCAGGTCGAGCCAGTGCCGGCCCCAGCGTTCGCCATACGCGGGCCGGGCCAGCAGGCGATCGACCACCTCCGACAAGGCCGCTTCGGGATCGCGGCCGTACGCCTCGACAAACGCACTCACCTCGACCGGGGTCGGCGGCAGCCCAATCAGGTCGAGATACACGCGCCGCAGCAGCACCGCCTCTTCAGCGGGAGGGGAGGGGGCCAGTCCCGCGGTCAACAACTTGTCCAGCACAAATGCATCGATGGGATTCCGGACCCAGGCGGATCTCTCGACATCGGGCGAGGCCGCCGGGGGAACCACTGGAACCTCAGGCCGCCGGATCGGACGCCAGGCCCAATGTTCGTCGCGGATGGTGGCCCAGTCGATGTGTTTGGGTTTTTCGGCCGAGTCTGTGGCCGCTGCGGCGGGCCAGGGCGCACCTTGTTTCACCCAGTCGGCCAGGGCCTGCAGGTCGGCGGCGGGGAGTTTCCCCTTGGGGGGCATTTCGAGGCCCTGCCAGCGGACCGCCTGCAGCAGCAGACTCTCGTCGGGCTGGGCCGGGTCGATTCCCGGTCCATTGTCGCCCCCCTTCCACAACCCGACCCGAGAGTCGAGCCGCAATCCCCCTTTGATCCCTTTGGGGGCGTCGGCCGCGTGGCATTCGAAACAGTGTTCGACCAACAAGGGCCGAATTTTGGCCTCGAAGAACTCGAGTTGTTCGGGAGTGGGGGCGGGGACGTCTTCGGCAGCTTGGGTGCTGGTCCCCAGAAAGACGAAGAACAATGGCAGCCATCCGAACCAGCGCCGCCCCAGTGCAACACGGGGCACCGCGCGGGCAGGTCGATCCGGCAGAGAGAGCGGGTGAGAAGGATGCATAACCGGGATTTTATCAGATCGTGAGGGCGTGGGGAGAGTGCCCGGGACGGAACGGGCCGGTTCCACTCAGCCGGGAATGCTCGCCAGCCGCGATTCCCGTGCGTGTGCCAGAGATCAAAAAACCGAAATATCAGAAAACACGCGTTGGTCTCTCGAACGGCCTTTGGTAGCCTGCAGTGGCGCTGCCGGTTGGCAACCGACCTCGACTGTTTTGGGGGCGAATGCCTCGCGTCGACAAAGGCCGGTCGCGGATCCACGGGGGGCCAGGGATTTTCCGTTGAGTGGCGATGCCGACCCCGTTTCACATCCCCCGCATTCTGCGTCCGTATTGCGACGGTCACGAGTTCGTCCCGCTCGAGGGACAGACCGTGCGGGACGTGCTGCAGCACCTGCGGCGGGAGTATCCCCGTCTGCATGGCAGCCTCTGCGATGAGACCGGCGCGGTTCGCCGTCACATCCATCTATTCGTCAATTCCGACTTCATAGGCCAGCGTTCGGGCCTTGACACTCCGCTGCAGCCGGGGGATGTCGTGTCGGTTTTTCAGGCGGTCTCCGGAGGTTGAGCATGGCCGAGCGAATTCTGATCAGCATTGGCACCCGCAAAGGGCTGTTTGTGGCCGAGGGGGCGAAGACCCGCCGGAAGTTCACGCTGCGGGGACCGTTCGGCGGCGGGATCGGCGTCTACTCGACGCTGGTGGATGCCCGCGGCACTCCCCGGGTGTACGCGTCGAGTTGCAATCCGTTCTTCGGGATGAAGATCCTGGTTTCGAAAGATCTGGGGAACACGTTCCAGGAGACCGCCTCGGCACCCGCGTTTCCGGAGGGGGATGGTCGGGCACTTGCCAACATCTGGTCGCTCGAGGCGGGGCCGGGGAAGAAGGAACTGTGGTGCGGTGTGGAGCCCGCGGCGTTGTTCCGCAGCACCGATGCCGGTCAATCGTGGGAACTGGTCGGCGGGATCAGCAATCACGAGCACGCCCGGCAGTGGCATCCGGGAAATGGCGGTCTCTGCCTGCACACGATTGTGCGCGATGGCCAGCGGATGCATCTGGGGATTTCCACGGGGGGGCATTATCTCAGTCAGGATGGCGGGAAAACGTTCGCGGCCTCGAACGCCGGGGTGGGGGCCGGGTTTGTGCCCGACCCGTATCCGGAGTTCGGGCAGTGCGTGCACAAGATCGCCCCGGCCCGGCAGGTGCCCGGCCGGCTGTACATGCAGAATCATGGCGGCTGGGCCGAGTGGCATGGTCCCGGTGGCCCGCGCCCCGAGATTGGTGTGTTGCGCAGCGATGACCATGGCCAGACGTGGCACTCGATTGCCAAGGGCTTGCCGAGCGACTTCGGCTTTCCAATCGTCGTCCATCCGCACAACCCCGATGTAGTCTATGTGGTGCCGCTCGATCCCATGACGCGGGTCTGCCCGCACGGAGCCCCGGCGGTCTGGCGCAGCCAGAACGGGGGTCAGTCGTGGCAGAAGTTGTCGCGGGGCTTTCCGAAGAAGGAGACCTATTTCACGGTTCTGCGCGATGCGATGACGATCGACGAACTGAAAAACCCCGCCCTCTACTTTGGCACGACGAATGGCCAGCTCTGGCTCGGACGCGAGGGGGGCGAAGAGTGGGAGTGCCTCTTCGACTCGCTGCCGGGGATCCACTGCGTGAAGGTGGCGGTTGTATGAAAAAGGGGACCGCAGCGCGTGTGGAGTGCAACGAGCGGCGTTCCACTGATTTTGGCCCCCCTGAATTGTGACTTGGGCGTCGAGCGGGAACGCTGGTTGTCGCGTCACCGTTTCGATTCGCGATGATCGAGTTCGTAGAGAGTCGACGCCCGTCGCTCCAATCCGGGGCGACGACTTGAGCGTCCAGTCTGATTGTTTTTTGGTGGGAGGTGCGTCCTCATTCCTGGCGAGTTGTCGCCAGCACACGTCCGTGTGAGCGGGGCAGTTGTCGTCAGCGAGGAAGTGAATCGGGGACGTCGCTCGTTTTCACCGAATCACGCCGCGTCTCCTGGAGCGGTGGTCGTTGCTTCGCCCGAAGCGGGCGGATAGAATCGAACTGATGAACTCTCTTGTCATCCTTCCCGAGCGGCCTCGCGTGGAGCTCCTGCTGGAACCCTATCGCGATGTCATTGGCCGCGACTTCCCCGGTTATCGCAATCACATCCATCGCGCGGTGACTTACGCGATGCACTTCCTGAATCAGGCCCCTGAGCATCAACAGCTCGTCGAGACGGCGTTTGTGTATCACGACATCGGTCTCTGGACCGATCATGCTCTGGCGTATCTCGAACCGTCCGAGGCGGTCGCCCTGCGCGACAACCAACAGCAGGGCTGGGGGCTGGACCCCGAGGCCCTGCGCAGCGCCATCCATTGGCACCACAAACTGTTTCCTTACCGCGGCCCCCACCAGGAAGTGATCGAGGCGTGCCGCAAGGCCGATTGGATCGATGCCTCCCAGGGTTGGATCCGCAAAGGGATGAGCCGCGCGGCGATCGCCCAGGTCGAGCAGGCCTTTCCCAATCTCGGATTTCACCAATCCCTGCTCCGCCTGGCGAAGGATTATGGGGGCTCGACCGTGGTGGGGGTCTGGCGCGTTGTCCGCGGAATCGTCACGTGGTGAGGTGGGCTGCCGCCGGGGTGGTTCCCTCCGGAACCTCCTGCCGATTCAGACTTTGCGTCGCGTTGCCTGTCATTGTGATGAGTGCTGGTTGACCTCCGATCCTCCCTGGGGCTGCCGTGGGAGGGAGAGGTGGTGGCCCCCGCTTCCCAAAAAATCGCAACCGGATTTTCCTGATCCTGCGCCATCCGTCCCCCGTATACTTCAGAGGGAACACTGCTGGTTCCCAGTCAATCAAAATCGTCACAGGAAGCAGGTCATGAGAGTCGAAGTCCGGAGTTCAGGACGGGTGTTTGACAGTGAGCTGACACCCCGAGTGGAGAAGCGGCTGGGATTCGAGTTGGACCGGTTTGACCGTCAGGTGAGCCATGTGGAAGCTCATCTGAAGGACGTGAATGGCCCCAAAGGGGGTGATGACCTCGTCATCAAGCTGATCGCCCATGTGCGCGGCTTGCCCGAGATCATCGTCGAGGAGACGGCCGACGATCTCGGAGCCGTTATCGACAAGGCCGCCCACCGGCTCGGCTACACGATCGCCCGGCGACTGCAGAAACGCCGCGATAACCGGAGTTGAGGGCCCCCCGGTTCCGATCCCAACCCGTGTCGGACGGTCGTTTCGTCCCCGAGTTCCCTGACCGGACCTGAGTCCGCCTGGCGGGGTCAGGTCCGGTAGAACTCCACCGTCCGGCGCAGTCCCTCGGCCAGCGGTGTTGGTCGCCAATCCGGGAACAGGCCCGAAATCATTTGCTCATGGGGCGAGTCGTTGCTCGGCAGGGCAGGTCCTTGCACCTTCAATCTCCCCCGGCTGGAGGGAACGATCATCTCCAGCGACGCGAGGATTTGCTCGACACTCGCCGGCTCACTGGGCAGGTCGACCACGTGAGCCCCCTCGGGACATTCAAGCGCACCCCGGACAAATCCGCGGGCGACGTCTTCGACATAGTCGTAGCCCAGCACTCCGCGGAAACCAATTGTATATTCGGCCCCATGAGCGGCGGCTCGTGCGGCCAGTGAGGGACCGGCTGAGATGCCTTGTTCCCGTTCCGGTCCATACACCACATGCGGCCGCAAGCCCACCGAACGCAACCGGTGGTGCATCCAATACTGCTCGGCCACCAGTTCGGCCCCCTTCTTGAAGGCACCGTAGAACGACGGTGGTCGATTGGGTTCCCGCACGCCGGCATTCGCCGCCTCTCCTGGCTCGGGCCCAAACACCGCCATCGAGCTGGCCCATGAAATCGCCTGCACGCCATGTCGGCGGGCGAGTTCGAACACGATCGTCGTCCCCAGCACATTCACCTGACAGCCCCGGATGGGATCCGATTGGCAATCCGGAGTCAGCAGGGCGGCAAGGTGAATGACATGCGTCGGTTGGGCGGCGGCAAACGCCCGTTCGAGCGCTCCCTGGTCCGTCAGTTCGCCCGTGAAAACCGGGACACCCTCGGATGCCGGGCCAATCAACCGCGACCAGCGGGTGGGGTTGGGGGCGACGTCGAACACCGTCACGGCCGCTTCCCGGGCCAGCAGATCCCGCACCACCCAACTGCCGATGAACCCACAGCCCCCTGTGACCAACACCCGCACCGCCGCGCTCTTGCTCATCGCCACACCTCGGTTCCCGTCCAAAGCCGCTCGCCAGGTTGGGCTGGTCTGCGCCGCGCCACCAGTCCCCGCTGCGCATTGTTCCGAGTAGTCGACCCTTTGAACAGTCGGCCGCGATCCGACACAGACCTGCTCACCCACGAGCCCAGACTGGTTTTTCTTCCATCCATGAGTTCCAATGCGTCTCGGTGATGGCCCCCCAGAGAAAACCGGCTTTGGGGAGGGCTGTTTCCGTGCCGACCCCGGCAATGCGATCGAGGGTGTTGTGCTCTCGTGCCGGGGAAGATTTCCGTTACCGTTGTTGAGGAGTAGGTTTCGATGAAGCGGATGTTGCTGTCTGTGGCGGTGGCCTGTATCGCGGTGGTCTCGGTCCATGCGGCCGACGAGAAGCCCAAGTACACCATCAAGCAGGTGATGAAGTTCTTCAAGGAAGAAAAGCTGAACGAGAAGTTCCTCAAGGGAGAAATCAGCAAGGAAGAGACCCAGAAGCTGGTGGACGGATTCACCGCGATGGGGCAGCAGAAGCCCCCCAAGGGTGACGAGAAGGCCTGGAAGGAAAAGACCGACGCCCTGCTGAAGGCCACCAAGGACGGCAACAAGGAAGCGTTTGGCAAGGCCGTGAATTGCGGCGCCTGCCACGGCATGCACAAGGGCTAATCGCCCGCCTGCTCCTGCTGTGATCGGCACGACCGTCGGCCCGGGCTTCCCACTGGGCCGGCGGTTGTTTTCATTCACACCACGCGCTCGACCCGCCCGCTGACCGCCGACTTCAACGCCGCCTGAATGGTCGCACAAATGTCGCGCCCCGCCTGGGCATCGAGCACTGTCGGAGATCCCGTCTCGATCGCCAGCCGGAAGTTCTCAAGCAGCCGGTGGTCGAGATCGATCGCCACCCGGCGGTGTTTGAATTCTTTCTCGGGCTGGCCCCGGTAATACACCGCCACCTCCGGTCGGGCTTCGCTGATCACCAGCGCCCCTCGGGTGCCGACGATGTGGATCTTGATCTCGCCGATCTCGGGATGAGCGGCGTTGCCAATCCGCCCGACGCAGACACTACCGGTCACGCCGTTCTCGAGCACCAGCGACATCGTGGCGACATCCTCGACCTGGTTGTCGACATTGACCTGGTGAAAGTGCGCAGCGGTCCGGGCGAAGACCTGGCGCACCCGCGCGCCGCACAACAGGTGAATGTACCCCAGCGGATAGATCCCCTCATTCGAGAGCTCCCCCAGAGGATCCCTGCCGATCGCGCCATCCGATCCGTCGGCATGGGCGGCGATCTGAAAAGTCAGCCAGTCGATGGGGGAATCGCCCGGCTGGCGTGAGCCGCGGGGCGGCCCGGCGTCCTTCGCGAAATAGAAATCGACATGGATCGACTGCACCACGCCAATCTCTCCCCGCGCCAGCAGTTCGTGCGCGTGAACCAACCCGGGAAGGAAATTCCGGTTCCACAGCAAAAACTGCACTCCCCGCCGGCGGACCGCTTCGACCACGCGGTCGCAATCGGCCAGGCGATTCGACATCGGCTTGTCCTGCACCACGTGCAGCCCCGCCTCGATCGCCCGCAACGACAGCCCACAGTGCCGTTCCGCCTCGGAACTCACCACCGCCACCGTCGCTCCATACTCCCGCAACGCCCGGTCGACATCACAAACGTAGGGAATGTTCCATTCATCAGCGAATTCCTGGTTGCGCTGATGCACCCAGTCGGGTTGGTCGGGGTCGTCGGCCACCACCACCAGCCTGAACTGGGGATGGGCGGCGACCCCTCGCGGCACATAGGCGTGCTTCACCACGCTCAGCACGGCACAGCGATACACCGGCCGGTTGGTGGAGGCGCTGGGAGCGAGAGAATTCATCGTCCACCTCCCGCTTCCAGCGACACGCTCTCTCCCGACTGCAGTGACCGACCAATCGCCCGGCTGAGCGCGGCGGCCCCCGGGGCTTCTCGGATCGGTTCGCCCGTCGGCTTTCCCGGGACGCCGGGCCAGAAAGACCGCAGCATTTGCCACAATGGCCAGTCTCCTTCGCGGGTGCACTCGGCACGGGCCGTGCCCCCGCCAAACAGCAACTGCCGGTTGCGGTGATCGTCGGCATAGGCCGCCCCGCGCGACCCAATCACCGACAGCGACCAATACTCATCCCCCGCGGGCAAACCGTGCGCCAGGTCGCACAGCACCATCGTCGGTCCCGGTCCCCCGGCATGAAACTGCAGGGTCTCGACCGGAGTGCCGTCCGTTCCCGGCCTCGCGGCAACCGTCGGCCGGATGGCCCAAACGGTGTCGGGAGTCATTTCCAGCAGCCAGCAGACCAGATCGGCGTACTGCCGGATGGCTCGCAACTCCCACCCTGCGGGAACCCCCTGCGTTCCGGCGGCCGCGCGCCAGTCGTGAATGCGCACAATCGCCGGCTCCCCCAGTTGCCCGGCCCGCAGCGCGGCACGGACCGTGTCGACCATCGGCCGGTGCCGGATTGGCTGCCCCGCCTGCAACTCCAGCCCCACCTCGGCGAACGCCTGCCGCAGTTCATCCAGCAGGTCGAACTCCAGCACGGCCGCATCGGCCAGCCAGGCGGAAAGCCCCCGCTGTCGGGCCAGCCCCAGCAGCGACAGAACCTGGTCGGGGCCGACATCGGCCCCAATCAGAAGTCGCTCTGATGTCGTCGGGGCCTGGAGTCCACGGCTGGTATCTGCGGGGAGGCTGATGCCCACGCACTCGAATTGCGGACAGCGCGGCAACACCCGGTCATACGCGGCTGGGTCGGCTGTGACGACGTGGATCCGCAGAGGGGGCGCGGCGACGGACTGGGAAGGGCTCATGGAGCAGGCTCCGCGATGCAGTACAGATTCCCGTGCGTCCGCAGGAACAGCTCGCCATTCGAAACGGCCAGTGAGGCGTTGCAGGTTTCGTCGAGCGCGTTCTCGGCCAACAGTTCGAGCTGCCGCGGATTCACCTTCCAGACCAGCGTCGTCCCCGCCTGGTTGGTCACGTAGAGCCGGTCGGCCACCCGCACGATCGAACTCCAGATTGCTCCTTGCGGGAGTCGGGCCTGCCACAATTCGCGGCCGGTGCGCAGCTCGAGACACTGCGCCAGGAACTGCTCGTTGGCCATGTAAAGCTTGCCGTCGACAACCACTCCCGAGCCGATCCGCTGCGGGTTCTTCTGCTCGTGTTTCCAGAGGGGTTGCGGCGGGGTCGCCGCGTCGGCACTTCCCAGCGTCAGTCCCAGGGCCGGGCCGTGATAGCCCCCCATGGCCACCGCCACATCCCCTTCAATGACCGGCGAGGTGTAGACCAGTTTGCCGAGCCCTGCCTGCGTCCAGACGATTTTCCCGGTGGCCGGGTGGTGCGCGTTCACATGGTACGGCTGCGAGACCAGCACGAGGTCCTGGCCGCCGCTGCGGACGATGCGGGGAGTGCTCCAGGAACCAATCCATTCCTCGGCCCCCTTGTCGCCGCTGGCGCCCCCGGGCTCATCCACCTGCCAGAGGGTCTGGCCAGTCGTGAGGTCGAGGGCGATCACAAAACTCCGTTCCCCCGGACCGCAGTTGAGCAGCACGCGGCCTTCATGAATGACGGGAGAAGAGCCGTAGCCCCAGATATGGCGAAAGACCCCCAGGTCGCGCCGCCAGAGTTCCTGCCCTTCAAAATCGTAGCAGTAGACTCCCGCCGAGCCGTACCAGGCGACGACCCGGCTCCCATCGGTCACCGGAGTCGAGCTGGCCTGGGGGTTGGTGCGGTGGGTGGGATCGTCGGCGGTGTAGCTGCTGGCCCGGGTCCACAGCAGTTGGCCCTGGGCGCGGTCGAAGCAAAACAGAGCCCGTTCGGCGGGATTGGCGGTGGGGCCAGTGACGAAGATCCGCGATCCCCAGACGATGGGGCTGCCATTCCCCGGGCCAGGGAGGGGAGCCTTCCAGCGAATGTTCTGATTCGGGCTCCAGTGCAACGGGGCGCGGGTCTCTTGCGAACTGCCATCGCCGCGTGGTCCGCGGAATCCCGGCCATTCCTCGGCGTGACCCGGCGAGACCAGTCCGGCGATCAGCACTGCAACGACGAGAATCGCGACGAAGCCCCGCGGTGGAGAAAGACGGACGAATTGACTTCGCAGCCCGTGTGGCATCAAAACACCTGTGGCGGCTCAATGGTTGAAAGACGCGGGGGAAAGACGCGTGGCGGGGGGGCGGAATGCACTGAGGCCGATTGCATGCAGGTCTGGGGAGGGAGACGCACGGCGGCGAACTCCCCAGAGGAACGCTCTAACTGGGAACACGGGTCTTCTGCAGGATGGTGTCGAGAATCGCCCGGGCGCGGGTCCGTTGTCCGAGCCGGACCGAGCCGCGGCACAGAATGCGGTGCGCCACCACGCAGGGGACCATTTTCTTGACGTCGTCGGGAGTGGCGTAGTCACGCCCTTCCACAAAGGCCTGCGACTGGATCGCCCGGTACAGCGTGAGGGCTCCGCGGGTGCTTAGCCCGAGACTGAGTTGGTCGTGCTGACGGGTCGCCTCGACGATGTCCATCAGATAGTCGTTGATCGCGTCCGAGACCTTCACCTCACGCACCTGCCGCTGCAGTTCCTGCAGTTGCTGGGCCGAGACCACCGGCTTGAGGTGATCGACCGGTTCTCCTTGCCGGTGCAGCACGAGAGCCTGTTTCTCGGCCTCCCGGCTGGGATAGCCCACTTCCATACAGAGGGTGAACCGGTCGAGCTGGTTCTCGGGCAGCGGGTAGGTCCCCTCGAATTCGAACGGGTTCTGCGTGGCGATCACAAAAAACGGTTCGGGCAGCTTGTGGGTCTGTCCGTCGACCGAGACCTGTCCCTCGCTCATCGCCTCGAGCAGGGCGCTTTGGGTGCGGGGGAGTGGTCCGGTTGATCTCGTCGGCCAGCAGCACACTGGTGAAGATGGGCCCGGGGCGGAACTCAAAATCTCCCTTGTTCGGCAGGTACACGCTCGAGCCCAGAATGTCGCTGGGGAGCAGGTCGGGGGTGAACTGCAGGCGGCGGAAGGGGGAGTCGAGGCTGCGGGCCAGCGCCTTTCCCAGCACCGTTTTGCCGACGCCGGGGGCGTCTTCAATGAGCACATGTCCCCCCGCCAGCAGCGCGACCAGCGCGAGCCGCACCGGTTCCCGTTTTCCCAGCAGGATTTCCCCGATGTTGTTCTCGAGGGCTTCGATCAGCGACGCGGATCCACTCACAAATCACCTGCAGCCGTTCGGTTGATGACATTCGGAAAGGAAGGCGGCACGCGGCCCCAAGAACTCGCGAGGCGGTCAGAGTGAGCTCTCGGCGGAGACGCGTTCGAGAAACTTCACGGCGAATTCCTCATCGTCACGCAGAGCCCGGTTGAGTATCGCGAGCCGACGGCGAATGCGGTCGATCGATTCCTTCAGCGGCTGGGCCGCCTTGTCGAGGATCTGCTGTGGACCAAATTCCTCCAGCTCCCGCACGGTCCGCACTCCCAGGAACACGAAGATCTGCCGGGCGTGAAAATCTTCTTTAAAGACCAGATCGAGCAGCTCTTCCCCCACCACCGTGGGGCGCCCCAGGGAGACGCGCGGGGCCACCTTCTTGGGCTGGGGGGCCGCTTTGCCCCGGGGTGCCGCCGGCACTGGGGCGGGGGCGGGGGCGGGTTTGGGGGAGGCCTTCGGTTTCGCGGCGGCGGATTGGGCCAGCGCCGTCCGGGAAGGGGCCTGCGCCGCCGACGCCTTTCTCCCTCGGGCAGATGCCGGGCTCTTCGCAGCCGAAGATTTCCGGGCCTTCGATTCTGCAGCCGATGATCCCGGGACCGCACCTCGTCGGGCCGTCGATTTCGGAACCGCCGTGCGACGCACACTCTGGGAACGTGCCGCCATGTCACTCTCGTTGGCGAAGACAGAAAACAACAGACGCCGCCTGATCCGCCAGACATCTTTCCAGAACCGGAAGACGCCAGGCCGGGCGGTCGGCCAGATTCTAGAGTACAATCGGGGTTCATGCGCCCCCCCCGTGATGATTTCACCCCGCCGGTCGAAGCCCGGCCCGCACGCCCCCGGCTTTACCTCCCCAGCCGCGCGGGTCGCCGCTGGTTGTTCGTCTCCATCTGGCTGGCTTTTTGCGGGTCGCTGCTGTGGCTGGCGGGGAAGAGCTACTGGTGGTTCACCGCGGCGGTCCCCCCCACCCAGGCCCCCTCGGTCTGGGATCACCACTTTCCCCTGCTGCGGCGCTCGGGGCTGCTCGACCAGGTCACCCGGCACGAAGATGACCGGTTCGACGTGCTCTTGTTGGGCGGTTCCGTGCTGGTTCCAGGCTGGACCCGGGTGCAGGCCGAACTGGAACAGCGCCTCGCGGAGGCTCTGCCGGAACGCTACCGGCTGTTCAACCTGGGGGAATCGGGCTACACCTCGCGCGACAGCCTGATCCAGTACGAGCATTTGGCCGATCACCAGTTCGATCTCGTGCTGGTCTACGACGGCATCAATGACGTGCGGATGAACTGCTGCCCTCCCGAGGAATTCCGCGACGATTACACGCACTTCTCCCGCTACGCGGCAATCGGCCGGCATCTGGCCGCCGGGCAGATCAACCTCCCCCGCGCGGCCCTCGACCGGCTCCAGGTGGTGGTGGGCACCCTGCCGTATGGAACGACCCATCCCCAGTTGCTGCAGTATGGGGCCAATCCCCAGTCGGCCCGCACGCTGGCGGCGAACGTGGCCGAGATCACCCGCCTGGCCCGCGAACGGCACGATCCCCTGCTGCTGCTGACCTACGCCTGGTACATCCCGGCAGACTACTCCGAGGACCGCTTCAAAGGGGGGGAACTCGACTATGGACAGGAAAACGTGCGGGCCTGCACGGTCGAAATCTGGGGAAATCCCCCCGATGTGATCCAGGCGCTGACCCTGCAGAATGACCGCCTTCGCGAACTGGCGGCCCGGTCTCCCGAGGTCACCTTTGTCGATCTGGCCCGCGCGCTGCCCGCCACCGGTGCCCACTTTGTCGATCCCTGCCATCTCACGCAGGAGGGAAGCCGGCGGTGGGTCGAACTCATCTGGCCCTCTGTTGAACGCCACCTGCACGCGTGGCAGTCTGCTCCATGAACCCAGAACAACTGCATCACGCCGATGCGCACGTCGTCTGGCATCCCTTCACTGCGATGCAGGCCTACGCCCAAGAGCAGCCCCCCATCATCGCCGCCGCCGAGGGGTTCGAGGTCATCGATCTCGATGCCCGCCGCTACCTCGATGGCACCTCGTCACTCTGGTGCAACGTCCATGGTCACCG
>CAIOTJ010000210.1 GCA_903861195.1 uncultured Planctomycetaceae bacterium | reverse complement strand
TGGAATCGAAGATCCAGGAAGCGAAGAACCAGATCAAGGAAGCGCAGGCGGCCCTCAAGATGAAGGCGGCCCGCAAGCACGGGGTCGAGACGCTGTTCAAGCTGGGCTATCGGGGCAAGGGGGACCTCGACCAGGCGATGCACGAGCATCTCTCGGCCGACTTCGCACTCGTCCGTTCGACCAATGCCCTGGGAACCGCCGAGGCGAACAAGCAGAAGCTCAAGCAGTACGAGTACCCGATGAAGGTCCTGGAGCTGAGCGGGGCGATCGCCACGGCCGAGCGGGCCCTCTCGCAGGTCGAACGCGACAATGAAGCGCTGCTGGCCCAGGTGGGGGCGTCCAAGACGGCGGCCGACCGGGCCTTCGCCACCGAAGAAGAGAAGCTGCAGCGGTTCAAGGAGCAGCTTTCCAAGAGCAAGATGCTGGCTCCGCACGACGGGCTGGTGGCGCACTCTCCCGACCGGACCCCGTGGGGCCGGCTGGTGGCCGAGGGGGAACTGGTGACCGAACGGGCGAAGATTCTGTCGCTGCCCGACCTCACGCGGATGCAGGTGAAACTGGGCATTCACGAATCGGTGGTGGACCAGGTGCGGGTGGGGCTGCCCGCGACGATCCGCATCGACGCCTTTCCCGATGTTTCCTACAAGGGTTCGGTCGCTTCGGTGGCGGTCTTGCCGACCCAGGACAGCAGTCTGAGTTCCGACGTCAAGGTCTACGACGTGGTTGTGACCATCGATGAGGACGTCACCTCGCTGAAGCCCGGAATGACGGCGATTGCCGACATCCACGTGCGACGGCTGGACGACGTGCTGACGCTGCCCGTACAGGCGATTTTGCAGGAGGAGGACGCCACGTGGTGCTATGTCTCGACACCCGAGGGAGTGGTCCGCCGCCCGCTGAAGCTGGGCTCGTCGAACAACGCCCAGGTCGAGGTGCTCGGGGGGCTGCAGCCCGATGACCGGGTGGTGCTCAACCCGCAGGCCATCCATGATGCCGACGCCACCCACAACCTCCCCGGTGCGTAAAAGGGGACAGGTCCATTTTCGACCTGTCCGGGTCGCCACCCGCCCCTTCGGAGGGGGCCGATGATCTCTTGGTCGTATTGGTCGATCGCCGTCTGGACGGCGTTCAAGAACCTCCGGCTGCGCAAGATGCGCAGCGGATTGGCCCTGTTGGGGGTCATTCTGGGGGTCGGTTCGGTGATCGCGATGCTGGCGATCGGCGAGGGCTCGAAGGCCCAGGCGATCGCGCAGATCCGCGAGCTGGGGGCGACCAACATCATCGTCCGCAGCGTGAAGCCCGGCAGCCGTCCGTCGGCCGCCGAAGGTGAAAACACCGCCGGGGCCCAAAAGGTGAGCCGCGTAGTGGAGTACGGCCTCAAGTTCAACGACCTCAAGCAGTTCCGCGAGGCGATGCCGACGGTCGACCGGGTGATTCCCGTCTCCCTGGTTCGAAAAGACGCCCACAACGGTGCGCGGCGGGTGCGCAACGCGAGAATCCGCGGGGTGACACCCGACTATCCCAAGGTCAAGCCTCTGCGGCTGGGCCGCGGGCGGTTCCTCGTGACCACCGACCAGACTTCAGCCGCCAACGTGGCGGTGCTGGGGGCCGACGCCGCCGCCGAGCTGTTCGGCTACGAAGACCCGCTGGGACGCGACCTGCAACTGGGAACGATGGCCTTCAAGGTGGTGGGAGTGCTGCGCAGTCCGCGGGGCAATCCCGAGGCGCTCGAGGTCTACGTCCCCCTCGAAACCACCCGCCGGCGGTTTGGCGAACTGCAGATCGTGCGGACCGCCGGCAGCGTCGATTTCGAGAAGACCCAGCTCAACGAGATCATCCTGGGGGCCCGCTCGATCGAGCTGGTGGGGGCGACCGCCGAGATGGCCCGCAAGCTGCTCGAGACCTCGCACCACGGCAAGGACGACTACGAGATCCAGGTGCCGCTGGAACTGCTGGAACGGGCCGAAGAACAGCAGTCGTTATGGAACCTGGTGCTCGGGTCGATCGCGGGAATCTCGCTGGTGGTGGGGGGGATCGGCATCATGAACATCATGCTGGCGAACGTGACCGAGCAGACCCGCGAAATCGGAATTCGCCGGGCGATTGGGGCCCGGCGGTCCGACATTGTCGCCCAGTTCCTGACCGAGTCGGTGGTGCTGTGCAGCGTGGGGGGCCTGCTGGGCATCGGGGTGGGGGTGAGCATTCCCCTCATCGTGCAGCACTTCGCCGGGATTGAGGCGGTGGTCCGCCTGTGGTCGGTCGCCCTGGCGTTCTCGATCTCGACCGCGATGGGGGTGATCTTCGGGATCTACCCGGCCGCCCGGGCCGCCAACATGGATCCGATCCAGGCGCTGAGGAACGTATAACGCGGCCACTCTCGCGACATTCGCGGCTCAGAATTCCGGTGGTCTCCCTTGCATTTGGGGTCGATTTGGGGCCATCCGGAATCGAACGACAAAGCGGCGGGGATCGGGTCCGGTTCCAGAGCGGGATCGTCGGCCAGGATCTCAGCGGTGGTGGCCCCACAGGTGATCAAGCCCACGAGCACGCCGGACGTCACCCGCCTGCGACGGATGCAAGCTTGACCCCTCTCCCATCAAGCAGAGGTCGAATGTCATTTTGGGACATTGGAGCTGGCTGATGCTGTTCATCGAGCCGGGACTTTCGATTTCCGGAGGCTTGTGGGGGCGTACCAGCGGCCACAGCATTATCCGCAGGGCCAATTCCGATGATTGATGGAGACGTGTCGAGAGCATCGGGCAGCAGGCACGCGACAAACAGCAGATCCTGGGCCCATGTGCCGCAGAACGGCCCAGTGATGCAGACGACAGACGGACAGCCGCGGCCCCCCCTCAACGAGGCTCAATCAGCGTCCATTCCCCGGAGGTGACTGGTTGGCGGTTGACCGAGCTGCGGACCTCCAGCCAGGTTTCCACCCGGCCCGGCTCAAGCGCCTCGACCTCAATGACCCCGGTCAGCACCTGGTCGGGATCGAGCTCATCGACCAGATCGAATTCCAGACGCTCGTCGCGCATCGTGAAATTGGTCGACAACTCGAGGCCGTTCCGTTCCAGCCGGGCCATAACCAGCCCCAGCTCACTGGGCAATTTGACCCCCACCGCCAGCCGCCGCGCGGTGTTCAGCCCGGTGTTCTTCACCGTGAACTCCAACCGCCCGCGATTGCCCACCACCAGCGGCTCGGAGCTGTCCGACAGTTCGGCCACCAGCGGACCAATCGCCGGGTCGATGCGCAGCACCTGTTCGGCGGGTTCGAGGGCCACTCCCTCGGCTTCGATCTCGGCCCGCACCGCCGCCCGCCGGGCCTCGCGTTCGCAGGTGAACTCCACCTGCACCCGACGGCTTTCGCCCGGTTCCAAGGTTCCCAGATCCCACACCAGGCTGTCCCCCTCCCGGCGGGAGCCTTCCGTCAGCGAGGTGGGCTGGACCGCCTTGTCGGAACTGACCCGCAGAGTCACCCCTTCGAGCGTCTGTTGGCCGGGGTTCCGGACCAGCACAAGGTACTCGGCCCGGGACCCGACCGGACGTTGCCGGGGGCCGAGCAATTCCAGCGAAAACTGCCGTTCGACAAACTGGACACAGACACGCTGTTCGGGGCGCCGCTGCGTCCCGGCGCTCGTGGGGGGAACCAGAACAAACCGGCAACACGCCTGTCCCTGCCGCGAACCCACCAGCGAGAGATCCCACTCCTTTGTCTCGCCCGGTTCGAGCCGGGCCACCCCCGCTTCCAATTCCCGTTCGTCCGAGCCGGGAAACCGCAGGCCGGCCCCCAGCTCACACCGGACCTTGAGGTTCTCCACCAGTTGTGTGGTGGAATTGCGGAGCAGCACGTGGAAGGTGGTCAACTGACCCACGGCCGACTGCTCGACCGCACTGGCCTCCAGCTCGAGCTCTCCCAGGGGCACCAGGGCTTCCAACTCGACATCGGGAGGAGACAATCCCGGCCCATTGGCCAGATCACTGTTTTCTGGCTGGTCGGCGCGGGGTTCACCCTCACCCGCTTCAGCTTCCGCATCGAGCGGCGACTTTCCGCGCGACGGGGGGGAGAGTTCCTGAGCGGAATCTTCCGTGGGGGTTGCTTCGGCAGCCGGGGATTCGTTCCTTGAAGACCGGCTGGGGGAGGATCGGCTGGGGGAGGATCGGCTGGGGGGCGATTCAGTCCGGCGGGATTCCGAGGCCGCCGGCTCATCAGAACGGGGCGTGGTCGACCGGGGCTCGATCCGGAGCACCTCGGTGGATTGGGGGGACTGGGCGCCCAGCGGGGCGGTATCGGTTCCCGATAGACCCCGGTCGATCACTCCGGGAGGGGTGGACTGGGGGGTCATCGGCGAAGGGATTCGAAACGACTGCTGCTGTCGAGACAACCCCGCGCAACCTGCCAGACCAGCCAGGAGGCAGCCACACAGGATCCACGAGCCGAACATCCGGCCAGCAGCGCTCCCGCGGTTGTGCATTGAGGAACTCGACAAAGTGACACCAGCCCGGCAGTTGGCCCACCCCGCCGCACGGCGCGGCCTGCGAAAACCCTAGCACATTCCAGCGGAACCGCCGGTCGAATTACCCGGAAGCCTGAACTGACCTAGAGGCAAAGTGCCGTTTGTGACGATAACTCCGGTTATGGAGGATGCCATGGAGAAGTCGCACAAGTGGTGGATCGCGGTGGCTCTGAGTGTCGGGCTGGGAAGCTCGCTGGCGCAGGGGGCCGAAGGGGCCAAGAAACCGGCTTCGGGGTCGGGCTTCAGCCTGTTCCGCAAGGCTCCGGTGAAGCCCGCGGGGGCGGAACATCCGGCTGAGGTCGAATGGCTGCACGATCCGCAGGAGGCGTTCGACCAGGCCGAAGAATCGGGCCGTCCCGTACTGTTGGTCCTGGGGGGCAAGCGCTGCAGTTGGTGCCGGAAGCTGGAGAAAGACACGCTGGCCGACGCGAAAGTCAGTGCGTTGATCAGGGATTCGTTTGTCCCCCTGCATGTGAATGCCGAAGATCAACCCGATCTGGCGGAAGTGTTGGCGGTGGAGAGCTATCCGACCACGATTGTGTTGACCGCCGACGGGGGGTTGGTGAGCAGCACGCCGGGGTATCTGCCGGCGGTGAAATATCGCAAAGCCCTGCAGCAGAGTCTGGCGAAAATCGCGCAGTCGGAATCAGTGGTTCGCCAGGCAAGTGGCGAAGTTCCGCTTGAGAAGCCCTCAAAAAGGCGGTAAACTCAATGGGATGAGCCCTGCACCCAAAAAGCCGTCCGATTCTGAAGATCCCTGGGAAAACCTGGCCGAGCAACTGTTCGGCACGACTCCCGGTAAAGAGCACACCGCCGCGAATGAGACGCGCGCCGGCGAGACGCGAAAAGATCCGTCGCGCTCCGAGGCGCGACCGCTCGAATCTTTGTTGGGCGAGGGAGACTCGGCCGAGCAGGCGAAGAAGAAAAAGAGTCTTGCCGCCTTGCTGTTCGACGATGAGTCGGAAGAAGAGGCTTCCGATGAAGGAGCTCCTCCGGGCGAAGAACCTGCCGCCCCCGTGCGTGGGGGGGGGAAAAACCCACTGCTCGACGACGATGACGACGCGGCGGCACCGGAGGAGTCGGGGCTGGAACTGCCAACTCCCAAGCCGGCAACGGTTTCGCCCCAGGACTCGTATTGGGACGCGTTGGCCAATTGGAGCTGGGATGATGGGGACGCGGGCAAGTCGGCCGGGTCGGCTGTCGAGCCCGCTGCCGAGTTGAGCGAGCCCACCGAAGAACGCAGCGCTCCGGCGGAACGGTCTTCCTCGGGTTCGGGCGATCGCGGTGGCCGGGGTGGACGACGGGACCGGGGTGGCCGCGGCCGTGACCGCCGGGATGACCGGGGGAGCGAAAGCCGCCGCGAGGGTCGTGCTCCGCGCGACCGGGGTCCGCGGGAAGAGACCCCTGCGGCTACCGAGCGCGACGTCCCCTCCTCCGCGGGTGCACCGGTCTGTGAAGAGCCGGTTGGCACACCCCCGATTTGGGACTTTGACGCCGAGGAAGAGGCACCAGCTCGTCCCGCCCGTCCTTCCGCTGGTTCCCGTCGCCCAGAGCGTGAAGAACGCCCAGAACGGCCCGCGCGTCCCCCGGTTCCTCCCGCCCCCCCCCTCGCCGATCTGGAAGAAGAAGGGGGCGAAGACGAAGGGGGAGAAGAAACGGGAGGCGAGCCGCGCCGTCGGCGGCGCCGCCGCCGTCGTGGACGCGGAGGGGACGAGGGGGGAGCCCCTGCGGAACGCCCCACCGGCAGCCGCCCCAAGCCCAGCGCGGAAGGTGTTCCGGGATCGGATTGGGACGATTCGGAAGAGGTGCTGCCCGATGTTCCCGCGGCCCCGCCCGCCCGTCCCGCCCGCCGGGAAGAGCGTCCCGCCCGCGGAGAGTCACGCGGAGAAGGGGCTCGCGAAGGGCAACCCCGCCGTGAGTCGCGACGCGACCGCGATGAGGGGGGACGTGAACTCCCCCGGCGTGAGGCTGCCTCTCGCGACACAACCGACGAAGAGGCCAGCCGCGAGTCGCGGTACTCCGAGACGCCCCGCCGTGGTGACCGCGGCGAGCGGGCCGACCGTGGTGAACGGGCCGACCGGGGCGAGCGGGCCGATCGGGGTGAACGGGCCGACCGGGGTGAACGGGCCGACCGGGGTGAACGGGCCGACCGGGGTGATCGGGCCCAGCGGCCGGAGCGGGTTGAACGGGCGGTTCGGCGGCCCCTGGCCGAAGACGACGTCGAAGAATCGACGGAAGAGAGCAGCGACCGCCCCGCCCGCCGCGACCGGGGCCGTCGCCGCAGTTCCCGTCCCGAGGACTGGAACGACGCCGACTTCGAGTCGATTGAAGATCGGGTCGGCTTCGGTGCTGAGGAACCCGAGGAGGCCGACGACGAAGAGTCGGCCGGTCCCCGCGTCGATCTCGAAGACATTCCCAGTTGGGAAGAGGCCATTTCGTACCTGCTGAAGGCGGAGCCGGACAGTGGCCCCAGCCGCGGCGGACCCCGTCGCGGCGGCGGTGGAGGAGGGGGCGGAGGCCGGGGTGGCCGCGGCCGCCCGCCACGCGACCGCTGAGCGGTGTGACGTGAACCGTGTCACGTGAACGGCGGCACGCACAGCCATCTCTGAATTTTCCTCAGCCCGGCCAATCTGGCCGGGCTGTTTTTTTGGAGTCTGTCCCACCGTCGACGAGGGATGGGGCGACCTGGATTCGTATCGAAGCGTTGCAATTGGAACGGCCAGGCATCGCCCAGCGCAGGCCGAGCTGCAGTTGGCTGCGTCCAGAGACCTCCCTGGCAGCCGGGAAGCCTGCGCTCTCCGAAGCACTGGCTGTCTGGTCCGGCCCGCCAGCCATGCCCTGATTCACAATTCGGAAAATCTGTGTCCGTTCGCACGGTCGTTTCGCGAGTTGCTGAGTGAGGGGACTGTGCTGTCTGGCTCAACGGTCTTCTCGCGGGGTGCTTCATTTCGGACAACCCGGCACCGGTCACGCCAGCGATGGGAGAGTCACATGGAAACCAAACGTTGGGTCAATATTTGTTCGCGGATGAAGGTGTGGATCGAGCGGGGTCGGGCCGAGATCAAATCCAAAGAGGGCTTGATCGCGGACCTGCAGACACGCATCAAGGGACTCCAGGCAGAGCCGACCCCCGACCTGTCGACCATCCACGGTCTCGAAGCACGGGTCGCCGCGCTGCAAGCCGAACTGAACAACGATCGCCTGCAACAGGAGGCGATGGAGGAAGAGTACCTCGCGGAGTGCTCCTGAGCCGCGTGAGTGGCGGGCCGCACGGCGGCTCAGCAGCCGGAGTTGCACCGGCCCAGGCGCAATCGATACCCGCCGGGGAGTTGGGAATCCGCCGGGTGCGAAGTTTGCCCCCGGGCGTCCTCACCCCCTCCCGTGCCGAAGCGGGGCCGCCGGAACGGCGCCCGACGGCGACCCAACAACGAAACACCCCCGGACTCCACGAGGAGCCGGGGGTGAGATGCCATTCGCGTGCCGTCTTCGCAGAAAGCGGCGGCCGCAGGTTTGCAGGAGAAGCCGGGATTACATCGTCTGCATCTTGCGGACGATCGCCTCGGCCATCTGGCGGGTGCCGACGGCGGTCGGGTCGTTGCGGTCGGCCTTCATGTCGTAGGTGACGTCTTTCCCCTCGGCAATGACGGCCGCGACCGCCTTTTCGAGCTTCTCGGCCGCCTTGGCTTCGCCCAGGTGTTCGAGCATCAGCTTGCCCGAGAGGATCAGGGCGGTGGGGTTGACCTTGTTCTGCCCCTTGTACTTGGGGGCACTGCCGTGGGTGGCCTCGAAGACCGCTCCGGACGAGCCGATGTTGGCCCCGGGAGCGACACCCAGACCGCCGACGAGACCCGCGCACAGGTCGCTGAGGATGTCGCCGTAGAGGTTGGGGAGGACGATCACGTCGTACAGCTCGGGCTTCTGGACCAGCTGCATGCACATGTTGTCGATGAGCCGCTCGGTGTATTCGAGTTTGCCATCGGTGTTGGGGACCTTGCCGGCGAGATGAGCGTCGGGCTGGACCCCTTCGAGCAGCGACTTGTCTTCGAAACGGGCGCCGTAGGCCGAGGCGACCGCACGGGTCTCCTTGTACCACAGCCCGTCGGTGAACTTCATGATGTTGGCCTTCGACACCGAGCAGACCGACTTGCGGTGCATCTTCAGGGCGTAGTCGAAGGCGTACTGGCAGATCCGGCGGGTTCCTTCGAACGACATCGGCTTGATGCTGACGCCGGTGGTGTCGAGCCCGGTCGAGATCTTCTTCCCGGTGGCGATGCTGTTGATGTACTTGATGAGGTCGGCGGTGGTGGGCTGACCGGCTTCGAACTCGACCCCGGCATAGAGGTCTTCGGTGTTTTCACGGACGACGACGAGGTCGACGTTGGTGTAGTGGCCGCGGACCCCCTTGTAGCTCTTGCAGGGGCGGACACAGGCGTAGAGGTCGAGCGCCTGCCGGAGAAAGACGTTGACGCTGCGGAACCCCTTGCCGATGGGGGTGGTAATGGGGGCCTTGAGGGCAACCTGATTCTTCTTGATCGAGTCGAGGACCCGCTCGGGGACCTTGCCTTCGCGCTCGATGACCTCGATGCCGCATTCCTGCACGTCCCAGTCGATCTTCACACCGGTCCCGTCGATGCAGAGGCGGGTCGCCTCGGCAATTTCGGGGCCCACACCATCACCGGGGATCAACGTCACGTGGTACATCGTCGCAAGTCTCGAAGAGGAGGGAGAAACGGAGGGGTCGCGGAGGCGCACCGGGGCCGCAAAAACCGCAGCCTCACAGGTCTGGCGAGGGTAGCCGATGCCCCGAGGGGTTGCAACGGGTTGGGGGTGGGGTTGGTGGCCGCGCTGTGCAGACAAACTCTCCCGGCGGGCGAGTCTACGGCGGGCGAGTCTACTCAGCCCAGATCCGAACCGGGCAGGGACCGCCGGAACCATTTGGGAAGCCGGTCCGGGGGAAGCTGGAGTTCCCGCGTTCCATCGGGGAGATATTCAGCCAGCCAAATCGGCTCTGCGCCGGAATTGTCGAAAATGAAGGCACGGCGCGCGTAGGCCACCGCGTCCGGGAGCAGGTCGAGGCTGCGGCGATAGCGCTCGATGACCTTCTCCGGGGGCACATCATGTCCTCCTTCACGGACCCGGGACTGCACCCGGCGGATATTCAATTCGGCCGACTCGGTCGCCACGAAGTAGAGGTAGGTGCGGTAGCCCCAGCTCGCCGCCTCCGCCAGGAACAACACCTTGGAACGGTGGGACATCACCGTCTCGAAAGAAAACGACCGCCGCACCGCCAGCAACTCCATCCGCAGGAAGTCGACGAGCGACGCGGCGACATACGAGTCGACCGCCGCCTGCGGGGCGTGCAGAATCCCCGCTTCCAGTCTCGCGGCGGCGAAAAACGGATGCGAATCCGGCAGCCGACCCAGTCCCTGCAATTGCCCGGCCAACTCGGCACGCGACAGACGCAATCCAAACCGATTCAAATCGATTCCGGCCGCACTCAGGTCGCGTTGCAGGTTGTCTGCGTTGAGGAATTCGTGCAGGGCGAACAGACCGGCTGGCCCGCCGTGCTCCTTCGACAATTGGCGGGCCAAGAGCGATTTCCCCGAACCATTCGGACCGGCGAACATCCGCAGCCGGGGGGTTTGGCCCGTCATGATGGCCCTCGTTGGGGCCGCGTCTGGTCCGCCGGTTCCAGCACCACCTGCCCCTGGTTCCAGACGGGCAGAGGATGACCGGCCAGCGCGGCCGCCTCGGCCGCCGCCCGCCCGACGCGGTGCAGAGCCTCGCGCAGCGCGGCGGGGGTCTCCGCGCTCTGGCCCTCGTCGCTGCCGGTAGCTTCCTCAGGCAGGGCCTGCCTGGCTTCCGTCTGGAAGAGTTCGCGCCAGTCTCGGAAGGCGGGGTGGGTGGCCGGGACACCGTGCAACTGCAGAAACAGGTCCAGAGCCCGTTCGAAGTAATGGGGCTGCTGGCGAAAGTCGACGTAAACCCGCTTGCACAAAAACGGGGGAAACGATGCGGCCTCGGAACCACTCAACAACAGGGGAATGACGGTCTCCCGATCGGCTTCCCGGGTGCCAATGAAGCGTTGATTGATCAGATCCATCTCGGTGGCGACGACGTTTCCCTGGGAAGCATGTTTTCGCAGATAGCCTGGCGTGCCGATCACCAGAATGCGGGGGACTTCTGGCAATCGTTCGACAAACCGGGCAATGCTTTTCCCGGCGGCCGCATTGTGGTGACGATCAAACCACGCGTGGAAACCCGCCTTTTCCAGATCTTCGACAAATTGTTCCACCCAACGCTCTTCTTGGCTGACGCCCCAGGCATAGCTGACGAAGAGTTCGGGGGGGTGTGCCGGCGCGGCCTGTTGTGCCACGAGGCTCTTCAGCCGGTAGAGCGCTTGCTCGAACTCGGTCCGCAGGCGGCTGGTGGTTGTTTCTGCCTCAATCCGCCGCTCCATACCGGGGGTGAATCCAATCGGTTCCGCCACCTGGGGAATGTCGAGCTTCTGGCCGCACCCGTTGCAAAATGTAAACCCCTGT
>CAIOTJ010000209.1 GCA_903861195.1 uncultured Planctomycetaceae bacterium | reverse complement strand
CGGGCCCTGACTCGCCCCCCTTCAAAAGATCGGAGCGTCGTTCCAGCCGCAGTCCCCCCTGGGGATTCTCACCCGCATGACATTTCTGGCAGCGGGCCTTCAGCAGAGGTTCGATTTCGGTCTCGAACCGGACTTTCCCGGTTGCTGCGGGGGCCGAGGTTTGTGCCCAGGCGGCGCCAGGACAGAGCCCCAGCACACCGAGTAGTCCCACACAGTACCCGAACGCACGCCAGACGGTCTCCGCCAGCCAGGCTTTCAAGTCGCGTCTCCTCAAGAAAGTCGAGGTTCAACCGGTGTGATGCAGGGCCACAGACTGCACGGCTGTCGACCGAGAGTTTACCACTCGCAGGGGTCCTCTGGGAACTCAACCTGAAGGGGGAGCGGCCACCAGCGTTTCCCCCGCTTGCGGATTGCGCCGGTTGGTGGGTGTCGGCCTCAACAGGAGGGCGTTTTCGAGCACCCGTTCTCGGTGATGCGCTGGCGAGTCGGGCTCCAAAACCCTAGAATCCGCCATGTTTCCCTGCCCCCTTCCTGCGTCCTCCGGTGCGTCTCCGGCACGTCCTCCATGTACGACCTGATCGGCGACATTCACGGCCATGCCACCGAGCTGGTTCTGTTGCTGGAAAAGCTCGGGTACGAACGGCGCCAAGGTGTCTTCTCGCACCCGGAACGGAAGGTGATTTTTCTGGGCGACCTGATTGATCGCGGTCCCCAGATCCAGGAGGTTCTGGACATTGCCCGACCGATGGTCGAAGAAGGATATGCGTTGGCAGTCCTCGGCAATCACGAACTCAACGCACTGGGTTACCACACCCCCCATCCGAAACGTCCCGGTCGTCATTTGCGTGAACACAACGATCGGACCACCCGCCAACATGAGGCGACGCTGCGGCAGTTGGATGCGGGACAACTGCGTTCCGCACTTGACTGGTTGCGGACTCTGCCGCTCTGGCTGGAATTGGATGGCTTGCGGGCTGTCCACGCCTGTTGGGATGAACCCTCCCGCGCCGCCCTGGCCGAGGGGCTCGCCGAGCATGGCGGACTCACTCCCTCCTGCCTGCAGGCCGCCTGTGTTCCGGGAGCTCCCCTGTTTCCCCACGTCGAGGTGCTGCTGAAGGGGAAGGAGGCCAAGCTGCCGCACGGTATCTCGTTCTTCGACAAGGAAGGTCATGAGCGCCGCAGTTTTCGAACCCGCTGGTACGCCGACCCCCGTGGCCAGACCTACCGGAGTTACGCGTTCGAGACAGCGACGATCCACAGCAGCTCACCCCTCGCGATCTGGATTCTGGAGTCGGCGAATCCCTATCCCGTCGATGCCAAGCCGGTTTTTTTCGGGCATTATTGGCTGCGCCCCGACTGTCCTGCTCCACTCGCCCAAAACGTCGCCTGTCTCGATTACAGTGTCGGCAAGGGGGGACTGCTCTGCGCATACCGCTGGCAGGGGGAGCAGACACTGCGGCAAGAGCACTTCACCTGGGTCCCCTCGACCCATGGGCCGCAGGCGGCGACACTGACCGAGGCTCCTGCCTCTTCGGCCCCCATTTGACTGCTTGGCCCCGGCTCTGCTTAGCCCCGGCCCTGCTTAGCCCCGGCCCTGCTTAGCCCCGGCCCTGCTTAGCCCCGGCCCTACACTCCATGGGGTGCTGCAGCCCGAGTGCCTGCCTGGTGCGGGCTGTCGATCGGTACTTGCAGACAACGCCGTCGCTACTGGGGAGGGAAGTGCCTGGCAATTGACCGTCTGTGTCGACACCAGTGATCTCCTTCGTCACCACCGCTATTTTTTCCCCAAGGACCGCTGGTGGGCGAAGAACTCCTGGAGGATGTCGCGGCACTCGGACAACAATACCCCACCCAGCACCGCCGCCTGGTGGTTGAGCCGTTTGTCTGCCGTGATCTCATACAGGGTATGACAGGCTCCCCCTTTGGGATCGGTGGTCCCATAGACCACCCGGGGAATCCGCGCTTGAACGATCGCACCCGCGCACATCGGGCACGGTTCGAGCGTGACGTACAGTGTGCAGTCGAGCAGCCGCCACGATTGCAGCATTTCAGCCGCCTGGGTGATCGCCAGCATCTCGGCGTGCGCGGTCGGGTCGTTCAAAGCCTCGCGCTGGTTGTGGGCCGCGGCAATCACCCGGCCTGCATGCACCACCACCGCCCCAACGGGAACCTCACCTTCGTCGAACGCCGCCCGCGCCTCGGCCAGGGCCTGACGCATCCAGACGTCATGCGGCAGCAGGGGATGTTCGAACGAGTCGGACGACGGACCGGGAAAATCGACCACGAATGAACCCACAGGAGTCAGGAACTTTGGACTACGTCGCGCGATGGTAGTTCTCGGGCCCACTCAATGACCAGCCACCCACGGCGCAACCGATTTTCCGGGGCATCGTTTCAGGATTGGTGCTGGACCTAAAGATCCGCTGCCGGGTGTTGAGAGGCGTGTCAGCGTTGAAGAAGGTAGCCCTCCACTTGCGACCTCGACACCGACAGAAACCGGCTTTTTTGTTTGCAGTTCCCGCCTCATTTTTCCTTGTGGGAGCCACTGCGGAATTCTAGGTTCCAGCTCGGACACAAGTTTCATTTTCGATTTCATGGAGAACGCTGATGCACAGGTTTTTCGCCGCTTCGATGTCACGCGGGTTGCTGGCCGTCTGGAGCTTGACGCTCGCGATGATCACCCAGAGGGGGGCTCAGGCGACCCCCATGTTCAATCTGGTACGCCACGGAGACCCAACTGCCCAGCACGCTCGGCCTCACCGACACGCCGCTTGCCCCCGCCGACGTTGAGTCATCGGCTTTCAATGTGTCGGGGGGGTTCCTGCGTCTGGATACCATCGCGACCCCGGGCGATTCGATGGCCTACTATCAGTTGACCAATGGTTTCGACCAGATCTTCGACAACCCCCTCACGATGAGGCTCAAAGTCGCTCAAATGTGCAACTCGTTCGGGCTCATGGTGGGTGTTAACGATGCGGCCTAACAGGTCTATTTGAAAATCCGGACGTCGGGTTGGGTGGTGATGGCAAACGGGAGCAGCGGCACATTCGCCGATCCCGCAGCCTTCCATACCTTCCGCCTCGATACCTTTGCCGCCACGCACAGTTTTTCTCTGGCAATCGATGGTGCCCCCGTTGCGTCGGGATTGATGAGTCCCGGATACGCCGGCGAAAACCTGTTCATTTTCGGAGACGGAACCCCAACCGGCGGCGACTTGACGGTTGATTTTCAGTTCATTCGCTTCAATGCGGAACCCGTGGCTGTTCCAGAGCCTTCGGCTGGGGCGCTGTCTGGTCTTGGTGCGGCATCCCTGCTGCTCCTCCGGTCTGTCCGCAATCGCAAGTGCAACGAGGCCGCCTGAAGACAGGGCCCAACCACTGTTTGGCGCGCCCTTGGCGGACATTTCTTGTTGCAGCCCAACGCGTCGTGTCCGACCTCATCTCCCGGGAGCGACAAGCATCCCTCGGTTGCCCCAGGGGGACTTTTCCCACCAGAGTCGGAGCGAGTGGGAGGGCGGATTCCCGGCGTCCCTTCAGCGGTGATCCCCGCTTGCGACAGGTCACATGCGACTCGGAGTCGCCTCGTGCAAAACGGTGCCTCCTGCCAGCTGGCTCCGGCGGCTGGCAGGTACACTACCCGACAGGTGGTTCTACCGGTGGGATCCCGTGGCGAGCCGTCTTGGAAATCGATTGAAGACCGGGCTGCGTCGAGCGCAAACGTCCGGGTGCGCTCGGGTTCAGCGACTCCACTTGACCGGCTGGGAAGACGGGCAGTAGGGTTCAGCCACCATGAGCCAGAACTACCCACTCTTCGTCCGGCGCGACTTCGACGGCTTTTTTGGGCTGTTCGTCGACAACCTGGTTCAGTTGCTGTTGGTCCCGGTCCTCTGCGGAGCCCTCTGTGGCATGACCGGAGACGACGCCCGCTATGTTTACGACTACATGATCCCCGGGGCGGCTGTCAGCATTCTGCTGGGCAACCTGTTCTACGCGTGGCAGGCGCATCGGCTCGCCGTCCGCACCGGCAGCAACTCGGTGTGTGCCCTCCCCTACGGTATTAACACCCCCTCGCTGCTGGTCTATATCGCTTTCGTCATGGCCCCGGTCTACCAACAGACCAAGAGTCCGGGGGCCGCCTGGCAGATGGGGCTTTATGCCTGTCTGGGAAGTGGGGTGATCGAATTCCTGGGCGCCTTCGTCGCCGGCTGGATCCGCCGCAAGACACCACGGGCGGCGCTGCTGTCGACACTCGCGGGGATCTCCATCGGCTTCATCGCCATGACGTTCGCCCTGCAGATCTTCCATCGCCCGCTGGTGGGGATGCTCCCCCTGGCCGTGCTGTTGATCGCCTTGTTCGCCCGCTGGCCTTTCCCGTTGGGGCTCCCCGGCGGCTTGATCGCGCTGCTGCTGGGTTCGCTCTGCGGCTGGCTGCTTCCTGCGTCTCTGAGTGGGGTGAATCTCTCGGTGGCGAATGTCGCCACCGCCTGGAGTCAACGGGGCCTGCACCTTCCCATCTTCTGCGGCGAACAGATCCAGGCGGTCTTTCAACTCCCCCCCGCGCAATGGCTCGGGTTCCTGTCGGTGATTGTGCCGATGGGTTTGTTCAACGTCGTCGGCAGCCTGCAGAACATCGAGTCGGCCGCCGCCTCGGGGGATGACTTCGCCACCGGCCCATCGCTCGCCGCGAATGGCCTGGGAACCATCTCGGCGGCACTGTTTGGCAGCTGCTTTCCCACCACGATCTACATCGGCCACCCGGGCTGGAAAGCCCTGGGAGCCCGAGCCGGTTATTCCTCCCTCAACGGTCTGGCCATCACCCTCATCTGCCTCACCGGGACGCTGCCGCTCATCGCCTCGCTCATTCCGGTCGAGGCGGGCATGGCAATTGTCTTCTGGGTGGGCATCATCATCACCGCGCAGGCGTTCCAGGCCAGTGACAGCCGCCACGCCCCCGCCGTCGCCATGGGGCTCTTTCCCGCCATTGCCGCGTGGGGGGCGACGATTGTCGAAGGGGCCTTTCGCACCTCCGGCGGCCAGACCCTCTCGCAAGTGCTGCTCGCCAATCCCTCCACCGACGCCAACGGCTTTCTTGTCCACGGACTCATCTCGATGGAGCGGGGTTCGATCTTCACGTGCATGATCCTGGCCGCCATCTCGGCGTTTCTCATCGATCGCAAGTTTTACTCGGCTGCGATCTGGTCCGGTTTGGCAGTCCTGTTCACCACGCTGGGGCTGATGCACGCCTTTCAGGTCGAGGGCAACTCGATCAACTACCTGTTCAATCTGACCATTCCATTCCTGCAGAGTCCGCCCGCTGCACCAGAGGGGGTCTATTACTATCGAGCGTTCACGGTGGCCTTGGGCTATCTGCTGGCTGCCGGGGCGTTCGCCTGGTGTGGCTGGCACCAGTCTCGCCATCCTGTTGCGGAAGGATCCGGTCACTAGACCGGCGGGGGACTTTCTTTGTCACCTTCCTATGGGGCCGAGGACGATCCCGCGCGTGACGCGCGGGTGTTGCCGACCGCGGCCATTCGGGCCGCAGCGCTGGCAGGGGGATTCGATCTGGTCGGAATCACTCCCGCAGTGACTCCCGCAGGGTTTTCTCATCTGGTCGACTGGATTGCCCAGGGGTATCACGGGACGATGGAATACATCCCCCGGCGTCTCGACGCCTACCGCGATCCGGGTCGGGTGCTGCCCGGGGCCCGCACCGTGTTGGCCCTGGCTCTGAACTACCACGCGAGTGTGGGCAGCGGTGATCCTCGACCTCCTCAGAATGCGGTAGCCGCCAGTGGGGCCGCCCAGATCGCCCGGTATGCCCTCCCTGCCTCCGACTACCACACTGTGATCCGCCGCCGGCTCCGTAACCTGGTGGAGCGATGTAACGAGGTGGTGCCCGCAGCCCGGGCTCGGGGGGTGGTTGATACCGCTCCGGTGCTCGAACGCGATTTCGCCCAGGCGGCGGGGTTGGGCTGGTTCGGGAAGAACACCCTGCTGATCCACAAGCGGCTGGGAAGCTGGCTCTTCCTCGCGGCCGTGCTGCTCGATGTCGAGTTGCAGTACGACCCGCCGCACACCTCCAGTCACTGCGGGACCTGCACCCGCTGTCTCGACGCCTGCCCCACGCAGGCGTTTCCGGCCCCCCACGTGCTCGACGCCCGCCGCTGCATTTCGTACCTCACCATCGAATCGCGTGAACTCCCCCCGGAGGAACTGCGGGCCGGGATGCAAGACTGGCTCTTCGGTTGTGATGTCTGTCAGGAGGTCTGCCCCTGGAACCGCAAGGCCCCGACCACGACGGAGGCCGACTTTCAGCCCACCTTTGACCTCTCCGGTGTCGATCCCCGACTGTTTCTGACCTTGTCTCCGGAACAATTCGCCGAGCGGTTTGGAAAGACTCCGCTCGCCCGTCCCGGCTGGTGGGGCCTGCGCCGCAATGCCCTGGTGGTCCTGGGAAACAGGGGGACTCAGGCCGACATTCCCCTGCTGCATCCCCTCACGGCTGATCCCACTCTGCAACCACTGGCTGATTGGGCGATCGGTGCAATCCAGCAGCGTAACCACACAGCCGAAGCATCCGGGTGACGCTCCGGCCCTCCCCGGCGTCCCGGGGGATCAACTGCGACGATCAGGCCGGCAAAGCGTCGCTGCGCGCAGAGACGCCATCTCCGTCTGCCTCGTGGAAGGGCGCTGGTGGTGTCTCGGCTCCGTCACTTGTCGGGCGCTTTAAACAATTCGGCCAGCAGACGTTGTCCCCGCTCGAGCCCCTACTCGATGAAGAGCATCGACTTCGCCGTCCCGCACGGCTTGGAGATAGAGCCCTGTTCATACAGCCGTTCCAGGGCATCCCAGTCGAACACTTTCCAGCCTCGACCCTCGGCATGCAGACCCAGGCACAGCAGGGCCAGAATCGCGTCGTCGACTTTTTGGCTGTCGAGTTTCATGGAACCACTCCTGCGGGGTGTCCCCTCGACTCTCAGGGAAAAAAACGTTTAGTCCGCCTGGTTTCCGGCTGCTGTCGGGTCCGGTCTCATCGGCCGTCGGTCACAGGGGGAACGGAGGAGCGACTGATCGACCTCAAATCCGCCCCACTCCGTCCCTCTCTCCTGATTCGAGACCGATCGGGTATCCACACGTTTCGACCGCAATCCACTGTCTGGCCCAGCGCCTCGCTGTGCGGCCCGCCGTCGAAGTAAGCCGTTCTCCACCAGGAACTATTGCCGACGTCCGGAAGAGACTCGGTCGAGCCCCCGGCGGGCTCCCTCCAGACGCGGGTCGAGGGCCAGGGCCGCACGGTACCACGTCTCGGCCAGTTCGGGCTTCGCCAACTTCAGTGCCAGATCCCCTAAACGCAGGCGGAGGTTTGCATTCGACACGTCGGCACTCGCCGAATTGTGCAGCTCGGTGAATTCCTGTTCCACCGCCTGCCACTGCTCGAACAATTGAAACTGCTCTTTGGCCCGCTCTCCTTCTCCCAGCCGCTCCAGCGCCTGCGCCAGCAGATAATGCGACTGGCTGTCATGGGGATGGTGCTGCACCGCCGCACTCAGCCAGCGAACCGTGCCATCGAGATCGCCATCTGCCGTTGCCCGCGCGGCGCTGGCCACCAGGGTCTTCAGATGGGTAGGGGCCAGGTCCCGCGCCCGGGCCAGGCTGGTCGCCTGCGCGTCGGCCTCCCCCAATCCCGCCTGACAGGTCGCACGCAGGTTCAACACGGAAACAGTCTCGGGCAAGTCCTCCAGTGCCGCCAACGCTTCGTCGAACCGATTCAGTTTCAACAGGCAATCGCCAAGTTCTTCGAGAATCTCGTTCCGATCGGGCGCGTCTGGCTGCCGACGGAGTGCTTCCCGATAGAAATCAACCGCCGGGGCGAATTGCTCACGGTCCTTTTCGATCAACCCCAGCAGCCGATGGGCGCGGCCATCGCGCGGATCCCCCTCGGCGACCTTCAGCAGTTCTTCGGCCGCCATCCCCACCGAGCCCAGGTCGTAGGCGCCCGCCGCCAGCCAGCGCCGGGCCATCAGATTGTCTGGCTCCCGTTTCAAAGCCTCCTGGGCAGCCAGCACCGCCTCCCCCCACCGCCCGAGCCTGTAATAGGCCTCGGCCGAGAGGGTGTATGCCAGGGCGGCCGTCGCGTCGTTTTTGCTGGGCCCCACGAGGGTTCGTAACGCCGGCTCGAACTGCGCCGACTCCAGCAAAATCGCCGCGGCCAGGAGGTCCCCCTGGGGAACACTGGCGGGGTTCGCCTGCAATTGCCGGGCGATCCGGTACGCCTCGCGCGTCTCGTTCTTCGCCAGCAAAGACAGCCCCTGTCCCAACAATTGCTGCGGATCCCCTGCTGAGCGAGACCACATCCATAACACCAAACCAGCGACCAGACCCAGCAGCCCCCCCCACAACAGCCATTGCGGGCGTCGCTCGGCAGTTGGCGGGCTGGGGGGGGTTGCCGCGGGCATGGGGCCATGAGGACGTGGTAAGACAGGTTGTGTCACGGTGGTTTCATCGCAGGGGGAAGATGGGGGCAGCGAACGACTCAGTCTGGACCGACAGCCGTCCGAAAGTCTGCCGTTTCAGTCCGACGAGCGTTGCAGACTCCGGAGAGCACTGACACTGGAGTAGGTCGACACGCAGTAGGGCACCAGGTAGGTCAAGCCCATCTGCCAGATCCGTTTCACACTCACCTCACCCTGCAGCAGGGCGTCGGCATGATTGATGGTGATCAAAATCGTGCCGACCACCGCCGCAACCACCAGGGCCCGGCGGACCACATCGCGACGACTCGCTACCGCCAGCCATTCCCACATGCACGCGCCCTTGTTTGGTTGGCAACCTTGTCGGTTCGGAAACACAGACTGCGGGAATCTCCGAATTCCCCGCGGGGAGACACTCCTGGACGAAGTCGCCAGTGTTCGGTTGCCCGACAGCCGAGTATAGTACCCAAGAGGATTCCCTGCAGAGACAGCCGGGTCCCTGAATTTCGCCGTGCGGGAGTGTGGAAATGACAACGGGACGTACGACAAACTGGCTCGGGAAAGCCTTGCTCTGTGTGGCGTTTGGCTGGCGTCCCGGGTTGGCTCAGGAGCCGGGAACAGCCTGGGCTCCTTCCTTCGCGCCCGCTGCCGATGGCTTCCAGATTCCGTCGGGTGACCCCGCGAGCCTGACCTCCAGCGGACATGCCGCCGGTTTCTCGTTTGATTTTGGCACGAATGCTGGTTTTTCGCTGACCACGACGGGGCACGCCGCGCCGATTCGCGGAGACTTGGGCGCCCTGCCCGGTGATCCCGAGTTGGAACTCGACACGTCCCACCTGCTCGCGCAACGCGGTGGAGGTGGAAACGGCGGTGGGGGGCGCGGGGGTGGCATGGGCGTAGGTGGTGGTGGAGGTGGTGGTGGTGGTGGACGTTCCGGCGGCAGGGGCGGCGGCGGCATGGGCGGCGGCCCCCGGGGTGGGGGAGGCGGTGGCTTCGGCGGCGGCATGGGCGGGGGTGGCATGCCCCGCGGCGGTGGTTTTTCTGGAGGTGGAATGGGCGGCGGTGCCCCGCGGGGAAGTGGCTCGCCTGGTGGCGGCCCTCGGGGCGGTGGATTTTCCGGCGGCGGTGCGCCCAGCAGCGGAATCGGGGGAGGGATGCCCCGTGGCGGGTTGGGTTCCCCCGGACTTTCCGCCCCCCGCGGCAGTGCCCCCAGCCCCGCACGCCCCCCGAATCCGGGCCGCGGCGGTGGAGTTCCGGGAGGAATCTCCGGTGGTGGCCGCGCACCTTTGGGGCGCGGTCCCCAAGTTGGGGGTGGGGGCCCGGCGGGCCCCAGGCCCTCCGGGGGAGGAATGAGTCCCCCTCCCGGCCGGGCGGCACCAGCGGCTCCCTCCCGACCCGGTGTCGGAGTCCGTCCCGGCCCCTCTCAACCCGGTCCCGTTCAACCCGGTCGCGTTCAACCCGGGGCTGGCCAAATCGGTCGCGGTGCGGGGGCGGGGCCAGCCCTCGGGAACTCCCCCGCCGATGGCACGGGCAAATCCCCCGCTGGCGGAAGAAACCCTGGTGCCATCGCGGGACCTGCCGGTGCGGGGCGTCCCGCACCGGGAACTGCGGCAGCCGCCGGCGGAGTACGGCCCGGCTTGAGAGGAGGTGCGGCTCCCGGTGCAGGTCGGGGCACTCCTGGCAGCACCGTCGGCCAACCGGGGGGCAGGCAGCCTGTCCCCGGACAGGTTCCGGCGAATCGCGGGTCGGACAACGCAGTTGGTCGCACCCCAGAGAATCGGCCGAACGGGGGCAAGCTCGCCGACCAATTGCGGGCCGCTCCGGCCCGCCCCACGGGCCCCTCAGGATCGGCCCCAGGCAAGGGACCCCGGGGGAACGAGCGTCCTCAACTGTCGCTGCCAGGGGAGAGCGCCGGCCGAAACCCCGCGCGGCCTGGGCTCAACCGGGTCGCCTCCGCCTCACCGGCGAATCGCGGGAACGGCTCAGCGGCGAAGAATCTGCTCGATGTTCGCGACCGCACACCCCCGACTGGAACGGCCGGCAAGGGAGGCTTCGCGGGTCGTCAGGGAATCATTCGGGGCCAGTCCCCCGACGGTGACCGCGGTCCGAACGACCGTAGCCCCGGGCGCGATCGCCCCGCGGCCGGTCGTCCCGGCGCGGGCGGTCCTCGTGGTGATGGTCCTTCTGCCGATCGTCGCAATCCAGGGGCGATCACGGCTGGTCCCGCCCGTCGTCCCGACACGCTGTTGCGACGGGTTGGCCGGGACGTTGGCAACAAGGTGGGCTGGAATGGCCCCGGGAGGCCCGGCGGCCCGACGGGGGTGCGGCGCGGTCCCGGTGGCCAGGGGCCCCACCAGCACGGCTCCCACCATGCCTACCACCGCTCTGGCCATCGGAATTGGGGTTATGCTCCGTCGTTCGGCTGGGGCTGGGGATCCGGGCTGGGCTTCTGGGGAGGATGGAATTCCGGTTGGGGATGGTCTGGTGGCTGGGGCTGGGGAGGTTGGGGTTCCCGCTACGCCTACTCGCCCTGGGGCTGGGGAGCCCCTCTGGGACGCTTCGGCTGGTACGCCCCGTATGGTTCGCTCGGTTGGGGTTGGGGAGACTGGAACACCCCTTGGTACAACACGTCGGGGTGGTACTCGGCCCCCTGCTGGCGCAACACCGTCTGGACTCCCACCTACTGCGGCCTCGGCCTCGGCGGCGTGGGCCTGGGCTGGTACCACTGCGGCTGGCCGTGGCTGGTCAGCTATGGCCTGAATTCCTGGGATTGGAATACCGCCTGGTCCGCGCCCGCCGGTCCGGTGCTGTACACACCGGGGTATGTCTACGACTACAACCCCGACCAGAACACGATGAGCTACGGCACGCTTCTCTCTCCCCTGCTGGCCGATTCGACAGACACCGCCGTGGTCACCGAACCGCGGTTGGTTGATCTCGAAACCGCCGCAATTGCGGCGGGAAATCCACAGGGAGCACCCGCGTTGGCACCGGCCGAGACGGGCACCGCTCCGCCCCCGGCGGGGCCCGCAGCAGAGGCTGCCGCCACGTCTGAGCAGGCCCCACCTCTTCCGACCGAAGACGACCGCGAGAGTGCACTGGTCTTCGCGGAGCGGGGCGAAACGGACTTTCGGAATGGAGACTACAAGAATGCGGTCTACTCGTGGAAGCATGCGCTGGTCGACGATCCGGAAAACGGCGTGCTGGTGATGATGCTGGCCCAGGGAATGTTCGCCACCGGGGAATACTCGCAGGCGGCCGGCGCGGTCCAGCAGGGCCTGCAGATGCTTCCCCGCGACAAGTGGGGGGTGGTGGTCGAGAATTTCCGCGAACTGTATGGTCAGGCGCCAGACTACACCACGCACCTGCGGGCTCTCGAAAAGACGATCCGTGAAAAGCCCGAAGATCCCGCCCTGCGGTTCCTCGCAGGTTACCACTACTTCTTTCTGGGCTATCCGCAGCAGGCGCTCGACCAGCTCGACAAGGGGCTGAAAAAAGCCCCTCGAGATCAGGTCGCGAAAAAGCTGCGTGACCAGGTCGATGCTCGCCTGCGGGAACAGCAGGCGAAGGAACAGCCGACTCCGGCCCCAGCGGCAACAGCGCCGTCGACACCCTCCGCGACTCCCGCGGCAACACCTCCGGCCAACCCGCCCCCTCCCCCCCCAGGTGATGCGGGTTCGTAGGTCCTGGAGGGGGCGGAGACGAAGCGACAGAAGAACTCGCACGCGGTATGCTCGTGCATGGCCAAGCAGAGTCTCTCCGGTGGTTCCAGGGGGCGGAACGAGTGCTTGTTGTCCTCACACCGCATCAGCGGGCCTCAACCGGCTGGCCGGATCATCCAGATCTGGAGTGGTGGTCCCCCCTTCGAGACGGCCCCGGTCAGACGACGGTTGCAAACCGCTGGCCCGCTCAAAAGAATCGGGCTGAAGCCGCCTGCCGGATTCCTGCCGTTTCACTGTCGGAGCCTCTGCCATGCCTCGTCTGCGTCCCTTGCTGTTGCCCTTGCTGGCCGCCCTGCTCTCCTCGGTTGGCACGTGGTTGTGGCTGTCGGCCAGCACACAGCCCCCGGCCCTCGCGGCTGAGAGTGGACCGGGTTGGGTGAAGGGCAAGGGCTACGGCTGGATTTGGGGCCCTGATGACGAACGGGGCGCTCTCAACACCAGCACGCCCCAAACCCGGGCTCGGGCCCTGCAATTGGCGAAAACCGGGCAGGTGTACGACCTGGGGATCAACTACAGCCGCAACAGCTTCAAGTGGCCGGGGCACAGTCCCGGCGAGGTGATCACCTTCCGGTCTCCGGAGGGGGTCAAGCGACAGCGGGATCTCGATTTCACCCTTCCCGACAAGAACCCCTCGGGCCAGGGGTGGCATAGCTGTGCGCTGTTCATCAACGACAACGTCGGCACCCAGATTGACGGACTGGGCCACGTGACGGTGGGGGAAGACAACCACTGGTACAACGGCTTCAAAGAGAGTGACTGGGGAGGGAACTTCGGCATCCGCAAGTGCTCGGCGACCAACATTCCGCCGATTATCGCCCGGGGAGTCTTGCTCGACATCGCGGGCTTGAAGCAGATGAAGGCCCTGCCGCCGCACTACGCCATCACTCCCGCCGATGTCGACGCCGCCTGCCAACGCCAGGGGACCGAACTCCGACCAGGCGACGTGGTCCTGTTCCGCACGGGGACACTGCAGTTCTGGGGGGAAGACGGTGCCGACGTCGAGACCCTGAAGGAGTACGACACGGCGGGGATCAATCTCGAGACTGCGAGGTATCTGATCGAGCAGAAGGGTTCGCTGCTGCTGGGTTCCGACACCAGCGGACTGGAGGTCGCCCCTGCCCCAGCCGGGAGCGACACATTCATTCCCGTCCACAAATACCTGCTGATCGAGCAGGGAGTGCACATTGGCGAGTTCCACAACCTCGAGGGGCTGGCCCGCGACAAGGCGTACGAGTTCTGCTACGTCGCAACCACCGCCAAGATCGCCGGTACGGTCGCCGGCTTCGCCCTCCGTCCTCTGGCGATTCGCTAGTCTGGCCCGGATGCCTGCACTGGCATCAGGAAGACACGCATGACCATCGGCGTTTGGAAGCACCGCTCTTCTTTCCAACACCCGAATGGGATTGGGGCACCGTTTATTGTCGCACGAGCTGTGGCGTTGTCGTCCCTGCTTGAGTCTCTGGGGCTTGGTTGGGTATTGTTCACCTGTCCGGAGCAGAGGCTCTGGAGTCTCTTGAGTCACTTCCAAGGAATACGCACCATGCGTCCAGAGAACGGATCTCGAATTGGCCTGTTTGTCGGAAGTCTGCTGCTGGCAGTTTTGGCCGGATTGTTGGGAACGGAGTCGACCCATGCCGATGACAAGGCGAAGGTGACGCTGCAAATCGTCGACTGGAATTCGATCGTCGCCAGGATTGCCGCCCACAAGGGGAAGATCGTCGTTCTCGACGCCTGGTCCACGTCGTGCCCCCCCTGCATGAAGGAGTTCCCCAATCTGGTGAAGATGAACGCCAAATACGGCGGCAAACAAGTGGTCTGCATGTCGCTGTCGTGCGACTACGCCGGCATCAAGAACAAGCCTCCCGAGTTCTATCGCGAGCGGGTCATGAAATTCCTGGAAAAGGAACAGGCGACCTTCGAAAACCTGATGGCCAGCGATGAAGCCGAGGTGGTGTTCGACAACCTGAAGATAGCATCGATTCCCGCCGTCTTCGTCTATGGCAAGGATGGAAAACTCGCGAAGTGCTTCAATAACGACAATGCCACGACCGACGAAGAAGGCTTTAGCTACGCCGATGTCAGCAAGTTTGTCGAAGATCTGCTGAAGAAATAACGGCACTTGCCGCGGGGTGGCGTGGTCGAATCGTCGCCGACGCCCCCCCTGCGGCTTGAGGATGCCAGCAATTCAGACTCGCAGTCGGAATCGGAATCGGGATTCATCTCCCCGGCTCCCGGTTTGTGGCGGACTTGAGTCTGGGGACCGACCGTTTTCTGTTTGTTCGAACTCCCATCCTTTCTGACCGAGTCCGCCCCATGCTCTCGCGCGTTCTCTGTGCCAGCCTCGCCGTCCTGTTCACCGTCGGCACAGGCACCAGCCGTGCGGACGGGCCCTTCCCCCCGCACAAGATCGCCGACAATACCTACTACGTCGGCTCGCAGGATCTCGCGACGTATCTCATCACCACCCCCGACGGTCACATCCTGATCAACAGCGGTTTTGAGGAAACGGTGCCGCTGATCCGCGACGCCGTGCAAACCCTCGGCTTCAAGCCGACCGATGTCAAATACATCCTCGCCAGCCACGCCCACTCCGATCATGTGGCGGGACATGCGCGGCTCAAGGAATTGACGGGAGCCCAGGTGCTGGTGATGCAGGGGGATGAGGAGGTCATTCGCAAGGGGGGAGAAGGTCAGTACCTTTACACCGACCAACGCTGGCTCCCCTGCCCTGTCGACCGTGTGCTCAAAGACCGCGAGAAGGTCACTTTGGGCGGAGTGACCTTGACAGCCCATCGCACGGCGGGACATACACCCGGCTGCACTACCTGGAGCTGGAGGACCACCGACAAGGAAACACCGCTGGATGTCGTGGTGATTGGCAGCCCAAATGTGAACCCGGGCTATCAGCTCGTGGGGAACACGGCGTATCCGGCGATTGCCGCCGACTATGCGGCGACATTCCGCCGGCTCAAGAGTCTTCCCTGCGACATCTTCCTGGGAGCGCATGGAGATTACTACAAGCTCCCCGCAAAACATGCCCGTCTGAAGTCCAGCGAAGGAAGTCCGTTCATCGATCCGCAGGGTTATACGGATTACGTGTCGTTCAAGGAGCAGGCGTTTCGGGAGGAACTGAGCCGTCAGGGGGGGGCCGTGACCGAGCCTGTCGTGAAGCATTCGTTCTTCATTGCCGGCCCGACGTTTACGGGCATCATCGGCGAAGAGGGGGAAGAGTTGTGGAATGCCGGTCAGCCCGCCGCCCGCGACGGCTACGTGCTGCCGAATGGCAACGTGCTGATCGCCTGGAGCGACGAGGTCCGCGAGCTGACGCGCGAGAAAGAGGTGGTATTCCGGTACCGGAAATCGGCCGAGAATGCCGAGTTGGGAACGGCGCAGCGTCTGGCGAATCGCAATACGCTGATCACCGAATTGGGAAAGCGCCCGCGCGTGCTGGAAGTGAATCCCGCGGGAGAGATCGTGGTGGATTGCCCACTGCAGCCCGAGACCGACAATGCCCACATGCAAACCCGCATGGCCCGCCGGTTGCCGAATGGCAACTATCTCGCTCCCCACCTGCTGGCGTTCAAGGTGAAAGAGTACACACCGCAGGGGCAGGTGGTGCAGGAATTCGCAACCGATCTGGCCGATTTGGGAGGCCGGGCGGCTGAGAATTGGCCCTTTACGGCGATCCGCCTGAAGAACGGCAATACGCTGGTGAATCTGACCCACGGCAACAAGACGGTGGAGCTCGACCCTCAGGGGAAGGTGGTCTGGAAGGTGGGAAATGAGGACTTTCCCGAGCTGAAGCCATTCGCCGATCCCTGCGGCGGTCAACGACTGCCGAATGGCAACACGGTGATCGCCAGCTATGGCACCCAAGGGCCAATCAAGGTGTTCGAGGTGAATCGCGAGAAGCAGCTTGTCTGGAAATACACCGGTCCCCACCGGGCACATGAGATCCAGGTGCTGACGACAAACGGCGAGCCGATCGAAGGAGAGCCGCTAAAGTAGGTCCCGGGTGTGACCGGACCGCAGAAATCTCGCCATGCGCGAATGTCGACCGGGCGCTGGCGTGTGACCGGATTTCATCGAGGCAGTGTGTACCTCAACCCCAGTTTACCTGCCAAACCAACCCGCTTTCACATTGTCCCCGTCCGGGAGTCGATTTCATGGCAGTCCAACTGAGGCGTATGTGGGCCATCGGCAGCGTGGCGGGATTTGCGGTGCTGCTGCTGGCGGCCTGGTGGCACGGCGGGGTCTCGGCCCAAGAGCCAAAAAACAAGCCCGGGGCCGTCGAGCGTGACCTGACCGCTCTGCTGGAGGCCCAACGGGATGCCTGGAATCGGGGGAACATCGAGGAGTTTCTGGTTCCCTATTGGAACTCCGACAAGCTGACCTTCAGCTCGGGAGGAGAAGTGCGGCGGGGTTTCGGGGCGACGCGGGCCCGGTATCTCAAGACCTATCCCGACCGGAAGGCGATGGGCCAGCTCGAATTCTCCGATCTCGAAACGACCCTTTTGGGGACAGATGCCGCGATGGTGTTGGGCAACTGGAAGCTGACGCGTGAAGCCGGGCCTTTGGGGGGAAACTTCACCCTCGTGCTGCGCCGCATCGACGGCGAGTGGAAAATCCTGCATGACCACACGTCACGGCGCCTGGAGTAGGCGCGGAAAAGGGTGTCGGTAACAACAAATCGTCTGTGAGCGACTGGGTGCAATCCAAACCGCTGTGCCTGGAATTGGGCGGGAGCTGTTACGGTGTGTTGAACGACCGGGGAGTGATTGATGTGGGGTGCAGGTATGGAGCTGATTGCCCGGGTGTGTGGTCACAGGCCCAGCAGTTCGCTACAGTAAGCGTAGATGAAGTCTTCTGTTACGTTCGTTTCAACAGACAGCGCTCCCCTGTTCTGACGGACGATGGGTTCGATCCTGGCGCCGTGCGGGCACGTCCGCACTTCCGTCGATTTCTCCCGTTGGTCCCGACATGCCCCGCCGCATTACCGAGTTCCGCCTGCTGGCCGAGTCTCTGCGGGCGTGGCTCTCGGAAGTGGATGCTGAGGGGGACGACCGCTGGCCGAAGTACAAGCAATTGTTCCGGCACCTGCGTGAGTCGCTCGATTGGAGCGGTTCGGAACGCGAGTACAAAACACTGCGTCAGCTCGGGTACGGGCCTGCCCGGCTGGTGGAGGGGGTTTTGGGCTATCTGTGCCTGAATGCCCGCCGGCATGTGGTGCAATTCCTGGGCAGCCAGGGACGGACGGATGGCGAGACGATCAGCACTGGGGAGTTGGTGGAACAGTATTCGGCCAATTGTGATGAATCGCAAATTCAGACCGACTGGCGGGGCGAGGGGTGGCGAAGATTGACCGGCATGTTTTCCGCCGCCCTGCTGGGGGTGGACGAACGGAGCCTCTGCCGGTCGGAGCAGGAGGTCCGCGAACTCGTGCGATGGACGATGATCGACGTGGGAAGAGGATTGGCGGGGGATCCTCAAGGACTCCAGCCGCGTGACCCCGCCGAGTTCCTGGCACAGGGTGAGGCCCATATGGGGCGCAGCGTGGCGATGTTTCAGGACCAGGTTCTGGCCTGGTGGGAGCAGTCTCCCTGGTCGGTTCTGAAGGCGGTCTGTGGGGAGGAACAGGTTGGAGGGAGCGTGATGTTGCCGCTGCGGCGGGAGGCCTATCACGATCTCCGAGACGGCCGCCTGTCGGACCTCGAACTCTCCCCGGATCTGATTCAGGTCCCCAGCCGGTATTTCCTCGGGGAAGCGCTGGCCAGCAGCCTGCCGAAGTCAGTCCGGACGCGGGTGGGCTGGGCCTCAGCCCGGCAAATGACCACGATTATCTATCAAGTGGCTCGACAGTCATTCACGACCAATCCCGCCGAGGGAGCCGGGGAACCAATCCACATCCTGTGCGTGGGGGGAACCCCCGAGATGGAGCAGCGTCTGCAGCGCCACGGTTACACGCCCGTCGCGCCCCTCAAGGGGTTTGATGTGCGTTTGTATGAGCTGGTGATGCCCTCTCCGGAAACGCAGGGGTGGTTCCCCACGTCGGCAGGAAAGGCGTATGCCGCGGTCATTTCCGCCTGCCATGCCCAGATGCGGCAGGTGATCGGGAACCAAGTCAACAGCTGACAAACTCCGCAACACGGCCCGCCGACTTGTCGTGTGTCACCGATCACCCTCACTGGGTCGCGGCTCGATTGGCGTGCTGACGAAAACGATGTTTTATGTCAGCAGAAGTGTCGATGGGACATTCGTGTTCGGCTCGGGCCCCCACTACAGTCTCCTCGCGTTGTTGGAACTGACAAGACATGACAACTCGAGGAGTACGTGATGAGACAGCTTGCTGGACAACTGGTGCGGGCGTCGATGGCCCGGTTCGCGACGTGGGTATTGTTTGGGCTGGTGGCGCTCGGCCTGAGCGAAGCCCGCGCAGGTGTGCTTCAATTCACATCGAAAGCCGCGTTCGTCGCTCAGACAGATGTGGCATTGAGCGAAAACTTTGATCATTTCGGACCGGGACTGAACTATCTCAGTGCCGCTCCATCTCCGGCGGGATTGACCTTCACCCAGGCGACATATGTGATTGGGGCGAACACCGTCGCGTCCAATAGCACGCCTCCGTTGATTTGGAATCCCATCCGCAACGTGACGCTGTACGCCTACGGACCCCTGATGAGTGCCAACATCGACACACTGCCGTCACGTTACTCAAGCTTTGGCTTCGATCTCGGGTACCTGAACAACTTTGTGAGCGCGACACATCCTGCCACGACGGCGACGGTGGTGTTGTCCACTCTCGGTCCCGGAGGGAGCGGGACGTATACGCTCTCGGTCACCATGCCCGGCAGCGAGGAGTCTTTCGCGTTCTCGGGGTTCAAGACCGATGATCCCCAGGAGTACTTTACCGCATTCCAGATTTCGGGCCCCACCTCCTACTTCCCAGGGATCTCGGAGTGGAAGCTGGGAAACCCCAAAGCTCCTCCACCTGCGATTCCCGAGCCAGGGACTCTGGTCCTCGCGGGTCTTGCCAGCCTGATACTGCTGGGACGGAGCCAAGCCAGTCGATTCCTGGCGAAATAACTCGATCCTCATCCGCCTTCAGGACTTGGCAATGCGGATTTCTGCCGCCTCGAAGGCTGCGGGCACAAGACGTTCGGGGGCTTCTCTTCGCGACTCGAATGGCCAAAGATCCGACCGAACGTATTCCGGGAGCCAATTGAAGTTGAGTGATCTGGCTGGCGAATCCAGCCGTCACGAACCCTTCGGCTTCCCACTCGCCCCCCCCTCCCCCGGGGCAAAACCCCGGCGGAGGGTATTTTCAGTGATATTGACCGGCACCAGGAATTGTAGCAGGTAGTCGGGGCCGCCCGCTTTGGAGCCGATGCCCGACATCTTGTAGCCCCCGAATGGATGCCGTTGCACCATCGCTCCGGTGATCGAGCGGTTGAGGTAGAGATTGCCGACTTCGAACTCCTGCCGGGCCCGCTTCAGATTCACCGGACTGCGCGAGTAGACCCCTCCGGTGAGGGCGAAGCGGGTGCCGTTGGCCAGTTCGAGGGCGTGACTGAAATCGCGGGCCCGCAACACCACCAGGACAGGGCCGAAGATCTCTTCCTGGGCCAGCCGCGACTCGGGAGAGAGATCGACGAAAACATGCGGGGCCACAAAGAACCCCTGGTCGGCCAGTTTCCCCGCGTCCCCCTTCACCAGCAACCGCCCCTCGTCTTCCCCCACCGCGATGTAGTCTTCAATCCGTTGCCGCGACTCGGCATCGATGACCGGTCCCACAAAGGTACCCGGCTGATCGGCTGCACCGATCACCACGCTGGCCACGGCAGCGTGCAGGCGTCGGGTGAATTCGTCGTATGCACCATCAACAACGATCACTCGCGAGCAGGCTGAGCATTTCTGCCCGGCATAGCCAAACGCACTCTGAATAACTCCCACAACCGCTTCGTCGAGGTTGGCGTCATCGTCCACGATGATGGCGTTCTTCCCCCCCAATTCGGCAATGACCCGGCGGATCGAGCCCTGCGACTGGTCGGTGTGGGCGGCCGTCTCGTTGATCCCCAAACCCACCGCCTGTGAGCCAGTGAAGGCGATGAGATCGACGTCAGGATGCGACACCAGCACCGGGCCGATCTCTTCCCCCACGCCGGGCAGGTAATTCAAGACACCGTCGGGAAGACCCGCCTCCTCAAACATTTCCATCAGCTTGGCGGCGATGACCGGAGCCTGCTCGGCCGGCTTCATCACCACAGTATTCCCGGCCACCAGAGCCGCCACCGTCATGCCGGTCAGAATTGCCAAGGGAAAATTCCAGGGGGCAATCACCACCGCCACACCACGCGCGCGATAGCTGTAGCGGTTTTCTTCACCGGGAACGTCGCAGGCGATCGGCTCGTCGAGGTCGCGCATCTGCAGAGCGTAGTAGCGGCAGAAGTCGATCGCCTCGGCCACGTCGGCGTCGGCCTCGATCCAGGGCTTGCCACATTCGACGATGATCCACGCGGTCAACTCGGCCCGCCGATCCTGCAGTTTGCGGGCGACCAGTTCGAGATATTCGGCCCGGTAGGAGACGGGAGTCCGCGACCAGGTCTTGAAGGCGGTGCGCGCGGCGGCGACCGCGTCGCGGGCATGCTCGGCAGTCGCTTTGGCGCTGGCCCCCACGGTCTGACGCTTCCGCGACGGATTCTTCGAAACGATGGTGGCCCGTGTGTCGAACCGCCGTCCCCCAATCACCAGCGGATAGACCCTGTCGAAGTCATCCTCGATCTTTTCCAGTGCCGTCGCGACAGCCTGCCGGGTCTCCTCCAATCCGAAATCGACCAGGGGTTCGTTCTGAAACAAAGGCTCGGGGGGCCGAGTCGGGACGGGATCGAGCGCGGCACGGTCGGCGGGTTTCATCAGCAGATCCTCGATTCGCACATTTTCCGCAAAGCTCGCCCGCAGGAACGAGTCGTTGGAGGTGTTTTCCAGCAGTCGGCGGACCAGGTAAGCCATGCCCGGAATGAGATCGCCAAACGGAGTGTAAATGCGCACGCGGCGTCCCTGTTCGGCAAACAACTGGGCTTGTTCGGCCCCCATGCCGTACAGCATCTGAACTTCCCACGCCCCGTCGGGCACCTTCAGGCAACGGGCGCAGGCGGTGGCGTGGGCCAGACTGCGCAGGTTGTGGCTGCCGAACGCGGGCCGCAGCCACTTCCAGTTCTCCATCAGGAACCGCGTTTGGGTTTCAAAATTGTCGTCCGATTGCCATTTGCGGGTGAAGACCGGCACAGGCCAGCCCCGGGCCGCCGCCGCGACGGTCTCGTAGTCCCAATAGGCCCCCTTCACCAGCCGAATCCAGATGGGGGTCTCCCGTTTCTCAACCCATTCGCGCAGTCGAGCCAGATCGCGACCCGCGTCCGGCAGGTAAGCCTGGATCACAATGCCTACATCGGCAAAGTCGCGAAACTCGGCCTCGCTGAAGATGTCCTGGAAGATCGCGAGGGTCAGGTCTTTGAACGCGTAGTGCTCCATGTCGAAGTGCACATACGCATGATGTTCCTGGGCCATTCGCAAGAGGGGTCGCAATCGCGATTTCACCCCTTCTGAGGTTCGCTTGGGATCCAGCGGATTGAACTGGCTGTAGAGGGCCGAGAGCTTGACCGAAACATTGACCCGGGGAATAGGGCCGCGGTGATCGCAATCGAGTTGGAAATTCTCGGGCCAGGCGTTCACGACGGGAGCCAGACCTTGGATCAAATCGAGATAGCTCTGGAGATAAGCGTCGGCCTCCGGCTCGCTGACGATCGCCTCCCCCAACAGGTCCAGCGTGAAAGCGAAACCCTGCCGGCGCAGTCGGGCAAGGGTCTGTGAGACCTCGTCCACTGCGAGTCCTGCGATGAACCGCTTCGCCATCCGGATGGCATTCCGTCGGGCGGTCGTGGCGACGGCGCGCCCCAGAACCGTGCCAGGAGTGGTGATCTCCAGTGCCAGCCGGGACGCGCGGGGAAAGTGGTCAGAGATCTCGTCGAAATACTCGTGCAGATGCCGAATGACCGAGTCGGGAGTCCGCAGCATCGGCAAAACGTCGATGAACCGGAACATCTGGACTTTGACCGACTCGTCGGTCATCGCCCACGACAGAATCCTGTCATCCCACCAACGCCGGTCAAAAACTGATGGCGAACCCCGCTCCAGATGATTCCAAAGATACCGCCCGATCGCCTGCGTCTGGCGTTCAATTTCATCAGCAGTGGCAGCAGTTTCGGCCACGGCAGAACCTGGCAATCGGACAATGGAACCGGCACGAAGCGGCATTGTAGCCACACGGCCCCGGTTCTCCCAGACCGCCAGTGGGATCCAGATTCACTCGCGTCGTAGCTTGGGATTTGGATCCGAGGAGAAGTTCCCGAGCCCAGCCAGACCCTCTCAGGCAGAGCGGATCGCCACAAAATCAGCCATCTCATCCAGCAGCTGTCGAGCGGGCGAATCGGGAAGACACAGCAGCCGCTGCCGAGCAGAAACCGTAAACTCCACCGCCCGTGTCCGGGCATAGTCGAGGGAGCCAGTGGCGACCAGCAGAGGCAGCAGTTCTTCCCGAGCCTGCGGCCCCGGACGAGAGAGCAGATCGCGGACACGCTCGGCCTGGGTCCCCTCACTGTGGGCCAAAAGGTGAATGATAGGCAGGGTCAGCTTCTGCTTTTCGAGATCACTCCCCAGAGTCTTGCCGGTTTGCCGCTCGTTGCCCACCACATCGAGCAGGTCGTCGGCGATCTGAAAGGCGATTCCCAGATCACGGCCATAACCGTCCAGTTCTCGACACACGTCCTCAGAGGCTCCCGAGTGACGCGCTCCCAACTCACAGGCGACCGCGCACAACTCAGCCGTTTTTCCCTCTATGATCTCGAGGTAGGTTTCCTCGGAAAGGTCGAGATTGCCACGTTCTCCAATCTGGCTCATCTCCCCCTCGCAGACAAGGTTGGTCGCCCGGCCGATGGAACGGCAGGCCGCGGCATCCCCAAGGCGACTTGTCAGGTGAAACGCATGAGTGAAGAGATAGTCTCCCAGCAAAACACTGGTTTCGTTAGTCCAGCGGGAATTGATCGTGGCCACATGCCGCCGGGTGGTCGCATCGTCAAGGATGTCGTCATGGACGAGCGTAGCGGTGTGGATCATCTCAATCGCGGCGGCCAGCATGCAGTGGGCGTCCCCCACTTTGCCACATGCCTGGCCAGACAACAAAACCAGCATCGGACGCATCCGCTTGCCACGGTAGCCAGCCAGATGGTCGAGAATCTCCCGCACGTAGGGTGACCGGCTGGAAATCTCCTCTGCGAAGATCGTTTCAACTCTCCGCAGAGATTCGCCAACCAGACCCTGGACACGGGCCATCAATGGGGCAGATGAGGGAGTAAACCGGGGGGGTGTCTTCATGACGGAACTATCCAGAAGTGTCGGGCAACTCAGCCGTGATCAGCAATCTGCGAAGAAGTCTCGGCAACGGATTCGACAGCCGACTGGCGAAGGAAATGGCCGCTTTTTCCTCCCGATTTCTCCAGTAGGCGAAAAGGCCCCAGAGTCATCCCACGGTCGATCGCCTTGCACATGTCGTAAACTGTGAGCGCCGTCACGGAGACGGCAGTCAACGCCTCCATCTCAACCCCCGTCTGGCCATCTATCTGCACGCAGGACTCAATCCGCAGTCGCCGGTCATCGACCGGTGAGAGCTCGATGCGAACCGAAGACAGGGCGAGGGGATGACAGAGAGGAATCAATCGGGAGGTCTCTTTGGCGGCCATGATTCCCGCAATGCGGGCGATCTCCAACACATCCCCCTTGGCCACACGGCGGTCGAGAATGGTTCGAAGGGTTTCCGGTTCCATCTCAACCCAACCTTCGGCCCGCGCAATGCGCCTGGTCACGCCCTTGTCTCCAACATCCACCATGCGGCTCGCGCCGGTCTCATCAAAGTGGGTCAGGGTGGACATGCAAAATCACCAGGAGGCGATGGGGCCGGGCCAAATAGCAATGCGCCAGATGGCGGTATTGAGCCAGACTGCCCAAATCGTAGTCAGGTCGACTTCAAGGACCAATGTGAAGGAGTCTGTCCTCCACCTCTCTGGTGGAAACCGTTCAGCCCTCCCCCGGTTTAACCCCTTCCGACTCTTGGCCAACCCCATCCACCCGAAGCAGAACCGGGATCTGGAAAATGAGGCCCTGTGTCAGCCGAAGTACGGGGGCGCATTGCCCGGCTTCCACTTGATGTTGCAGCCAATACTGGGCTTTTGAGCGGTCGGGACGGGACGGCCAGCCAGAACCGCCTCAACTGCGGCTTGCAGGTCGTTCCCAGTAATCACTGCGCCATTGCCAGGCCGACTGTCGTCATACTGACCCCGGTAGACCAGTTTCTGGTCGCGGTCGAACACATAGAAATCGGGAGTGCAGGCCGCCTGATAGGCCTTGGCGACCCCCTGGGACTCGTCAAACAGGTAGGAAAAGCTGTACCCGGCGTCGCGCGCTTCCACCGCCATGTTTTCCAGCGAGTCGTCGGGATAGGCTACCGGGTCATTGCTGCTGATCCCCACCACAGCCACGCCGCGAGCCTGGTTCGCCTTGCCGAATTGAGCCAGGGCACTGCGCAAGTGCTTCACGTAGGGACAATGATTACAGATGAACATCACCACCAGGGCCGGGGCTCCCCGAAAATCAGCCAGCCCGACCGTCTTGCCCGAGACATCGGGAAGTTGGAAATCGGGGGCGGCGGTTCCGAGGGGAAGCATGGTGGAGGGCGTCAGCGCCATGGAAGAACTCGCAAGCGAAAAGAGGAAGAAACTCGGACGAACAGTGGAACCGCAGAGGGTGATTGGAGCAACCGCAACCATTCACCAATTCGAATTGGGTGAGTTTAGCGGTCGTGCGGAATGGGACCAATCCTCATGCGGGGGAGGCTGGCATGCTGGGCCGCACCCGCAGTTTGTTCCGCAGCGCCAGAATGACTGCGGGGGGGACGAACTTGGCCAACGACTCCTCCTGCCCCTCCTGACCCAGCAGCGCCACCTGCTTGATCAGCGAACTCGAGATGTGCGAGTAGCCCTCGCTGGCCATCAGGAAGACCGTCTCGATGTCGGGGTCCAGGGCGTGGTTGGCAAGGGTCATGGTGAATTCCGATTCGATGTCGGTCAGGGTCCGTAATCCCCGCAGCATCACCCCGGCCCCGATGGAGCGCAGAAAATTGACCGCCAAACCTTCAAAACAGGCGACTTCCACTCGCGGCAAAGGGGCCACCACTTCCCGAATGATCGAGAGCCGCTCTTGATGAGAGAACAACGGCGACTTGGCCGGATTGATCCCGATCGCAACCGTGATCCGGTCGAACAGCGATACCCCCCGTCGAATCACATCGAGATGCCCCAGTGACAGCGGATCGAAACTTCCGGCGTACACGGCGTGGCGGCGGTTGAGCGAAAGCGATTCAGCAGGCATCGTGGAAGTCCCGAAGGAAGCCAGGCAGCGGATCAACAGCCGATCGGCGACTCATCGCTGTGAGACCAGGAAAGTGGAATCAGGGTTTCTCAGACGCCGCACACTGGCAGACAAACTGCCCACACCCCGGACAACCCCGTCCATATTTGTCGTGCACCGCCTGCTGGAGGTCGACCCCAGCCACGTTGGCGATGGTCGCCAGCCAGGCGAGCACATCGGCAAACTCCAGGGCCTGTTCTTCGCGGGTCCCCTCGCGCAGGGCGGCGGCAAGTTCCCCCACCTCCTCCATCAGCCACATAAAGGTGCCATCAACCCCCCGGGCTTCGTCCTTCGACGAATACATCGTGCGGATCAGCTGTTGCAGATCGGCCAGGGTCATGGACGGGGCATCGGGCTTCAGGGGCTTGATCACTTGGAAAGTTCCTCGAGCAGTTGTTGGGCCGGTTTGTGCCCCGGCGTGGTCTTCAGCAGTTCCTGGAGAACTTCCACCCCGTCGCCAGGCCGGCCGGCCTTCCCCAGGGCCCGGGCCTGTTCGACCCGAAAACGGGGTTCCTTGGGCTGGATCTCGGCGGCGGTTCCCCACTCACGCGCCGCGCGGTCGAATTCCCCGAGTTCTCCCAGCGACTGTGCGAGAATCTCGTGGGTTTCAGGGTTCATCACATCAATCTCCAGCGACAGTTCGGCATATCGGCGGGCAGTCGCAAAGTCCTGCTCGTTCAGTGCCAACTCGGCCCGTTTCCGCCGCACCAGCGGGTCGTCGCCATCGCTGCTTGCCAGCTGCTCGAGCACCGGCTTGAGACGGTCGAGCTGCTTGCCCCGCAACAGCGCGGTGGCCAAACCCTTTTGCCAGGCAACGTGTGACGGAGCAGTTTGAAGCCCCAGCTCATACAGTTCAGCTGCGGCCTGGTACTCTTTCTCCTCCAGGTGCAGCCGGGCGCGGGCCTCCAGAATGCGGGCATCGGGATGGGTGCGATCGAGCGCCTCGTCGAGCCACCGGGCCGCCTCGGTCGTGTCTTCAGCCCGCAGCGAGAGCCGGGCCATTACCAACGACGCCTCGGGATGCCGCGGCTGCTTCTCCAATACCGCCATGGCGATCTTGCGGGCTTCCTTGCGCTTGTTCACATTGCTCAGAGCCAACGCGTACCGGGCGGCCACCGCCGGGTCGTCGGGCTGGGAGCGGTATGCCTTCTCGGCGGTCGGGAGGTGGGTCTCGGGCTCTTCGGGAATCTCCCCCTTCAATTGGTCCACCACCCGGTTGAGATATTCGCGATAGCCCTGTTCGAACTCGGCCTGCTCGACCTGGAACAGTTGTCGCAGGGCCTGCGTGGTGGAGAGCCCCTGGCGGTAGCCCTCCAACAGCCGGCTGGTCGCGTCGGCACCAAACCGTTCCTGCAGGTGCTCCGCATACAGCCGCGACTGGCAGTAGGCGAAGTTCCAGTCCCGCTGGTTTTTGGCCCGGGTGAACCCTTCATTGATCGTGTCGAGGTTCAGCAACTTGCCCGCCGGGACCCGTTCACGCAGCAGTTCGTTCCACAGTTCGGGCCGCGGCGTCTGCTCGGCCAAAACGGCCAGCGCCTCGGTGTACCAGTGGGGAATGTTGAACCGGGTTCCCTGGAGGGTGAGGATGTGCACAAACTCGTGTTTGGCCACGCGGGCCCAGTTGTAGGGCCTTTCCGACGCTGTGGGAGAAGAGAGCGCCACGATCATCCCGGTCGACGCCCCGATGGTCTGGATCCACGGCAATCCGACCAGACGGGCACTGAACCAGGAATGGGCCGAGACCCCCTTGGCTTTGTGGAACAGTTCGAACTGCGTCTTTTCAGCCGGGGCATGGCCATACTGGGCCACCATCTCGGGGTAGACCGACTCGAGGTAATCGGCCAGGTACCGGGCCAGGACCCGGTCGGCGACCGAGTCGTAACGGATCAGAAAGTGCTCGGTCTCGAGTGTCTCGTAACCCTCCAGCAGCTTGACCACCTTCCGCATGTTGCTGACCCGCACATGAAACGGGTCGCTGTCGAAGGCCTGATCGAGAATTTCCCGGGCCTCGGCCAGGTGACCAGTCCGCATCGCCAGTAGTCCCAGGGCCGAGCGGGGCTCAGGCTGGCGTTGCGAAAGCCGCAGCGCCTCGCGGTAACATCTCTCCGCGAAGTCGAACTTGAATTTGGATTCGGCCTGCCGCCCCACTTCGGTCAGGAACCGCGACGGGCGGGGATTGATCGCGGCTTCGTGGGCCAGGGCTCGCCCGAACCCGGACTGCGCCGCCTCTCCCAACGGTTGGCGGTCCTGCAGCCGGGCAAACAGGGTGTCGAGCTCGGCGTCAGTCGGGAACCCTTCGTCGAACAGCGACGCGGCGGCCCGGCGTGACCAGAGACCCGCGGCGCGCGGATTGAGCTTCTCGACGGCGGCCAGGGTTTCTTTGCCGGCGATGGGATCGCCCCCTTCCCGCTGCAGGTCACTGCGAACCAAGAGAGCGGGAACGCAGTTGGGATTGATCTCCAGAGCCCGGTCCACCATCTGGCGGGCTTCCACCAGATCGCGGTCTTCCCACGCGACCTCGGCCAGCTTCGCGTAAATCGACGAGGCCTGCGGATTGAGGGCGAGAGCTTTCTTGAGCTCGGGAAGTCCCTGGGCCTTGTTGTATTTCTCAAGGAGCAATCCCCCGGCCATCTCATGTGCCTGCCAGTACCGGCGGTCGGCCTTGAGCGCATCGGGACAGAGCGTATTGATGATCATGTTGAGGTTCGGCGACTTCGGATTCCATAGGGCGAACAGTTCGACCCCCCGGGCTATGCCGACCAAAACCTCGGCTGATTCCGGCTGGAGCCGGTTGTAATACCCGATGAACCACCGCGACGCCTCCAATGCCTCCTCTTCGCGCCCCGTCTCCTTCAACAGCCCGACGGTCACAATGCGCGATTGCAGTTCGTCTGGATCGGCGGCAAACGTTCGATCCACAGTAGCCGCACACTCTTCGAGCTTCCCCTGGCGATACTGCAATTCCGCGAGGCGCCCCAGCAGTTTCGGGGATTCGGGCTGCCGGTCGAGGGCGGCCTTCACCTGAGCCACCGCCCCCGCCACATCCCCCTGCTCT
>CAIOTJ010000208.1 GCA_903861195.1 uncultured Planctomycetaceae bacterium | reverse complement strand
GCGGTGCCTGGTGGGGGGCTGGCGGATGAGCCGCCGCGGGGGGGCAAGACGGCTGGGGAAACTCGTGCCGACAACGGACTGGGGATGGAACTGGTGTGGTGTCCGCCCGGAATGTTCACGATGGGCAGTCCCCGGTCGGAACCGGGACGCGATGCCGATGAAGATCCCGTGCCGGTCACCCTCACCCGGGGGTTCTGGCTGGGTCAGTGCGAGGTGACCCAGGACGAGTGGTTTCGCATCATGGAGACGCGGCCCTGGCAGGGACAAGCATGGATCCAGGAAGGAAGACGCTTCGCCGCCACCTGCGTATCGTGGCACGACGCCCGGCAGTTTGCCGACCGTTTGAGCCATCAGGAACGGGAGGCGAAACGACTGCCCGCGGGTTGGGCGTACTCGCTGCCGACTGAAGCGGAATGGGAATACGGCTGCCGGGCGGGGACCAGCACCGCGTATGCCTGCGGCGACAGTGCCGAGAGGCTGGACGACTACGCCTGGCACGCACGCAACACCTGGGACTGCAATGAAAAGTACGCGCATGGAGTCGGTCAAAAAGAGCCGAATGCGTGGGGTCTGCACGATCTGCACGGAAATGTCGACGAGTGGTGTCTCGACCGATATCGGAAACAGCGGCTGCCCGGGGTGGATCCGCTGGTCGATCTGCCGCACTTGAGCGACCGCGTCATTCGGGGCGGGGCCTGGTGCGACAGGGCCAGCAGTTGTCGGTCGGCGTACCGTGTCAGTCACGCCCCCACCCGGCGACTGTTTCACCTCGGTTTCCGGTTGGTGCTGCGGGAAGTGCCGCCGGCCAAACCGGAACTGCGGTGTGAATCAGCGCCCCCGGGGGCTTGAGACCAGAAGCCGGGGGCCGGATCCCTCGGTCACTCGCAACACTGCCAAGTGTCTGGGCCAGATTCGCGGCGACACTAATCGACGTCCGCCCACCCAGGGGGCCGTCGGTGGTGCGGCGAACGCTGCCCGCAGGCCCCGCAGCGACGGTCTTGGCAACAAAAAAAGCCGCGTCCGATTTCTCGGACGCGGCTCTCGGGAAAATGCCCCCACTAGGGCTCGAACCTAGAACCTAGTGATTAAGAGTCACTTGCTCTACCAATTGAGCTATAGGGGCGTGACCCTGATCCTCTTGCGAGGGAACAACACCGCAGAGATCTGTCTGATGTTGAGAGGCAGAATTCTAACGTCTGGTTCGCACTTCTCAAGCGCACCGGGAATGTTTTTCGGGAAGCGGCAGGAAGAGGCCTGGATCGACCCGGAAAACAGGCCTCCCGTCCTGCGGATCAGCCGGGCTTGATCGTTGTCAGGCCGGGGTGGTCACGTCGGCTGGCGTGTCGCTGGTCTCAGTTTCGGGAGATTTCCGCAGGGCCAGCGTCATCAGCACGCTGACCAGCATCAGGCCGGCCCCCACCTGGTAGGGACGCAGGATGCTGTTGTCGGACAGGGTCAGACCCAGCGTGGGGCCTAGGATGCGGGCCAGCGCCGACATGCTCTGCCCCAATCCCAAAATGCCGCCCTGCTGGTCGGCACTCGTCCGCCGCGACAGCAACGACTGCAGCGAGGGATTGGTGGCCGAGAAGCCCACGACCGACAGCGGCAATACGCTGTACAGCAGGCTGGTCGACTCGCGGTCGGCCGCCCACGAGACCGCCAGCAAGCCGACGGTCATCAAGATGGTCCCGGCAACCGCCATCTTGAGCTCCCCCACGCGGGGCAGCAGCCGCCGCACCAAGAGCCCTTGGCTGAGCGTCAGCACGAGGCCGATGTAGGCGAAGACGAGGTAGTTGCTGCGGTCGGCCATTCCCAGAAAGTCGGTCAGCAGCGACAGCGTGCTCTCGAACTGGGCGAAGGCGAAGGTGGTGAGAAATGTGGTCAGCAGAATCAGACCGATCGAAGGTTTGCCCAGGGCTTGCTGGAGACTCGACAGGTCCATCCAGTGGCGTCCCTGCGGCTGTGACTGGGCCGAGAGGGACTCGGGCAGCAGGAAAATGGCCGACAACAGCGCGAGGAACGAGAGTGCTCCGGCGACGTAGCCCGGGGCACTGACCGGGGCGTTGAGGCGGCGCCATTCGGCCTGCTGCTGGTCGTTCATCACGGCGAGGATCTGCTCGTCTCGCTGCTGTTTGAGGTGGTCGCGGTCGAGGCGGCGACTGCTGCGCCCCAGCTCGCGGCGGGCTTGACGGTAGGCCTCTTGGGCCTGGTCGATCTGGGCCAGTTGGGGCTCGGCGAGCTTGAGAGTCTGGACGACGGGATTGCCGGCCCGGCGGAAGTCGGAAAAGTCGCCGGGGACGAAGGCGGCCCCCAGCAGCGGGCCGAAGGTGAAGCCAATTCCGAAGGCCGCCCCGATGAGCGCCATACCCGCTGCCCGTTGCTGAGGGCCGGTGACGTCGGCGATGTAGGCTTGGGCGGTGGGGATGGTGGCCCCGGCAATACCGGCACCAATCCGGCAGAGGAAGAGCCAGGGAATCACTCCCAATCCCAGCAGGCTGCCGGACGGCCCCAGAGAAGTGCAGTACCCGAACAGGGTATAGAAGAAGGCCGAGCCTGCCAGTCCGAGAATGAGAATGGGGCGGCGACCGACCCGATCGGAAACACGTCCCCAAATGGGGGCGAACACCAGTTGCATCACCGAGAACGACGCCATCAGCAGACCCAGCGTGAGACCACTGGCCTGGAAGCTCTTGGCGTAGCGGGGGAGCAGCGGCAGAACGATGCCAAATCCCAACAGGTCGATGAAGACCGTGAGGAAGATGATCAGCAGCGGAGTGCGGGCAGACTTGGACACGGAAAACCGGGGAAAAGAATCGGCGGGGAAACGCGGGACACGGTGGCCGGCCCCATAGAGTCTGGATTAACGAGGGCCGAAAGGATTGGCAAGGAGCAGTCCCCTGCGGCCACATTGTATCTGAAGGTCCGAGGCGCACGGAGGGGCCGCGTGGTATGCTGCGCCGACGGCAGTGGAGGGAGGATCTGGCGGGGTCGTGCCACCTGGAGGGAATCTGACGAATCGTCCGGGGTGGGGTGGGCAGTTTGGGTTGGTGTGGGGTAGCGGAGCGGGTTGCCGGAACAGGGTGGGGACGACACCACGGGCTCCATTGGCGCGGGTCTTGCGGGGGATATATCATTAAAAGTTGATCCGACTGCCGATGGAACACGCTGGTCGGAGTTCCCCGCCGGTCGAGTTCAAATGCGACCTGTTGCGTTCCGACTCCCACCGCCCCGGAGCCTGCCCAATGCTGAGTCTCGCCTCTGGAATTGCCCGCACCTGCGAGGGTGTGAATCGCCGATCGATGTTGCAGTTGGGCTGCCTGGGAGGACTGGGGCTGACCTTGCCGACCCTGTTGGCGCAGCGGGCCCGGGCGGGTGAGGCGACCCGGGATGTGAACTGCATTTTCATCTGGACGCTGGGGGGAACCAGCCACCACGACACGCTCGATCCGAAGCCCGAGGCCCCGATCAATGTGAAGGGGCCGTTTGGTGTGATCGATACGGCGATTCCCGGGGTGAAGTTCACCGAGATCTGTCCGAAGCTGGCGGCGGAGGTGAACCGGTTTTCGCTGCTGCGGAGCTGGAACCCGAAGAACGGCAGCCACGGGTTCGCCGACCAGTACTGCATGTCGGGCCGATTGCCCAACCCGACGATCACGTATCCCTGCGTGGGCTCGGTGGTGAGCCAGCAGCAGGGGTTCAAGTCGGCGCTCCCTCCGTTTGTGCAGTTGGGCGCGTACGTGGACCGGACGTTCAATGGGGGGACCTCGGGGGTGCTGGGGCTCGAACACATGCCGTTCGAGATTCATGCCGACGCGAATGATGCGAAGTTCAGCGTGCGCGACATCACTCCGCCGTTGAATATGGAGCTGGGGCGGGTGGACCGCCGGAAGCAGATGCTGGCCCGAATTGACGCCTTGCAGCGGCGGGCCGACCTGCAGCCGAAGGCTTTTGATGCCGTCGATGAGCACTACAAAGCGGCTCTGAACATGATCACGGCCCCCGAGACCAAACGGGCGTTCGACCTGGCGAGTGAAGATACGAAGCTGCGGGATGCCTACGGCCGCAACCGGTTTGGGCAGCGGCTGTTGCTGGCCCGGCGGCTGGTGCAGAGCGGAGTGCGGTTTGTGACGGTGAGCGACCCGTCGTGGGACAATCACCAGGACTGCTTCAATGCCCTGCAGAAAAGTCTCATGCCGGCGGTCGACCAGGGCCTTCCGGTACTGTTGACCGACCTGGAACAGCAGGGAATGCTGGACAATACGCTGGTGGTCTGGATGACCGATTTTGGCCGGACGCCGAAGATCAACTCGGCCAGCGGGCGCGACCACTGGGCGACCGCAGGTTTTGTGGTGATGGCCGGGGCAGGAATCCAAGGTGGCTCGGTGATTGGTTCGACTGACGATCAGGGGAGTGCCCCGGCGAACAACGAATACACGACCGAGCAGGTGGTGGCGTCGATCTACCACAAGCTGGGGTTGCCGCTGGACCTGGTGGTGCAGGCGGTCGACGGCCGCCCGATCCGGCTGCTGGAGGCCGAGCCAGTCCGCGAGTGGGCATAATCTCCGCACCGCGTCTGAGCGGACTGTTCGGGACGGGGGGGGGCTGACATCGAAGGGAGAACCGGGCTGAGCAGCCGCGGGACGGGGCCTCGGACTGAATGAGGGCCAGTCCCGTCCCCGTACTGGAGTGGCAACCTTTCAGCGAAGGCTCTGTGGTTATTCGCCGTCGAATTCAATGAGGCTGTGCAGGTCGTATTGAGAGAGCCGTTCGCGGCCCTTGAGCTCGGGGAGTTCGATGATGAACGCACACCCAACGATGTTGCCACCCATGCGTTCGATCAACTGGCACGAGGCCTGGCAAGTGCCCCCGGTCGCGAGCAAGTCGTCGACGACGAGGCAGCGTTGACCGGGGCGGATGGCATCGACGTGCATCTCAATGCAGTCGGTGCCGTATTCCAGAGCGTATTCAAGCTTGACCGTCTTGAAGGGGAGTTTCCCTTTTTTGCGAACGATCGCGACCCCCGTGTTGAGGTGATGGGCGAGGGCCCCGCCGATGATGAAGCCGCGCGATTCGATCGCCACGACGACATCGATGGGGGTGTAGCGGTAGTGCTCGACAAACCGGTCGATCGCCTGTTTGAAGCCCCAGGGATCCTGGATAAGGGTGGTGATATCCCGAAACTGGATCCCTGGCTTGGGGAAATCGGGAATCGTACGGACGAGGTCCTTGAGGTAGTCAACCGGGGGCATGGGCGGGGCGGGAACGAGACCTGAGAAAACGGGAACAACACCGCGCAGGGGGTCTTCCCATAGTGGTCCCGGGCTGTCAATTCCGTTTGGCGGCTGGCGCGGCAGGGCGTCGACGGGGACGGTGCTTGACCATCGTGATTTCGTTGCCTCGGCTGTTGTGGGTGACCGAGTCCATGAAGGTGCTGATCAGCACGAGCCCCCGCCCCAGGGCACTTTCGAGGTGTGACGGGTCGGTGGGATCGGGCAACTGGTTGGGGTCGAACCCAGGGCCCTCATCGACCACCACAACAGTGCAGCGTTGGGGGGAGATGGCCGCTTCGAGATGAATGCGTCGATCGCTCCACGGGGAGGTTTGCTGCCGTTCTTCGACGAGTCGGGCCCATGCCGAGTGATCCGAATCGCGCAATTCGCGGCTAACTTCCAGGCAGCCATGGTAGAAGGCGTTGACCAGGGCCTCTTCGATCGCGATGCCGATGTTGATCAGTTCCCGCTTGGGACAGGCCCAGATCTCGGAGAGAGTCTGTTGCAGAGAGCCCGCCAGGGCGAGCACCAGAGGCAGGTCGGGGGGCAGAGTGTACGAGAGGGTCTGCTTGCGGAGGCAGGGCTGCAGACCGGCGGTTCCCCGGGCGTCGCGCGAGTCGGCCGCCACGCTGCGGACGGTGTTCAACAGGTCTCCCGCCAGCCGTCGTTTGGGAACGTAACTCGCGGCTCCCTGTCGCAGCGCCTCGACTGCGACATCTTCGCTGCCCATGGAGGTCATGATGATCACCGGCAGGTCGGGGTGGTCACGACGAATCGCCTCGACCAGTTCCAGGCCGGTCATACCGGGCATGGTGAGGTCGGTGATGACCACGTCCGGAACCGATTCGGCGATCTGGGCGAGGGCGGCGGGCCCATCTTCCGCATAGACCGCCCGCCAATCTCCTTCCTTTTCGACCAGTCCACCCGCGCGGCGCCGGTCCATGACCGAGTCATCAACCACCAGGACCGTGTTTCCCATCTCCGTCAGTTCCATTCTCAGAAGTGAGTCTTCAATTGCGAAGCAGATTGTGTTGCAATAGCCGTTCCAGGGCCGGAAGCAGCCGGGCCATCTCGGATTCCACCCGCGCGAATCCAATCCGCCACCCATCTGGGTGGCGGTTGGCGGCCAATTTTTCGAGGTCGAAGGCGGCCTGCATGGCGCGGCGGGCCCCCACATTGTCGGCGGAGTTCTTCAGGGTGTGGGCCTGACGCCGTAGAATGTCGGCATCTCCAGACTCAATCGCTCCATAAATGTCGCCCAGCATCTGGGGGGCCAATTCCAGGAACATTCCAGCCAGTTCATGCAGCATGGAAACATCCCCCCCGACCCGTTCCAGGGCGAGCTTGCGATCGAACGGAGAATCCGCTTCCGACCCCGGGGGGGGTGTTTTGCGCTCCACCAGGGGAGGATGTTCCGCAGTCGTGCGCGGCTCGATGGCGCTGGCTTTCACGGCGGGCTCCTGGCGGGAACGGGTGTGTTTCACGATCAACTCAAACAACTGTGGGCGATTGATCGGTTTGGTGGCGTAGTCGTCGCAGCCGGCGGCCAGGCATTTCTGTTGGTCCCCTCCCATGGCGTTGGCCGTCAGGGCGACGATGGGGTGGGTATAACCCAGACCGCGCAGCCGTCGGACGGCACTGTACCCGTCCAGCACTGGCATCTGCATGTCCATCAGGATGAGATCGAACGGTTGGCCATCGGCCTCGGCAAGCAGGGCGAGGTCGAGGCCCGCCTGGCCATTGTCGGCCAGTTCGACCTCAGCCCCCAATTGCCGCAGGAAATGGCCAATGAGCAATTGATTGTCGGGACTGTCTTCCACCAGCAGCAGTCGCAGGTTGAGGTGGATGTCGCTGAGGTCGAGTGGGGGTGGGGCGGGGTCGGAGATGGTCGCGTCCTGCGGCGCGGCCAAAAGACGGGTCTCGCCCAGCGGCCCCGTGGCGACGACCACACGGAACTCGCTCCCCTTCCCCAGATCGCTGGAGACAGTGACATCTCCCCCCAGCATCCGCGCCAGCCGACGGCTGATGGCCAACCCCAGCCCGGTCCCGCCAAACCGGCGGGTGGTTGAGCCATCGGCCTGCGAGAACGCCTCGAACAGCCGGCCGGCCTGTTCGGGGGTCATGCCAATGCCCGTATCGGCAATCGTGAATGAGATCGAGGGGCTGTCGACCGGTTCGGGGTGATATTCGATCCGCAGGGTGACGTGCCCACGGCTGGTAAACTTGATGGCGTTCGCGAGCAGATTGATGAGGATCTGCCGCAGACGGGTGGGATCGGTTTCGATTTGTTGGGGGACGGGACCGGCATATTCGAGGTGCAGGGGCAACTGCTTGGAATCAGCCCGCACCCGCATGACCGAGAGCACATCTGCAGCGATTTGCACCACCGAAACCGGCAGCAGCTCGACCTCCAGTTTGCCCGCTTCGATCTTGGAGAGGTCGAGAATATCGTTAATGACCTCGAGAAGATGTTCGCCGTTGCGGAGGATGGTTCGCACGGCCGCTTGTCGGTCGACATCGGGCAGACGCGTTTCCAGCAGGTTCTCGGCGAATCCCAGGATGGCGGTCAGAGGGGTCCGGATCTCGTGGCTCATGTTGGCCAGGAACTGGCTTTTGGAGACATTCGCCTGCTCGGCGATCTCTTGCCGGCGCTGGACCTCCAGATTCGCCAACTCGAGGAGTCGTGACTGGGCCATCAACAGCTTTTGCAGTTCCAGAAGCGAGTAGCGGCCGTCGGGATGGCTGACGACCACCGGCTCATAAACCCTGTTGGCCGGGCGCAGCAGAGCCTTTTGGGCGGCGGCAGGAATGGGCTCGGCTGCATCGAACCGGTCGGGGGCGTCGTCGATGGTGTCGTGCAGAACGCGGATAGGGCGTTTGCGATAAAGTTCCAAGGCGAACGGCTGACTCAGCCGTTCCATCAGCTTGACTCGCGACAGCACGCCCACCAATCGGCTGCCGTCCTGCACGATCACTCCCGGAATCTCGGGATGGCGATCGAACAGGTCGAGAATCTCGCCGGTGGTGCAGGACGGGGGAACGCCCAACTGAGAGGCTGGCAAATCGCCCAGTGTCATCCCGGGGAGCATGTCCAGTGGGGAGGGTGTCACTACGGCGGTGTCAGGCGAGTTGAGTGAGGACGGAACACTCTTCTGAGTTGAATGGTTGTCTGCGAGGAGACGGGGGCGATTTGTGTGAAGAAATGGCAAAGATCGCGAATGGGGGAGCAGTCCCCGGCGCAGAGGCCAGGGAAAAGGTTGCCGGCACGGAGTGCGGATTCTTTCCCAGCGACAGCAAAACAAGACAAGTCGATCTGAATGACCATTGGCCGAAATGTGTCTGCGATGATCGGTTCGAAGCGGTGATTGTTTGGCCCGGGAAGGGGAGGCGACCACCTTCGAACCGGTGATGTCCGCCCAGGGAAGAGAGGCCGTCGACGTCTCTTTTCCTTGGGCTTTTTTGAGTTTCCGCCTGGGTCGTGCCGGCCCGTTCCAGAGCACAATTCGAATGGAACGCAGAACTTTCTTTCAATGGGTTTCTGCACTGGTGGGCAGTGCCGAGGCCGGGCTGCGCACCCTTCCGGGAGTGGAGATGTTGTGTGAACCGCTGCGGAAAAAGGGGGCCGGGGGGAGTTTTCGCCGGGCGGTGAATCTCGACGGTCTGGTGGTGGGAACACCCCAGCGGATCGTGCTGCGGGATCAGCGGGTGGATGCGTGGACCCGCTCTTCCGAGGTGGCGATTGGTGCGGTCTGGGCTGTGAGGACCGGCGAGAGCACCGTCGATGTCTTCAAGGTGACGTGCCCGCATCTGGGTTGCCCGGTCGCTTCCCAGCCCAAAAACAGTTTTTCTGCGGCTGTTACGGAAAGAAAAACGTGATGACCGCTTTTGACACCCGGCTGTTTCCGGAGCGGGAATTGCGGCTGCTGATCGAGTGGCTGGGGGGGGAATGGCAGGGAACGCGAGTGGGAGAGAGAGTGACGATTGCTCCTTGACAGTCTGAATTGCTCCCCCGTACACTAGCGTGCCGCGCCGGGGGAGAGACCGGTGCAAACCATTCACGGGATCGTTGAGAGAAGGGCTGATTGGTCCTTCGAGGCGGCAGTCCCCTTTTGAGTTTCGAGTCAGAGTTTCCATGGCCGTACCCAAGCGACGTCAGTCCCACTCGCGCACCGCCAAGCGGCGGAGTCATAATGCGATCAAGGGCATACAATTGACCACCTGCCCGAAGTGCAGCACCCAGCACCCCAGCCATGTGGTCTGCCCCACCTGCGGTACCTATTTGGGTCGCACGGTGGTTGATGTGCGGGCAGGAGAATAGCGCTGCATGCGGATTGCCCTGGATGCGATGGGGGGCGACTTCGCCCCGGGTCCGAATGTACATGGGGCCATCGCGGCAGTTCAGCAGAATCCCGGGCTGGTAGTGCTACTGGTCGGCGATCAGGCCGAATTGGAGCGACTGCTGGCTGATTCTGGCTACAGTGGGAAGCAGATTTTGGTGATTCCCTCTGAGGGGGTCGCCGGGATGGACGAGAAGCCGATGGAGGCGCTTCTCAAAAAGCCCAACTGCTCGATTGCTGTGTGCTGGAAGTTGATGGCGGGCCGCGAAGCGGACGCCGTGGTCAGCGCCGGGAGCACTGGGGCCGTGGTGGGGGCCGGTCTGCGCACGCGGCTGTTCCTGAAGGGGGTGCGTCGTCCCGGAATTGGGGTGGTGCTACCGACGATGTCGGGTCAGACGGTGTTGCTGGACGTGGGGGCCAATCCGGGGGCAAAACCCGAGCACCTCGCCCAGTATGCCGTGATGGGAGACATCTACGCCCGTCAGGTGGTGCGCATCGCCTCACCCCGGATTGGGTTGATGAACATTGGCAGCGAGGAAGGGAAGGGGACCGAGACAGTCCGCGACACCCACAAGTTGATTAGCGAGAGCCCGGTCCGGGAACGTTACTTGGGGAATGTCGAAGGGCGGGATCTGTTCCAGGGAGCGGCCGATGTCATTGTCTGCGAAGGCTTCGTCGGGAATGTGGTGTTGAAGGCCAGTGAAGGCATGGCCGAGATGATGCTGAAGGGACTGGCCCACGAGGTGCTGCAGCACGTCGATCAGGAGAAGCATCTGGTGGGGCGGGCCTTCGAAAATGTGGAACGGAGATTTTCGTACCACGAGTCCGGTGGCGCTCCGTTGTTGGGTGTGGATGGGGTCTGCATGATCTGCCATGGATCGAGCACGGACCGTTCCATTCTCAATGCCCTGCGGCGGGCGGTGGAGTTCCACGAGAGACAGATCAACTCCCAGATCATCGAGGCGCTGGCTGACATGCCTGGCGGCTGAGATGCCGGGTGGCTGCCGGTTGGAGATTGGCGAGGGGGGACCCTGGCCGGGCTGGAGTCGGATTTGTGGTTGATGTCTGGGGATGTTGTGGCCAGGCAATTGTCCCTGCCGAACGATGCCTGAGTCGCACTGTTTGGCAGGAGTGCCACTTACTCTGTTGTCTGCGGGAAGGTTATCTGGATGGGGCAGCCTCTCGCCCGAGTTGGTTTCCAGGCGAACTGGCGACAAGGGTGAGGCCGGTTGAAGTCTGGGGCGGTTGAGGCAACACGGTTGAAGCAAGGGAGTGGGCAGGCTGCTGCCAGGAGGTTCCAGAGTGGCTCGGACAGCGTTTTTGTTCCCCGGTCAGGGGGCCCAGTTCGTGGGGATGGGGCGGACAGCCGTCAGCCAAACGGCTGCCGCAGCGCGGTTGTTTGCCGAGGCCTCGGAGATTCTGGGGTACGATCTGTTGCAGATCTGCCTGGAGGGGCCGAAAGATCGCCTCGATTCGACGGCGGTGAGCCAGCCCGCGATCTACGTCGCCAGCCTGGCGGGTCTCGAACAGTTGCGGCAGGAGTCTCCCGAGGTGGTGGCCGGGGCAGAGTACTGCGCCGGATTGAGCTTGGGTGAGTACACCGCGCTGACGTTTGCGGGGGCATTGTCATTCGCCGACGGGGTGCGGCTGGTCCAGCGTCGCGGGGCTGCGATGCAGGCGGCGGCCGACGCGAATCCCTCGGGGATGGTGAGCATTCTGATGCTGGATCGACCCCAGGTCGAAGCGCTGTGCGGGCAGTCTCGGGATGCTGGTCCACTGTGGGTGGCCAATTATCTGTGTCCGGGGAATACGGT
>CAIOTJ010000207.1 GCA_903861195.1 uncultured Planctomycetaceae bacterium | reverse complement strand
CCGCCGCAGTGGCGGACACAGCTACAACGCCGTGGTTCCCGGTCCCATCGGATCGATTCTCGAACCGGCCCGCGACCCGGCGAAGCACGCGTCTTTGCCGCATGCCTGCAGCCTTTGCGGTTCGTGCAGCGATGTCTGCCCTGTGAAGATCAATATCCATGAGCAACTTCTGATCTGGCGGCGGGAACTGGCGCAGCAAAAACTGCTGCCCTTCACCAAGCGGGTTGCGATGACCCTGACCAGCGCGGTCTTCCAGCGTCCCCGGCTCTACGCGTGGGCGGGCAAGCTGGGCCGCACCGCTCTGCGGCTGTTGCCGCGGTTTGTGGTGTACAACCGGCTGAATCCCTGGGGTCGGCAGCGGGAGTTGCCCCCGGCCCCCGCCCAGAGTTTCCGCGAGCGTTTCAAGAGTCGCCATGTCCGCTGACAGTCGCACCACCATTCTCTCGGCCGTCCGGAAGGCGCTGGTCCCCACGGCTCCCCGTCCCTCGCCATTTGCCGGAGGGATTCAATACCCCGATCCCCGGCAGCAATTCGCCGAGGCATTGCAAGTGGTGGGGGGGCGCTGCCTGCGCGTCGCCACGCTCGCCGAGGCCAGAGCCGAGCTGGAGTCCGCCGGTTTGTTGAAGCCCGATCGGCGGATTTGCTCATTGGTGCCCGAGTTGGTCCCTGCCACATTCGATTTGGCCGACGTTGCCGATCCCCATACGCTCGAAGACGTTTGGCTGGCGGTGTTGCCGGGGGAATTCGCAGTGGCCGAGAATGCGGCGATCTGGTTGCCGACCGACCGCCTCAGGCACCGCGTGGTCCCCTTTCTAACGCAGCACCTGGTGCTGGTGGTCTCCAGCCGGGAGGTGGTGCACAACATGCATGAAGCCTACCAGCGGCTGACCAGCGGGACCGGGGGGTGGGAGAGTGGCGTGGGATTTGGCGTCTTTCTTTCGGGCCCGTCGAAGACCGCCGATATCGAGCAGTCGCTGGTGATTGGCGCCCATGGCGCCCGCTCTCTGCACGTCGTGTTGTGCGACGGCTAGAGGGCCGCGAGTTCGAAGAGCGCCCTGGCTGACGAAGTGCTTCCAACAGCCCGCCCGCGATCGCGAGGCGGGGGCACGGCCAACACAACCGGCTGGAAACCGGAACGAATGCCGGGGGCCGATCCACGACAGGGGGCCCAGGGGGCGGCCCAGCCGAGACCGGGGACTGGGCGGTTGCCGTTCATTGGGGCCAGCGGATCAGCACATCCGGAAGGGTGACGGGAATGCCCCGGACCTCGATGGTCATCAGGGGCCAGTCACCGGGTGAGGTGATCACCTCCGAATCCCCCTCGGTCACGAGCACAGAGTCTCCCATCAGGCAGCCCCCGACCTGCGGGTGCCAGTGCAGCGCGGTCTGTTCTTCGAGGGTTTGCACGCTGTCGGGCAGCAGGCTCTCCTCGCAGGGGCGATACCCAATCAGTTCCGCCTGATCATTGGCCAACCATTCGTTGGGAATGCCAATTTTTTCGTAGATGCGGCGCACTCGTTTCCAGACATCGCCAAACGACTCTCCCGCGCGGGAGAAGTGGATCGCGGTGGCGGCCACGAGACCGACCTGCTCGTATTGGATCAGCAATTGCTCACAGCCTGGCCCCAGCACCACCGAGCGGGTCGCCGTCACGTGGAGACCGTCGGCCATGCCACAGGCCGACAGGGTGACCCAGGCCGTGCACGGCAGTTCCGATCGTTCCCAGTTCCGATAGCGGTTGAGACGTCCGTCGGCGACGGCCCTCAAGCGGACCGGCTGGACGTTTTGCCGCAGCAGTCGATAGGCCAATTGCCCCGCGATTTCATTTTCGGTTTGCCCCTGTTCGAGAGTGCGGGCCGTCGCCTCAACCGCCCGGGTGACCTTGGCTCCCAGACGCCGCAGTCGCTCGCGCTCGATGGGACTGAGCTGGCAGCGCAGTTCGGTAAAGATTCCTGGGCGGACGATTCCTTCCCGGGCGAGGCGGAGGGGGGCGTCCAACAGCAGCCGCCGGGTGCTGCAGATTTCCTCGAGCAGCACCTCGCGTGGTTCCATCCAGGGGCGCTGCTTCAGCGAGAACCCCAATCCACCCAGATCTTCGTCGAAGATCGCAAGTGACTCGGTATTGTCACACAGCACCGCCCGTGTGTCCTCCCCCACATACAGCGCCAGTGCGGACTCTCCCACCCCCGGTCGCCGCGACATGCCCGAAGTCAACCAGTTGATGTTGGCGGGATCGCGCAACAGGCATCCATCACATTCCCAAACCGCCGCCAATTCGGCGAGTTGACGGTGCTTTCGCTGCACGTCATCCAGTCGTTCGATTTTCGGAAAAACGAATTCGCCGGAGGAGTGCTGGGCGCGATCGAGAAGCATGAAGGTACTCTTCTCTCAGGGTTGCTGGGACGTTCACTGGGACCGACTGACAGCGTGAACAGAGCGTGGGACGAACCGACGACAGCCGTTTCCTAGAGAACCGTTATTTCCATAACAATCCTTTTCTCGTGCCTATTCGTCAAGTTGGAGGGGGGGGGGAATGTAAGGCACTGGTGGATTTTTATTCCTCATCGAGATACTTTGGAAACAGTCCGTCAGGAATGCCGTTCCGAAAGGTCCCTCATGTCCCGCTTCCCAGGTGTTTCCCTTCGCACGGCTGGTGCGGAACGATTCGCGGCATGCGGGGCGTGGTGTTCCCGGGCAGTCCGGGCAGGTGCCGCGGGGGGAGTGGTCGGATTCGCGGTTTGGCTGGGCGGTTCCGCCGCTTTTGGCCAGGAGCAACCCAGTCCCCCACCGGCCGCCGTGACCCATGGGCACTCCTACATGGGGGAGACCTTCAATGAAGGTCCCCGGCAGCGGGCCTATCTGATGGGAACCACGGGGCCGGTGCGATTTCCCGCCACGACGCAAAACGCGGACGTGCAGGCGTTTATCAACCAGGGGGTGGGCCAGCTGCATGGATTCTGGTACCTGGAGGCGGAACGAAGTTTTCGGCAGGCCGCCGCTCTCGACCCGCAGTGCGCCCTTGCGTTCTGGGGGATGGCGATGGCCAACACGAACAACGAAAAGCGGGCCAAAGGGTTCCTGGAGCAGGCGGTCAAACTGAAGGGCAAGGGGTCGGAGCGGGAGGGGATGTACATCGATGCCCTCGACGCTTTCTACAAGGCCGATCGGGGCAAAGACAAAGAACGCCACGAAAACTACGCCCGGGCGCTGGAAAAAATTCTCTACAAGTACCCCGAAGATCTCGAAGCCAAGGCGCTGCTCGGGCTGCAGCTCTGGCTCAACCGGGGCCATGGCAGCACTCTGGTCAGCCATCTCGCGGTCGACGCCCTGCTGAAAGAAGTGATCGCCGCCGAGCCTCTGCATCCCTGCCACCACTTCCGGATTCATTTGTGGGACTACGAGAAGCCCGAGTTCGCCCTGGATTCGTCCGCAAAGTGTGGGCAGGGATCACCCGGCATCGCCCACATGTGGCATATGCCGGGTCATATCTATTCGCGGGTCCAGCGTTACGATGACGCGGTCTGGCAGCAGGAGGCCTCGGCCCGTTGCGATCATGCCTACATGATCCGGGACCGGGTTCTGCCCGATGAGATTCACAATTACGCCCATAACAACGAGTGGCTCTGCCGCAATCTCACGTACCTGGGGCGCGCCCGGGACGCCCTGTCGCTCGCCCGGAATCTGGGGGAACTGCCCCGGCATCCCCGCCACAACACCGTCACGGGGGGCAAGAGCGCGGCCTACAGCCGGCAACGGTTGTTCGAAACGCTGACTCTGCTGGAATTGTGGGATGACCTGATTGCTCTCTGCGAGACTCCCTACCTGGAACCAACCGACGACGAGGGGGAGCAGATCAAGCGACTGCGGTATCTGGCCTCTGCGTGGATCCGCAAGGGAGACCCGGGCCGGGCCCAGCCGCTACTCGAGGATTTGCGGCAGCGGGGGGGGAAATTGCGGCCCCGCCTGGCCGAGTTTGCCCAGCCCGCCGGGTTCGCGGTGAAGCTGCCCGAAGGGGCGGACCCGCGTCCCGAAGAGCCCCCTCTGCCCCAACTCTCAGATGACGAGAACAACCGCAAACGGCAGATTGAGAATTCGCTGCGCCCCATCGATCTGTCCATTGCGGAAGTCGAAGGACATCTGGCGGTGGTGCAGGGAGACTTGAAGACTGCCCACGACAAGCTGCAGCAGGCGGGGGGGGTGGATCCGTTGTACCTGGCCCGGCTGCAGTTGCTGGCTGGCGAGCGTGACAAAGCGCTGCAGGCCGCCAAGTCGGCGGTCGATGGCAAGAAGAACGAGGTGCAACCGCTGGCCAGCCTGGTGGAACTGCTGTGGCTCGCCGGCGAACAGGCCGAGGCGCAGCAACGAATGACCACCCTGCGCGAGCTGGCGGGCCGGGCCGATCTCGATCTTCCGGTGCTGCAGCGGCTGGTGCCGGTCGTGCAGTCGCTGAATCTTCCCGCCGACTGGCGGACGCCCCACCCTCTCGCGACCGATGTGGGCATTCGCCCCGATCTCGATTCGCTGGGTCCTTATCGCTGGCACCCCTATCTGGCCCCCAGTTGGTCGCTGCTCGATGCCACCGGAGCGGAACGGTCGTCATCGCAGTCCCAGGGGCGGCCCACGGTGGTGATCTTCTACCTGGGTTACGAATGTCTGCACTGTGCCCAGCAATTGCAGGCCTTCGCTCCGCTGACGGCCGAGTTTGAGAAAGTGGGGATCAATCTTGTGGCGGTCAGCACCGACAATGCCGAAGGGCTGAAGAAGTCGCTTGAAAACTACAAATCGGGGACCTTCCCCTTTCCGCTGGTCAGCGATCCGGCCTTCCAGACCTTCAAGGCCTTTCGGGCGTTCGATGATTTCGAGAACAAGCCGCTGCACGGAACATTCTTCATCGATGGCAGTGGCCTGGTGCGCTGGCAGGACATCGGCCATGAGCCGTTCCAGGACGCGCAGTTCGTGCTGAAAGAGGCCCAACGGCTGCTCAAGCTGCCGCAGGGACAGCCGATGCCGGGCCTGCAATTCGCGGCCCAGGCGGAACGCTCGGCCGACAACAGTTCCGGGGGCGAGTAACCCATCCCTGCGAGCCGCCGACGGACTTACAGGCGGTCCGGCATCGTCTGGGGCAAATGCCCGGGAGAGATCCCGCCGGAAGAGCCGGTGCGTTTCGCTGCGAGCCAGTCACTGGGTGAGTGACCCGACCGGCTACCCGTTTTACATTGCGGTTGTTGGTGGGCCCCCGCCACCCCTCCAGCGAGGTCCGCCGCACGGCGGGGTGACGGCCGACACCAGCCCTCCGCCGCGCGAGCGAACACGATGCTCGCCGGCAGCCCGTGTTCCAAATGGCGGGAGCAATCCATCGGGTGGGAGTGGCTGGCAGCCGCCGGTGGCCTCCTCGCAACACTTCCCCATCCCGCCGTCGCTGGCCACTGTTTACCGGCCGCGAGTCTCCGGCAGGCTCACGCAGTAGAGATGGCGACTCGAGCGGATGAAGATCTGCCCGTCGCTGATCGCGGGGGTTCCACTGAAGTCTTCCGGATCGCTGGTCAGTCGATTGGTGGCCAATTTCTCGAACGTCTCGCCCAGCTTGAGCACATGGATCTCTCCGCCGCGGGAGACATAGTATAATTTGCCGTCGGCCGCCACCGGTGAGGAATAATCCTGACCGCCCCGGCCGCCCCCCCCGCCCCCGGGCCCACCTCTGCCAAAACCACGTGCTCCACGACCTCCCCCGCCCTCGGGAGGAGTGTCGCCCCCCTCGCCCAAGCGGGCCTGGAAGACCTTCTCTCCCTGGGCGGCGGTGATGCAGTTCACAATTCCCCCGGCAATGAAGTACAGCCGACCGTCGGACAGCAGAGGGGTGCTGATGCGGCTGTTGTGGCGGCCCGTCCAGACGACATGGGTCTTCGTGACGTCTCCCGTTCCCCCGGCCCGGACGGCGATCGAGCCTCCGCCCCGCCCCTCGACCGCATACACCACGTCGTTGTCGACCGTCAGGCTCGAGCAGAACGAATCGGTCTTGAGTGCTTCGCAGAACCACCGCAGCTTGCCGGTCTGGGGATCGAATCCCCAGATCTCGTACGGCACGGCCAGAACCAGATCGGTGCGGTCCGCGGCCACCTTCACCAGCACTGGAGTGCCCCACGTCCCGGCGAACCCCTGGGCCTCCTTGCGCCAGACCTCGCGGCCGGTCCGCTTGTCGAGGGCCACCAGCGCCTCGCTCTCGGCCGAGGCGGTCACAATCAACAGGTCTTCATGCAGCACGGGACTGGAGGCCGAACCCCAACCGCGGCGATCCGACTCTTTCCCCAGCACGGTCAGCCACAGCCGTTCTCCGTTCAGGTCGAAGGCCGCGGCACCCCCCTTGCCGAAGTAGACATAGATCCGTTCGCCATCACTGACCGGGGTGTGCGACGCGTAGCCATTTTCGGCGAACATTCCCCGATACGCCTCTTCCTGGCCATCCGAGTCGATGGTGCGATCCCAGACGATCATTCCCGACTGGCGGTCGAGACAGACCAGGTGCCGCTGGAGTTGGCGGAGATCTCCCAGATCATCCCGCGACTCGGCATATCCCGACCAGCAGGTCACATAGACCCGCTGTCCCACAGCAATCGGGGAGGACGATCCAGGACCAGGCAGCCGCGTTTTCCAGTGCAGGTTCTCTTCTGGACCGAACCGGGTGGGAGTGGCGATGGGTTCCGGTGCCACTCCGGTTCCATTGGGGCCCCGGAAGCGCAACCAGTCGGTGGCGTGCGCTTTTGAGTGTCTTCCCGCTGCTGTCAGTGCGCACCAGGCCAGCAGTCCGCGTCGTGAAATCCGCATGGTCGTCCTTCGTCAGGTGCCGTCGACCGGTTGGGCCGATCCGTGGTCCGAGAAAACCCGGGCCCCTTGAGAACAGACACGCGGGAATGACGAGACCAGCCGCGCCGTCGGCGGCGGGACCAATGGATTGGCTGTGCGGGTCCGCTCTCTTTCAGACAAACACCGCGAACGCCGCGGAGTTTCGCCCCGATCTGCTCCGGGCCATCTCCCCGGATTCGGGCCGGAGAGTGGGACCTGCGGAGACCAGCCTGCGAAACGTGGGGCACCCTCACGGCCCGGGGCGGCGTCAAATGTCGTAATACATGGCGAATTCGAACGGATGGGGCCGTTGTCTCAGGGCATCGATTTCCTGTTCGGTCTTGTACCAGATCCAGGTGTCGATGACGTCTTCCGTGAAGACATCACCCCGCAGCAGGAAGTCGTGGTCACGGCGGAGCGCGTCGAGGGCCGCCTCGAGCGAACTGGCCGGGCGCGGATGCACGGCCAACTCCTCGGGCAGCAGGTCGTACATGTCCTTGTCGAGGGGTTGCCCCGGGGAGATCCGGTTTTGGATGCCATCCAGGGCGGCCATCAGAATTGCGGCGAATGCCAGGTAGCCATTGGCCGCCGAGTCGGGGAGACGGAATTCAAACCGCTTGCTCTCGGATCCGGGACTGTACACGGGAATGCGGATGGCGGCGGAGCGGTTGCGGCTGCTGAACGTCAGGCTGATGGGGGCTTCAAACCCCGGAAACAACCGCTTGTAGCTGTTGGTGGTCGGGCAACAGAACGCCATCAGTGCGGGAGCATGTTTCAGTACCCCACCAATCGCATGGAGGGCCAAAGGCGACAGACCGGCATACCCCGAACCAGCGAACAGGTTGTCTCCCTTTTTCCACAACGACAGCGACACATGCAGGCCCGATCCGTTGTCGTTCCAAAGGGGTTTGGGCATGAAGGTGGCGGTTTTTCCATGCTTGGCCGCCACATTGCGGACAACATATTTGTACAGGCAGAGATTGTCGGCCATCCGCAGCAAGGGCTGATACTTCATATCGACTTCGCATTGTCCTCCCGAGGCGATTTCATGGTGTTGCGATTCGACCTCAATCCCACATTCCTCCAGGGTCAGCATGATGTCGGTACGGAGCGGCTGCAGGGTGTCGGCCGGGGGCATGGGAAAGTAGCCCTCCTTATGGCGGATCCGATAACCGGCGTTCCCGCGGGCATTTCCCCGGCCCCGGTTCCACTCCCCCTCCACACTGTCGACGTGGTAATAGCTTTCGTGTTCGTTCTGGTCGAAACGGACGTCATCGAAGACGAAAAACTCAGCCTCGGCCCCCAGTTGGGCGGTGTCGGCCAGGCCCGTCTGCTTCATGTAGGCTTCGGCCTTCCGGGCCACATTCCGGGGGTCCTTGGCGTAGTCCGCCCGGGTGACCGGGTCCTGAATGTTGCAGGTCAGGGCCAGAGTCTGCGGCATGAACGGGTCGATGATCGCGGTATCGGCCTGCGGCACCACCAGCATGTCGCTCTCGTTGATCGACTTCCAGCCCCGAATCGACGAGCCGTTGAAGCCCAAGCCATCCTCAAACGACTTCTCCGTCAACGCCTGAACGGGAATCGTGAAGTGCTTCTGCGTCCCGGGAAAGTCCATAAACCGCAGATCGATGGCCTTGATCTCGCGTTCACGACACAAGGCAAGTACTTTGGCGGGAGTCATCTGGCACTCATGCTGACCAAGCGAACCAACTCCCGGGGGAGGGGCGACCTCCCCCGGTCTCCTGGTTCTCAAACCCAAGGTGACGACACGTCCTGTACGTAAATTCACATCCCCGGATGGGGGGTGTGGGCTCCTCCTGCTGCTGCATCTTACCGCACCGCTGCGAAAACCGCGCCGCTGTGCGGAAAAACTCGTCACCCTTCGTTTGATTGCTGAAAAATGCCGCGTTTTGTTGTGTTGCAGCATGACTGGCCCCAGTTGCATTGGGATCTGATGCTCGAAAATGGGGCGAGCCTGCGCACCTGGCGGTTGGCGGAGGTGCCTTGTTCCGGGCATCCGATTGCCCTTGTGCGGCTGCCTCCCCACCGGTCGATCTATCTCGATTACGAGGGAACGGTGTCGGGAAACCGGGGGACCGTCAAGCGGGTGCTGGGTGGGACCTACCAGCCGGTCCCGGCACCTCCCGGGGACGCCTGGTTCGAGTTCGACCTGGGGGGCGAGCGCTGGCTGGGGCAGATCACCGGGCCCGCCGCCGATCAGGAAGAGGGACTCGTTCCCGAACCCCCCGGCCACCTGGTCTGGAGGCGGGCTGCGGGGCCGTCCGACTGCTCGCCCAGCAACGCCGAGATCAACACAGTCCCGTCTGGCCCTGACGCCGAGTCTCCCCAGACCTCTGCATCCCCTTCGATCCACCCCCCTGGTCACCATTCCATGCTGCCGGCACTTCCCGCCGATCGTCGTTCGCTTCCTGGAACCCGCATTGAGATTGTCCGCGACGGCATTCCCCGGGGGCGAGTGCGCGTGGCGGTGTTCGATTTCGACGGGACGCTCTCGTTGATTCGGGAGGGTTGGCCCGAGTTGATGATTCCCCTGATGGTCGAGCATCTGGCCCGGGCTCCGCGGGCCGAGCCGCGGGATCAGTTGGGGCAGCGAGTCGAGGAATTCGTCATGCGGCTCAATGGCAAGCCGACCATCCACCAGATGATCCAGCTGGCCGAGGAAATTCGGGCCCGGGGTGGGGAACCGCTCGCTCCGATGGCTTACAAGCAGGAGTTTCAAGAGCGGCTGCTGCAGCGCGTTCACAGCCGCACACGGGGGTTACGGGAAGGGACCGTGGAGGCGGAAAGTCTCACGGTCCCCGGGTCGCTGGAGTTGCTGCGTGCGCTGGCTGGGCAGGGACTCGAGTTGAGTCTCGCCAGCGGGACCGACCTGGTGTACGTGAAGCAGGAACTCGAGGCACTGGGTTTGCAGGAGTTTTTTGGCGACCGGGTCTACGGGGCGATTGACGATGACCAGAGTTACTCGAAGCAAATGATCATCGACCGCTTGGTGGCCGAGCGGCAACTTGGGCCGGGGGAACTGCTGGGTTTTGGGGACGGATTTGTCGAGATCCAGGAGGTGAGCCGGGTGGGGGGCATCGCGGTCGGAGTCGCGAGTGACGAAACCCACCGCGTGGGCGTCAACGATTGGAAGCGGAACCGGCTGATCGAAGCGGGGGCGGAATTGATTGTCCCCGACTATCGCGATCTGAGTCCCTTGCTGGGGCACCTGGCGCTGGGTGGCGCGGTCATCTCCTGAAGCACGACGGCAGAGCGCTCGGCACCCGCACCGGTTGGCCGCTCGGCGGGACCGGGTCTTGCGCCTCTTCCACCCCGGCGTTGGGCTGGCCGGAGGGCATCGCCTTGGGAGGTGGGGCCCTGGGTGGGGTCGCGCACCGGCCGTCGATGCTATGATCATGCGACCTGTTGACCAACACGCCACTCCCACTTTTTTGTGAAGTCTGTATGCGGCTCCATCCTCACGGAATGAACCACGGCGTCCGGCCGGAGGTTCCCAAGTCTCCCATCACCCGGGAGAGCCTGCGGGAGCTCTGGCAGTTTTTTGGCTATCTGGCTCCGTATCGCTGGGGCTTCGCGTTGGCCTGGTCGTGCCTGCTGATCAATGCCGCCTGCGGGCTGGCGATTCCGTGGGTGGGAGGACAACTGATCGACACGGCCCAGCGAGGGCTGGAGTCGGGGGGGACTGGTACCGGGGCGTTGACACAACTGGCCTGGATTCTGGCGGGGGTGGTGCTGGTTCGAATTCTCTTTCAGACGCTGCAGATTGTTTGGAGTGGACGCCTGGGGGAACAGACGATGTGCGATCTCCGGCGGGATACCTTCACCCGGGTGATCCAGCTCCCCATGGGGTTTTTCGCCCAGCGGCGCGTGGGAGAGCTGACCAGCCGGATTTCGGGAGACCTGTCGCAGATTCAATCGACCCTCGTGTCGTCCATTCCCCAGTTCCTCACGCAGCTGGTGACCCTGGTGGGGGCGGTGTTGCTGTTGGCGATCACATCGCCCCGGCTGACCGCGATCGTGCTGGTCCTGGTCCCGGTGGCTGGGTTCACGGCGCGAATGTTCGGGCAAAAGGCCCGGGCCCTGGCGCGCGAATCGCAGGATCGCCTGGCGGAAACCAATGTGGTGGTGGAGGAATCGCTGCAGGGGATCGGCACGGTGAAGGCCTTCGCCCGGGAAGATTACGAGGCCGAGCGGTACTCGCAGGGGCTCGACCGGGTGCTGACGGCGGTGGTCCGCGGAGCCCGGCATCAAGCGGTCTTCTCGGCCGCCATGTCGCTGTTTTTCATGGGAATTCTGGGCAGCGTGCTGGTCTATGGTTGTCATCTGATCCAGGCGGGTGAGCTGACCGTGGGGCAGATGTCGCAGTTTCTGCTGTATTCGATGTCGGTGTCGATGTCGGCGGGTCAGCTGGCGCGACTTTACAACGAGCTGCAGCGCATGCTGGGGGCCACCCAGCGGGTGCGCGAGTTGCTCCGCGAGCCGACCGAGCCCGATCCCCTGGTGGCCCGGAGAGGAGGAGTCCAGACGGTCGATCCGACGGCGCAATCTCGTTCCCCGGCACCGCCGCCACGTATTCTCGGCAAGGTCGAATTTCGCGACGTGGAGTTCGCCTACCCGTCGCGTCCCGAGGTTCCAGTGCTTCAGAGGTTGTCGCTGACAGCCAGTCCCGGTCAGCGGATTGCCCTCGTGGGGCCCAGCGGAGCAGGCAAATCGACCGTGGTCTCGCTGCTGATGCGATTCTACCAGCCGCAGTCGGGCCAGATCCTCATCGATGGGCGCGATGTGCGCGACTATCCCCTGCGCGGGCTGCGGTCGCAACTGGCGATCGTGCCTCAGGACGTGCTGTTGTTTGGGGGGACCATCGCTGAAAACATCGCCTACGGCCGTCCGGACGCCACCCAGCACGAGATCGAACTGGCCGCCCGCAAGGCCCACGCCCACGAGTTTATCGCCGGCTTTCCCGAGGGCTACCAAACCGTGGTCGGAGAGCGGGGGGTGAAGCTTTCGGGGGGCCAGCGGCAGCGGGTGGCCATCGCCCGGGCCATCTTGCGCGACCCGGCCATCCTGATTCTCGACGAAGCCACCAGTTCTCTCGACTCCGAGAGTGAATATCTGGTGCAGCAGGCCCTGGAAACCCTGATGGAGGGGCGGACGTCAATGATCATCGCCCACCGTCTGGCGACGGTCCGCCGGGCCGACTGCATCTATGTGATCCGCGACGGCGAGGTGGTCGAGGCGGGGACCCATGAGGACTTGCTGCAACTTCCCGAGGGACTCTATCGGACCCTGTCCGAACTTCAGTTCACCCACGAAGTCGCCGAGTCGTCCTGACTCCCGGCCGGTCGCCCCGGTCCCGGGTGGTCCCGGACCCGGAGGGAGCCGCACGACCGTTCGCCTCTTGACTGTTGAAATTGTCT
>CAIOTJ010000206.1 GCA_903861195.1 uncultured Planctomycetaceae bacterium | reverse complement strand
CGGCGGCCGGACCAGTGACGGGAGCCGCGAGCTTTATTAAACCAGAAGTCAGGCCAGGGGAAGCGGGGCTCAGCGAGCCCGCGCGGCGGGGGGATACCGCCCCTCGCCACGGGACGCACACCCCCGCGACGACCGCCAAACGGGTCGCCTGAACGGGTCCAGCGGTTCAATCACCAGTTCGCGAACGTCTCACGTGAGTGAGCATCGGAGACGCTGCGCGCATGGCGGAGGAACGAACCTCGCGCCCCGGGAGGAGCCACCCGCCGTGCGAACCCCCACGCCAATCACAGCGACCAAAAACCACCCCCCGGCTCGCGCGCTGGTCTCCATCGGGTCCTTCTCCCCTGTGGGGGAGAAGGTGGCCGCAGGCCGGATGAGGGGGCCAACCGTCCCTCCGCCCACCGCATTCCTTCCCGCACCAGTCATCCCATGATGGCGAACCTCCCCCCGGCTCGCGCCCGAGGGGCCCGGAGTGGGGAGCGGGAACGGCTCGGACGGAGCCGCCGTTGGCCGCTATTCGGTCTGCCACTCCGGCAACAGCGGATACCACGTCAACAGGCTCGGCACGGTGATCGGGGCCAGCTCCACAAAACCCCGCCGGGCGAGCGCGGGGGAACCGGTCGCGCACTCTTTCTCCAGCACGTAGTACCGGTTGTAGCCGTCGCGGATCTGGTTGATCTCGTCCCGCGGAAACTGCTCGACAAACGCCCGCCACCGGCGGTTGAACTTCCCGAACGATTCCGTCAGCCGGTCCCAGGGAAGCTGCAATTGCCCGGCCGATGTGGCCCGCGCAACCGGCACTTTGAGCCGGGGCTGCCACTGGGTGTGCAAGTCGATGAGGGGCTGGGGATCGTGACCGGCTCCAGCAGAGATTGGCCAGCGCGACCAGTCTCCCAACGCGGCGGCCAACTGCCCCAGCCGCAACCGGGGCATCTCCAGCCATTCCTCCCGCTGACGGGAACAGCGGGTGTGCAGCAGCTCATCGGCCACCTCCACTGCTTTCGCCCGCCGGACAAACGCCGGCGCGTCGAACTGCGCCAGAATCTTGCGGACCTCGTTCCCCTCGCCACCAACACTCATCCCACCATCCGCTCCGAAGGCACTTGTCCCAGCCAGTTCCGTCTCCGACTTCCGCCGCCCGCATCACTGCCGCGCGGGCAAGACCGGTGGGGGAGGCACATTCTGAAACGGGCGAAACAGCACGGCCATCGGCAGCAGCAGCGCGGCGGTGGCCAGAAAGATCCGCCAGGTATGGCTTCCCTCCCCCCCCCCCAGCAGCCAGGCGAACACGCCATACAACACCGCCGACAGCAGGATGGCGATCCAGTTCGCGAGATTCATGGCGCCGATCATCTGTCCCTTCTTGTCGGCGGGAGGCCGCGACTGCAGAAAGACCTGCAGCGGCACAGCGAACATCCCAGCCGAGAGCCCGCAAACAAACAGGGCCAACTCGGTCAGCACCACCAGCTTCAGCGGAGCGGCCGTCGCCCCCACCAGACCCATCAACACCAGTCCCCCAATCATCCCCCAGCTCCCCCAGCGCACCAGCCGAAAATCGGCCCGCTCGCCCGACATCCAGCCCCCCAGCACACAGCCAATCGCAATTCCCAGCACCAGCGTCACCAGCATCAGACTGGTCTGGGTGTCGGTCAGTCCCAACTGCAGCTTGCCGTAGTCGTTCACGCTCGGCTGCACAATCCCCCCCACCAGCCAGAAGACCGACGACATCAGCAGGGTGATCAGCAGCGGTCGGTCGGCCCGAATGAGGTGCAGCATGTCGCGGCTGATCAGCAGGCTGTCCCGGTTGATCCGCAGCGCGGGGTTGGCCGGCGGAGTGCGCCGTATCAGCAGCGCGGTCAGCAGACCGCTGCCCGCGACCAGCACGTAGACCAGCCCCACCACCAACAGATACTCGGGAATGAGGTGCTGCTTGAGCACCCCCGCCAGGGCCTGCCCCAGAATGATCGCCAGGAAGGTGGTCATCAGGAAGACCCCGTTGGCTGCGGGCAGGTTCTTCTCGCGCAGGATCTCCGGCAGGATGCCGAATTTCGCAGGACCGAAGAACGCACTGTGGGTCCCCATCAGAAACAGCACGGCGAAAATCGCATACAGGTTGTGCGTGTTGGAATTCCGCCAGAGCGACAGGGTCCCCAGGATCACAATCGCGATCTCGGCCAGCTTGCAGAGGACGACGATTCCCCGCTTGCTGTAGCGATCGGAGAGATAGCCGGCGAATCCCGAAAAGAGGACGAACGGCAAGGCAAACAGAAACATCGCCATGCTCTGCTGATTGCCGGTTCCTGTTGCCAGTGCGACGTCGACACAGGTCAGCAGGGCGACCTGCTTGAACAGATTGTCGTTGAAGGCCCCCAGCAATTGCGTGGTGAGCATCCCCAGAAACGACGAGTCTCCCCACATCGATTCGGGCAGTGGCTCGCGCGGAACGACAGCGGGAGTGAGAGCGTCGCTTGCAGACATGCCGGGCTCGGGAAAGAGGACCAACGCAACGGCGCTCCAACCCGGAACGCGAAAAATCGCAGAGTGCCGCTCCGCCCCAGAGCGCCTGGCAGGTAGGGCCAGACCATGGACGGACCGCATCGATTGACAATATCACCCGCGCTCCCGGTCCGCGAGGGGAGCACAGGTTGTCGGCGGGCCAGTCCGTCCCATGGCAAGAGAATGCAAGACGGTCGGACTCGGGTCTCCTACAGCCGCTGTCTGGCAATCAGTTCCCATGCCATTCCAACCCGTGCCATTCCAACAGGCGGCATACCCCCCTGCCTAAAACAGCCGCAGTTGCCCGCTCGGGTCGCGTGGCGGGCGGAACTGCGACGAGTCGAGCGGCTCGCGCGGGTTGGTCAGGCCGTGCCGTTTGCTGAACACCTTGAAAGCCTGGGCGATCTGATCGGCGATCAGCCCGGTCCCCTTCATCCGGCTGCCGAACCGCGCATCGTTGAGCTTTCCCTCGCGGGTCTGCCGGATGAGGGACTCCACCCGCGGCGCCTGCGTGGGGTAATTCCGGTGCAGCCAGTCGCGAAACACCGGCTCCACCGAGAGGGGCAGCCGCAGCAGCGTGTAACTGGCCCAGCGGGCCCCCGCCTCGGCCGCCGCCGCCAGCAACGCGGGAATCTCCGAGTCGTTGAGCCCGGGCAGGATGGGGGCCGTCAACACCCGCACCCGCACCCCCGCCGCCGACAATTCGCGAATGGCCCGCAGACGCGCCGCCGGGGTGCTGGTGCGCGGCTCCAACACCCGCGCGAACTCGCGGTCGAGCGTGGTGAGGCTGATCGAGACTTCGACCAGATTGTGCCGGGCCAGTTGAGAGAGCACATCCACATCCCGCAGCACGAGGGCGTTCTTGGTGATCAGCGCCACCGGCTGCCGCGCCTCGAGGGCCACCTCCAGACAGCCACGCGTCAGACGAAACCGACGCTCGGCCGGCTGATAACAGTCGGTCACCCCCGAGAAGGTGATCGGCTCTCCCCGCCAGCCCGGCCGGCAGAGAAACTCGCGGAACAGCTTCGGGGCCCGCTCTTTCACCAGCAGTTGCGTCTCGAAATCGACCCCGGCATTGAACCCCAGGTATTCGTGGTAAGGCCGGGCGTAGCAGTAGGCACACCCATGCTCGCAGCCGCGGTACGGATTGAGGCTGTACCGAAAGGGAACATCGGGACTGTCATTCTCCGAGACGACCGATTGGCTGGCGTCAGAGAGAAACCGGGTGGGCTGACGGCGTTCTCCCGGCCGTTCGTCGGGCTGGTCTTCGAAGTACTCGGGATCGGGAACGACCACAATTGGCAGAAAGCGGTTCTGCGGCGACAGACCGCTCCCCCGCCCCGGACTGGGAGTGGCGAGTGGATCGAGAGGAAACGATGAATCAGCCATCGACTCAACGTACTATTCGGCAGTATACTTCACAAGGGGGAGTGTGCGTCGCAGCATAGTCCCTTGGCAAGAGCCCCGAAGGCGGCCGGTTGCGCGTGGCAACCGCAGTGCGCGGGGGCGGGTTTTGGCATGATGTCGGAAGTTGTCGATGACGGGCTACACAGTTCACACCGGATCCACGGAGGCGTTTTCCTCGGGGTTTGACCGCATTTTTGGTGCGGCGGCCGGCCCGGGCGCGAAGGCTGCGGCGGGGGCTTCGAAGAAGGCCGCCAAAAAGACCGCCGCCGCCAAGGGGGCGAAGAAAAAGACAAAGAAAGCCAAGAAGTAGATCTGCAGAGTGTCCGGGGTGCGGGGTTGCCGCGCACCCCGGGATGGCGCGTCGCGTGGCGTGGGGGGGAGCCATCACCCGCCGCAGGCCGTGGAAACCGGACCGATTCATCCCGCTCGCGGGATCAATCCCAACCCCGGTCTGGCCTGGCCAGGGTGTGACTTTTCGCGGGGAACCTTCTGGTTTCTCCGGGCGTCTGTCTGGTAGCATACTGGTGTTCCCCGAACATCCTGGAGTTGATGGATGAGTGCCTCTCCCGCGTCCGATCGGTTGTCTCTTCCCGAGTCACTCAGCCAGCAGTTGCACACCTTCCGCCGCTCGGTCTGGAAGGTCAAGCTGATCGAGGCGGTCTGCGGAGCCCTGCTGGGGCTGCTGGCGGCCTGGCTGGCCCTGTTTGTGATCGACCGTCTGAGCGATCCCTCGGTGTGGGTCCGCTCGCTGCTCTTCGCCGGGGTGCTGGCGGGGGTGGCCCTGGTCCCCTGGGCGCTGCGCCGCTGGGTGTACGGGCACCGGCACTTCGAGCAGCTCGCCCGGCTGATTGGCCGGAAGTTCCCCTCGCTGGGAGACCAGTTGCTGGGGGTGATCGAACTCACCCAGAACGATCTCGAGCAGCATCGCTCGCGGGCGCTGTGCGAGGCGGCCATCCGGCAGGTGGCCGAAGAATCTTCGAAACGTGATTTCACCCTGGCGATTCCCCAACCCCGGCACCGGTTGGCCATGCAGCTGCTGGCGGGGGGGGCGGGCGTGGCGGCGCTGCTGGCAGTGATCTTTCCCGCGGCGGCGGCGAATGCCTGGGCCCGGCTGCTGGCTCCCTTCGGCGCCATCCCCCGCTACACCTTCGCGGCGGTCCAGCCGTTGCCCGAGCAGGTGGTGGTTCCGCATGGAGAATCGTTCGCCCTGACCGCCGAGCTGAAGCCCGAGACGGTGCGCCATCCTGAAGCGGGGCGGGTGCAATTGGGGACCCAGCTTCCGGTCGAGGCCGCCCGGCGTGACGACCGCTATGTGTTTGAACTTCCCGCACAGCTCGAACCCGCCGCGCTGGCGATGCAGATTGGCGATTACCGGCAGTCGGTCCAAGTTCAGCCCATGGCCCGGCCCGAACTGACTGGCGTGCAGGCGACCGTGAAGCTGCCCGACTATCTGCAGCGTCCCGAGCCGGTCACCAAAGACCTGCGGGGTGGCGCGCTGGCTCTGGTCAAGGGGAGCGCCGTGCGCTTCGCCGCCACCGCCAGCCGGCCGCTGGACGCGGTGACAATCGACGGGTCGAGCGTTCCGCCGGCGGAAGGGGGCATCCAGACACCGCAGTATCCGGTGGAGGCAAATCGCCGCCTGTCGCTCGAGTGGCGCGACGCCCATCAACTGGCG
>CAIOTJ010000205.1 GCA_903861195.1 uncultured Planctomycetaceae bacterium | reverse complement strand
GTGTATGAATCGCCCGATTTCATCAGCCCCGATACGGCCCGGGAAATTTATGAGGCCACGGGGCCGTTTGTTGTCCCAGTTCTGGTTACCCATCTCACTGATCCCGACGCGATCGTGGAACTGGCCGAGCAGGTGCCTACCTGGGTCCTGCAGTTGCACAGCGACCTCTCGGGCGAAGCCCTGCGTCAACTTCGCAGCAGGCTGGCTCCTCGCAAGCTACTGGGAAAAGTCAGTGTGGAAGGCCCCCATTCGGTGGTGCGGGCCAGGGAAATTGCCCGATACGTCGACGCCCTGTTGCTGGACAGCTGTGACCGTGCCACTAACCGCGTGGGAGGGACCGGGCTGGTGCACGACTGGAATCTTTCGGCCCAAATTGCCAGTCAGTCCAAGGTGCCGGTGATCCTCGCGGGAGGCTTGAATTCCACCAACGTGGGCGAGGCCATTGAGTTGGTCCGACCTTGGGGAGTCGACGTGAACACGGGTGTCAAAGGAGAGGCGGGCGGGAAGTCCTTAACGCTGTGTCAGCAGTTCGTGTCCGCTGTGCGAGGGGCTCGCAGCGGAAGATAACCGTTGGCGGAAACCACAAGACATGCTGGGCCCAATGCCCACAACTCGTGGGAAAGGTGGCTTTCTAGGGGCCTTTTTCGGCCAGCAAATCCACGTTTGCATCCATCCAGACGAATCGCTGATGGAACCAGGTCTTCAGGTTCTGGATCAGATCCGGATAGGTGCGGGCATAGGGTCGGGGGTTGGGCCAAACATACTTGCCGAGGGTGGGCCAACGCTGAAAATTCCGCTTTTGAGGGGCATCCAGGGTCTGGGCGGTCTCGTCGATCAGGCGAAATAATGCCGGCTCGCTCAAGACATCTTCTCGCAGCGTGTAATATCGCTCCCGCAGACGAGCTCGAAATGCCGGGTCTTCGAACAGGCGATCCCACCAAAACGGCACAGCGGAGCCGCGCCGTGGATCATCGGGAAACAGCATCCACCCCTCGGTTTTCCAAACGCCCCCATAGGAAGCGTTCCCTGAGCTGAGATCGAGATCCCAGACCGGTCCCAGTTTCAGCCGACCCTCTCTCGTGCGATGCAGAAAGGTACTGAGAAAGTAGGCGTCGACGTTTTTGAACAGTTCGTTGAGCAGGAAGTAGTCGATGAAGGAGTCGCTGTCGATAAACCGGGCGTAGCCTTGCTGCGGATCCCGGAAATCGCGACGTGACAGCCGTTCTTCCAACTGGCTGAAGTCGTGTTGAATCCAGGCCCGATGGGCGTCATCAATCCGGCTTCCCCGAGGTGAGACAAATCCCAGGATGCTGCCAAAATCACTTGTGAAATAGGTCTCGGGGCCACCAACGCGGTCGACTTTCAACACGTAGCCGCCACCGACTTCGCCCGAATCGGACGTGCGCAGTCGGGGCACATCGACCCGATCTTTTCCTCGCTTGATGCTTTCCACCAGGAGGTAAACCCCCATGTACTGTCCGGCGAGATCTCCGTCACGTTCGCGCACGAAGGCCTCGGCGAACCGTGTGCGGGGTGCGTATTGCCCCATCCGCCGACTCAACTCGTAGGCGATGTGGTTCCGCATCAGGGTTTTGTCCGAGTAAGGGCCGTAGAGAATCCAGTCGGTTTCCTTCGGCAATCCCAAGAGTCGGACCGGGTGATCCTGCCCACTCTCGTTGACGGTCTCGAATGCGTAGGACTTCTTGTCAAACATCTGGGACGAAGACCCGCGGACCTCGATCATGATTGAGGTCCGCTGGGTGGGAGCGTCTGTCAGTGCGTTGAACTTGCCCGGACCGCGGTCGATTACCAACAGATTCGCGAGAATCTTGGGCTCATTGAGGATGGGTTGAGCACCGGGGTCAATGATCACCAGGGGCAGTGCGGAGGAACCCTCGAACCGAAATGGTTCGGCGGCGATGAGCGCGGTGGGTATCAACCACACGACCGACAGCAGCAGACCAGGAGTGCGCATGGGAATGGATGGGAATCAGCGGTGATCTGCGGACTTGGTCAGGGCTTCTCTGGCTTCGGGCGTATTGAGGGCCTTGAGCGCATAACGGGCGGCGCGACGGACCGGATAGGCAGTATCAGAGAGTGCCTCGATCAGCAATTCTTGGTTCGCGGGCCCCATCATCGCCAACGCATTCACTGCGTACAGCCGCTGGCGGGGAAGTTCGCTGTGCAAGGCCTTTGACAGTGGTGCGACGGCTGGTTTTCCGATGGCTGCCAGTACCTGCGTTACCTTCATCGCTGCCTGGCCATCGCCAGTCTCGAGCACCTTCATCAGGGGCTCGACTGCTTCGGCCCCCAGCCGTGACAGTTGGCCCACCGCGGGAGAAGGGGGTCCAAATCCAGTGCTCTGCAACAATTCCTCGATGAGGGTGTCGATGTTTTGGTTAGCTGATTGGGCGGCTGGGACGGCGTTCATTTCAGCCACCCACCGGAGTGCTTGATTTGTTTCTTGCCGGGCTTGTTGAAACACGGGAGCGACCCTGGGACCGGCGTTTGGATCGATGCGGACGAGCGCGAGTCCGGCCATCAGTCGAGTCCGCGGGTCTTCACTGTCGAGTGCTTCGGACAGGGCTTCCTTCACGTCCGGCCCCATGGCGACCAAGGCGAGGGACGGGTCGAAGGAGAGACGCCCCAGCCGGCCTCCTCCGAAGAAGTATTCTCTGGGATCGGGATTGAGTGTCGAAAGGACGTGAACCAGATCGCGGGCCAGAGGTTGACTCGTGGGACCCAGTTGGCCGATGGCCCAGACCGTCTGCTGCCGGACTTCGGGGCTGGGATCACGGAGTCCTTCGGCAAGCAGCTTCTCCACCTGCGGAAACGATTCCGGGGTCTGCTTCGCAATCGCGAAGGCAATTCCCACTTTTTGCAGCGGCGTGGCATTTTTGATCGCGTTTTGCAAATGTGTGGTGGTGGCATCCCCCTTCAAGGCCGCCAGGGCATGGCCGATCTGGCAGCGCACGGCCGGATCGTCGTGTCCGAGTTGCCGAATCAATTCAGGGAGAGCGGGGGCGGCGTCGGCACCGACCGATTCCAGGGCCTGGGCGGCATCGGACGCCGTTTCGTCATCCGCTTTCAGTGCAGCAATGAGAATGCGCAAGGCTTGGTCGCGATGCCGGCTCGGATCGATGCGGTACAACGCGGTCGCCGCTCCCACTCGAACCAGCCCATTCTCGCTTTGAAGGCACGTCTGTAGCTCGGGAACGATCGAAGGACCGAGTTTTCCGAGAACGGCGGCAATCGTTTGTCGAATCCCGGTCACCTGGGGGGTTTCAAACAACACATCCATCCGCTCACAGCGGAGGGCGTCGAGCAGTGCTGGTGCCGTCGGGGCGGCCTGGTGACCTAACTCCGCAACCTTGCCAATCGCCGCAACGCGGGCGAATGGATTGGCAGCCGTAATTTGGGGAATGAGGGAAGTCACGTCAGACGAGTCCTGGCCGATTGCCCGGCCAGACATTCCGCCCGCCAAAAGTCCGAGTGTTAGAACACCACGCCGCAGCGCGCGAGAGATGGCCTGCATCGAAATCCTCACACAAACAAGAAGTGTGAAGAAATCTTAACAATCGGGCTCGCGCAACACAATCGGAGTTTGCGTGGTCGGATGTCTTTCGTTTGAGTTGTTACGGCTGCGGAATCTGTTCAGCCAAATGCTTGAGAAACTCACGAGGATCGGGGGGAGGGGCGATGGCGGGACCATCCGCCGACAGTTCGGGAGGAAGGGGAGGAGTCGGGGGCCGACGCGAAGGACGCGACAGGCGATACCGGGCAAATTGCAATCCAATCCAACCAGCGGAAATCAAGGCGAGTGCCCATGGCCACCAGCTCGGCGAAGCGGGACCCGACGTCGTGTGGCCCCGTCCAACAACACGGGTCCAACGAGATCCAATCAGCATGGGGGCCGCGTGTTGTCCGTGCGCGGTCGCGTATATGTAGCGTTTGAAGAAATACGCTGGCAAACGCACTCTTTCACGAACCTCGGTCCCCTGCGGAAACCCCTCGGGGAGTTCACTCACCACAATGCGGTAGGGGTTGGTCCGCCCCGCTTCGTCGGTGAACAGCCAGCCTTCATAGAGTTGCCCGAATCCATCTTCGTTGGGGCCAGCCTCCAGGGGCTCCACTCGGCGTAGTTCCCCCTCGATCCAGATCACCTCACCCCGATGCTCGGCTGAGTCATTCATGAGGCTGAGAAAGGGGAGATCCCGGCGTGCCGCCGCCGCCAGATCGCGGGGTCTGGCGGCCCGGGCCGTCGAGAGCATCGCGAAGTAGGCGGGACGTTCCGTCGCCCGCACCCCCACCCGAGTTTCCTCGACCGCATCGAGATATTCGGCCGGGATCCGCAGGGAGGCCTGCGCGGGTTGGTGCCGTTCCCGCAACGCCGCCCGCGACTCGCGATCGTCGGGACTGGAAACAATCCTTACCTCATCCGGAGCCAGGACGTCTGGAGCTGTCCCAGAGGCCGGGGATGGATTGTGTTTGGCTTCAGTCGGGCCTGGGGCAAGCCACCGCCAGTTCTCCGGCTTACGGGCTTCACTGATGGCGATCAACACCACCGCCAGCGACAGGATCGCCGCCGTGATTCGTCGACGATCGCGGACGGGGTTGTACGGCGGACGGCGGGAACGGGAATCGCTAGACATGGAACCGGCTTCCGCAGCAGTGTAGGGCGAATGGCTCAGTTCGCGGGGGCAATCTCGCGCAGCCGCTGACGTACAATTTCCACCATTAGCGGGTGCAATCCCAAGTGAGGGCAGAGTTCGAATCGCACCTGTGGGAACTCGGCGGAGAGTTCCGTCCGGTGGGCCTCAAGATCCTCGACCACATGGGCACCCGCCGACAGGAAGTAGGGCAACATGCGGACGGTCGTGGCTCCCCGGGCGACACAGCGCCTTCCGCCGGTAGGAATGTCGGGAGTCGCCAATTCGAGATAACTAGTCTCGATGATATCGAACTCGGGATCGTTCGCCAGCAGTCCGGCCAGTCGAACGAGGTCGGCATTCGCCTCGGGACGCCGGCTGCCATGGGCGATCAACAGAACTGCCCCTCGTTCCCCGGGACCACTCGATTGTGCGCACGCGGACAGGTCGGTCATGGCAGCGGATTCGTAAAACGAAAGTCGGGAGATACATCCGGGGCAGCTGGAATACCGCCAAGGTGTCAACCGGCGATCACCGGGAGTGCCAGCAGATTGTTCTGGGCGATGGCCGGTTCCTGGGTCCCGGGAGCCAGCACCATGTCGACCAGGAAATACAAGAACTGCCTCAACGCCAGCGGCTCGACTGCGTCGGCCAAAGCCTCCGCGCGTGCCCGTGATTTTTCAACGATCGCCTCGGCCTTCGAGAAGACATCACAGTCGTCAAAAACTCGACGCAGTCGCCCCAGTCGCAGCGCGGCGGGACCCGTACCGCGAATGATCGACAGCAGCTCCTCGCGCTGACTGGCAGTGGCGGCCTCGAAGGCGAGAGCCAGCAACACCGTTGGCCGAACCGCCGCGGCGTCCTGCCCCGCAACCAGTTTGTTGTGGTGATCCCCCTCCCAATCGTGGAGATCGTTGAGAATCTGGAAGCCGACTCCCAAATGTCGGCAAAACGTCGGGATCATTTCTTCCCAGGCGTCGACAGGACCAGCCAACCGCAGACCGGCGAACAGCGCCGCTTCAAACGCCGGCGAGGTCTTCAGTGCGTAGATCTGCAGCGCATCGATCGGCTTGAGTGCCCGGTCGGGGGCGCTGTTCCACGCCATTTCGGCCCCTTGGCCATCGCACAGCCGCAGGTGGGCCGACGCCATGCGATCACTGATATCAGCCGCTGCCTCGGCCCCGATCTCGGCGCGGACGCTTGAGACCAGACGGTAACCGAGTCCGATCAGGTGGTCTCCCATGTTGATCGCTGGGCCGATGCCGTGCCGGCGATGCAGGGTGGCCGAACCATACCGGAACTTGTCGTCGTCCTGAATATCGTCGTGCACCAGCGAGGCTTTGTGGAACGCCTCAATCGCCATCGCGACCCGCAGGACACTGTCGGTAAACCGGGGGGCTTGGTCCCCGGCCCCGGCGGCAGCGGCCATCCCACCCAAGGCCGCGTCGTAGGCCGCGAGGGTGATGAAGGGGCGGAAACGCTTGCCCCCGTGGGCCAGCCAGTCGTACGAAACCGACTCAGTCAGGGCCAGTGGGGATTCGAGATCGGACGGAATACCACGGCTGCGGATTCGGGGAAGCAGGCGGTCGAAATCTCGGTCGAACAGCTCATTCGCCGCCCGCATCAGGGGCACGAAGCTGACAGTCGGGCCGGATGGCAACTCTTCATACTTCTCGAGGACGTCCCAAACCCACGCCTCGTCCAGCGACGTGTTCTTGCAATCTCCCGAATGCAGCGGCACGGCATAGGACGGAACCCCCGCGATCAATACTTTGTCAATCGCCTTCTCCAGCACATTCAGACACGACACACCCAGGATCGCATCGATGTGTCCCGACACGATGATCTTCAGGACGATTGGCGACCCTTCCGCCACCAGGACCTTGTAGCCCAACTGCTCCGCCCGGACCTTGTAGTCGGCGATCGAACAAGCTCCGCACTTCTCGCAGTCCAGACCAAATTCGTCGTAGTCGGCGGGGCACCCTTCGGCGTGCTTGAGGCAGTGCGGCAACAACAGCATCCGACGATGAAATGGAATGGCCAGGAACTGCTGCTTCCAGAAGAAATTCCCAATCAACACCATGGCGAAGCCGAGGAACTTTTCCGGCAACTGCAGGCGATTGAGCAGGTCGCGGCCAAAGATTTCCAACTGGTTCTTGGTGAACGGTTTCGACCGGTCCAGTCCACGGGCGTAATCTTCCGCCGCCCGCTTGATGGCCTCGCGCTGCTCGAGGGTGTCCGGGACGGCCTTGAGATGGCTGGTGCTGCGGCGGCCCACTGCGGAACGCGTGGCGGAGGCCGCCACTGTCTCATGCGAAGATGTCGCTGGAGCAGCGTTGGAGGCGCCGGGCAAATCCAGAACGTCTGCAGCGGCATCATGATGGTCGCTTGAAGACATCGACAGGCTCACTCCATGTTGACTGGGAACGCGGTGCATCGGGATTCCACGGGGTGCATCCCGAGGGACACCGCGCCGTCGGTTTTTCGAAACATCGACTCTCTCCCGGGGGAGCTCCCACGTGCTGACAGCATCCCGGTTGGGTAGGTCACACCCGGAAACCCACCCCTGACTTCGGTCAGGCAGGACCCTGTTGGTTGGCCAGCCAGTCGCACCCTCGCCGCAGGGCAGCAACCCCGAACACCAAAGGGTACAGCTTCTCGAAGTACCAAAGTTTAGCGAAGTACAGGCCGATTGGCGACGGACTGCGCCAATCCTCCCGATCGACCGAAGCGGTCAGCCAGGCGAGTGCACGGTCGACTTTCTCCCAGGGGATTCCCACTTCGGGTGGGAGGGAACAAAGCGATTCCACCGCCCAAGAGGTTTCTTCCAACGAGGAGGGGGTTCCTGACCCGCCTCCGAAGCCCCCATCGGTATTCTGGCTGTTCAACAGCCAGGTGATTCCCCGCCGGGCCATGTCGGACTTCCAGACCTCGAGGTCCCGTAAGGCCAGCAGCACTCGTGCCGTCCCATAGGTCGGGTTTTCGTCCCCCGGGGCGTCCTGGTTGCCGAACCACAAGGGGAGCCAAGATCCATCGGAACGTTGCGCGCGGGCCAGATAAGCCAGTCCACGTTCCCGCGCCGCGTAAAACCTCCGGATCGAAGGATTCCCTGTCGGCTCCTTTTCGTGCGGGAACCTGGTCCCACGAACGCGTTCCAGCGCCCGTAACGCGTGGGCGGTGAGGTCGGCAGCGCTGCGATCGAATGGAAGCAGGCCCCATCCCCGACAAAAGGTGGGCCAGCCCCCGTCCCGATTCTGCAAGTCGAGCAGCCAGTCGCTGCCGAGATTGAGAGCCTCAGATGCGGGCGGACAGCCCCCCAGGCGCTCCAGATGCATCAATGCCAGGAGGGCCCCCGGAGTGTCATCCGCGTCTGGTACCCCCCCCGTCAGGTTGGTCCAGGCCCAGCCTCCGGGGTCTGCGTTCGTGTAGGGATGCGTTTCACGCCACTGTTGACTCAACAGCCAATTCTGGAGCTGGGATATCAGCGTCTTCGGCAGATCTGGACCCAGGGCGTGGATGGCCAGTGAGGTTCCCCAGGTGGCGAGGTTGGTGTCGATTGGCCAACTGCCATCGGTGCGGACCGAGTCTTCCAGGAACCGGACTGCGGATCGCACCACGGGATGTTCGGGCTGATTCATCGCGGCGAGGCTCATCGCCACGAAACTTGTGAGAGGTGTGGCTTCGAGATAACCCCCGGAGGCGGGCTGGATCTTTCGCAGCACGCGCAGGCTGGGGGCCCGCGCCAGGTCTCGTAGCCAACGCACAGGGAGAAACCAGGGTGCGCCTTGATAATGACGCACCTGACCGATCGCGACCAGCGCCGGCAGTGCGTAACTGACCACTGGCAGACGCAGGAAGCGATACAGGTTTGCAGGGAGGCAGGCCAATTCAAACGGGAGCCGGGGGATCTCGCTCCAGGGGACCAGGCCAGCCAAGGCGCAGTGGGTGAGAATCGGGATCGAAAATGTGTGATCCTTGCCGTAACGTGCCAGCAATGCGGGCCGCCCACCGGCTTTTTGTACATACATCTCGGCCCGGCTCCGCGCTGCTTCCGCGTGCTCGCCAGGGAAGTCCCGGCACATCACCAGCGTGGCGTGGACCAGCATCGTGGTTGAGATGTTGCTGTGGCTGCGAATGGTGTCGCCCCAGCCTCCGTCCGGGTTCTGATGCGTCAGCAGCCAATGTACTCCCTCGGCAATCAATTTGGGGAATCGTTGGGTAGATCGATTCTGCACTTGCCTCAGCGCCATCACCGCTGTGGCGGTGGACAATGCCGAGCTTGACAATTCGCCTATCCAGTGGCCATCGGACGACAGCTCAGCAAGCAATGCCGTTCGGAGCCGCACGTAAGAGTTGTGGCAGTCGGTCAGGCGGGACATCGCGAGGGTGGCCTGCGGAGGATTGTTATTGCCAGTCGGGCGAGAGCCGGATCGGGAGTAAGGCGACGGACCAACCTACTCATGTTCCCCCACGCCGCCGCACGGGACCATGGGGAGGCCCGTTCGGTGTTCCTCGGTGGACTACCGTCGGATTCGCCGCCTGCCGAGTGTGGGGAAATGCTGGTGAATGGAACAAAAGGCAGGACGACTTCCGGCTCAAGAGGCAGCCGCCGGGAAAAAACAAAGCGAAGAGTCCGGCATTGCCGAGACTCTTCGCTTCTCGATCAGCAACTCCGTTTCCCGGCCATGCAGACCCAATTTCCATCTCCGAAGCCTGAATGTTTCGGAGTCAGAACCACCCACAGGCTTGCGCGGGAGTGGGATTTCCGGTGGGGTCGCTGCGTTTCAGCCAGGCACGCCTGGACGGGGAAAACAGAGTGGGGCCGAACTACTTCGCCATGTCCTTGAGAGCCTTGAGCGGAACCACACGGACCTTCTTGCTGGCGGGTTTGGCGGGACGATCAACCAGCTTTTTCGTGAAGGGATCGAGGACGCCCTTCTTGGCTGGCTGGGCGGGCCGAACCCGAATGCTGATCTTCACGAGACCCGGAATCTGGATGACACCGGGACCCTTCTTCCCAATGTTCTTCGCCACGAGTTCGGCGACAGCATCCAGAACCTTGACCACATCCTTCTTCGCTACCTCGGTCGATTCCGAGATGCTCTTCAGAAATTCGGACTTGCTGATTGACTTGGGCTTGGCGGCGGCCATCTTTCACCTCCTGAATGTGAGCCTGTGTGCCTGTTTTCTGGCCCTTTGCGGGGCGTCTGGGGGAGAGTAAATCGGCTGCGCCAGCGATTGTCAATGATTTCAAACAGTTTTCTTTGGCGATTTTTTTGCGAATTATTCCAGTTTTTGACCTGGCGGATCTCTTGTGTCACAATCAGGTTTCTGCTTTCCCCCAGTCCCCTTCCCTGGTTCTGTTCCGCATGTCCACTGCGAATCTGATTCCGTCGATTCCCCGGTGGAAAGATCCGCCGTACCGTCCCGCGTGGTACCGTGTCTTCGCGGTGGGCCTCGGAATGTGCCTCGGATCTCTGGGAGGCCTGCTCCAGGATTCACCGGCGCGGGCCGATTGGCTCGAACTGTGGCTTGCGGGTGGACGGGTCGCGCCCGCAGTCGAACAGGCACGGCGGCTCCCCGATCCACGAGAGGCCACCACGGCGCTGCGCCGCATTGCCGCACACCAGCGGGCCCGCGGTCAAGTGGATGCGGCCGATCGCACGCTGCGGTACATTCCCGATCATATCGAGCGGAACCGGGAACGCGAACTAGGTGTGCGCCACCCTCCTGAAAAACCCCGGTCGGGTGGGGGGGGCGGCAGCCAACCTGGAACGCAGGGTGGGGCCAGTGTCGCCGACTTTACCGAGTTGATCGACCTCATCACCAGCACAGTGTCCCCCTCTTCCTGGGAGACGCTGGGGGGAGTCGGCAGTGTGCGGCCCTTCGTTTCGGGGGTGTACGTTGACCCCCGCGGTCTGGTGCAAAACGCTACTGAGCGAATTGCGGAATTTCCTTTGCAGGATTTGCTACAGCCAGCCCATGTTCTTCCTCTCGAAGAGGTCGCCCAGGCAACCGGTCTGCGGGTGATCTCTCTGCGGCGACTGGAACAGTCGCTCGCGACCCGCCTCCAGAATGGCCTGCTTCCGACGGATGTGATGCGCAACCTCGCAGGAATAACCCGCCTGGACGCAGTCGTGTTGCAGCCAGACGATAGCGACATCCTGCTACTGGGGCCCGCCTCGGGTTGGAAATACAACTCCGATGGCCGCGCAGTCTCGACAACGCAACAGTCACCAATCTTGCTGCTGGATGACCTGATACTGCTGCTGCAGTCGGCACGAGTTGACCATCGCCCGGGAGTCTTCGGCTGTTCGATCAACACCCGTGACTCGAACCTGGCCGAGTTGCGCGATTTCGTTGAGCAATCGAACCGGGGAGGGCCCCTCGCGCCCGGTCAGCTTCGGCGATGGTTGCGGGAACTGCAGCGGCGACTGGGACGCCAGGATGTGGTGATTCAAGGAATCCCTCCGGATAGTCGTGTCGCCCAGGTGTTGGTGGCCGCCGACTATCGGATGAAGTTGATCGGAGTTGGACAGGTGGATGGAGGTGCCAAAATCCCCGACTATTTCGCGTTGCTGAGACGGGCACGTCTCGATGGGGGGCCTCCTTTGGAGGCACTGCGATGGTGGCTCACCATGGGTGACCGACAGATCATCCGCAATCCGGACCGCACGGTCTTCCAATGGCGGGGACCCGCGGTGCTCGCCCAGTCCGAGAACCAGTTCATCGCGGCTCGCGGTCAGAGAATTCCCACTGGGGTGGCCGAGCCCATCAATCAGGAGTTTGCGGAGAACCTGACCCGCCATTTCGACGAACTGGCCAAACGCGACGTGGTCTTCGGCGATCTGCGGAATGTCTTTGATATGGCATTGGCGACGACTGTGATGCAAACCGAGGACTGGTGGAGGCGGTGCCAGTGGGACGGTGGGCTGCTGCGGCGACCGGGAGTTTATCCACTTGAGGTTCTGCCCGTTCCCAAGGAGGTCGAATCCGTGGTGGCGCACCGGGTGTACAACCAGCGGCAGATCGTGGTGCAGGTGGCCGGCGGCGTGCAGGTCGATCTCCCCGCGGTGCTGAAGGCGGCTCGCGAAGAGACGACGCAATTTTCGATCCCCCAACTTCCCAAGGAACTTGGAATTACAGACAACTGGTGGTGGGATCCGCCGGCGCGATAGTCCACCTCCAGCCTGAAGGGGGCTCAGCCCACCGGCGACCGGAATTCGCAGATTGCCAGGTATTCCGCGACGACACGCTCCAATCCCACGAACAGGGCCCGGCTGATCAGGGCGTGCCCAATGGAGACCTCGGCCAAATGGGGCAGGGTGGCAAACAGCGGAAGATTGTGCAGGTCCAGATCGTGTCCGGCATTCACTCCGAGACCGCGATCATGGGCGCGGAGGGCGGCGCGGGCATACCGCTCAAAAGAGAGTTCGGCAGGCCGGCGCCCTTGTTCGAAGGCCCGCGCGAATGGTTCGGTGTAGAGCTCAACCCGATCGGCCCCGAGGTCTGCCGCCCAATCAATCGCCGCCGGCTCGGGATCAACAAACAGGCTCACGCGAATTCCAGCGGCCCGCAAGCGGGAGACGATCCGGTTGAATTCGGGTGGCGTCTTGGCGCGTGTCCAACCTGCCTGGCTGGTGATCTCGCCGGGAATGACCGGGACCAGAGTACATTGGGTCGGATGGACCTCCTCAACGAGATCGAGAAAATCGGGGCGTGGATCTCCCTCGATGTTGAATTCGACTGCTGGATTGAGCGAGTGCAAGTGGGCCGAGATGTTCCGCACATCGCGGCGGGTGATGTGACGTTCATCGGCCCGGGGGTGGACCGTAATGCTTGGGGCTCCCGCTTCGACACACACCCGTACTGCCTCGCACAGATTGGGTTGATCTGCGCCGCGGGAATTCCGCAGGGTGGCCACCTTGTTGACGTTGACACTCAATTGAACCATGGCTGAAAACTCCGCGGGTCCTCCGTAATGCGGCGATCAGGAGAGCAACAATTCGAGGTCGTCGGCGGTCAGGTCGGAGAGCAGGTTGTTGTCGGCCTGCAGAATCGCGTCGGCAAGCTCTTTCTTCCGCGTCTGCAATTCGGCAATCTTCTCCTCCACGGTATCCTTGCAAATCAGACGGTATGCAAAGACAGTGCGTGTCTGACCAATCCGGTGGGCGCGGTCGATCGCCTGCATCTCAACCGCCGGATTCCACCAAGGATCGAGCAGAAAGACATAGTCGGCGGAAGTTAGATTGAGCCCCAGGCCCCCCGCCTTGAGGCTGATCAGGAAGATGCCGCACGACGGATCGTTCTGGAACCTTTCAATCCGTTCGCGGCGGTTGCGGGTCTGTCCATCGAGGTACTCGTACGTCATTCCCCGCTCTTCGAGGAACTTTTGGACGATCGCCAGGAAGCTGGTAAATTGCGAGAAGACCAGTGCCTTGTGCCCCTCGGCCAACAGATCGGCGAGGTGCAGGCCGAGAGCCTCGAGCTTGGCGGTCGGCTCCTCCGCATGCTTGTCGTCCAGCAAGGCTGGATGACAGGCCGCCTGCCGCAGCCGCAGCAGTGCCTCGAGCACATGGATCTTTGACTTGCCCAGGCCTTGGGTGCGGACCCGTCCCAGGAGACTCTCCCGGTAATGGTCGCGCAGTTCCTGGTAGAGCTGCAGCTGTTGCTTTGGCATGTGACAGTAAATGGTTTGTTCGAGCTTCTCGGGGAGCTCTTTGGCTACCTCCCGCTTCGTCCGCCGCAAAATGAAAGGCCGCAGAGCGTGCGAGAGCAGCTTCCGGGATTCCTCATCGTTGGAATCTGTGGTGTGCAGCTTGAAGACCGACGCCCGCCCAAGCATTCCGGGATTGAGAAACTCGAAGATCGACCATAGGTCGCGGAGATGGTTCTCGATGGGGGTTCCCGAGAGGGCGATGCGGTGACGGCCCTGAATCAGCCGGGTGGCCTTGGCGACCTGCGAGGCAGGATTCTTGATCGCCTGCGCCTCGTCAAGAACGACGTAGTCGAATGCGACCTCTTTGAGCTGCAGTATGTCCCGCCGGATGGTGCCATAGGTTGTCAGGATCAGGTCGGCGCGGGCCAGCTTGCGGCGCAGCTGGCCCCGCTGGATTCCGGTGTATTCGAGCACATTCAGCCCCGGGGTGAACCGGGTTGCCTCCTGGTGCCAGTTGAAGATCAGGGAGCGGGGTACGACGACCAGGGTGGGACCCGTTGCGATCCCCCGCTGACGCCGATCTTCAAGAAAGGCCAGTAACTGGATGGTTTTCCCAAGGCCCATGTCGTCAGCCAGGCAGCCGCCGAAACCGAACTCATCGAGAAATCGCAGCCATGACACACCCGCCGCCTGGTAGGGGCGTAGTTCCCCATCAAACCCCTGGGGAGGATCTCCCGGCTCGATCCCCGAAAATTGCGCCACCCGGGTTCTTAACTGGTCGAATTGCTCATCGAAAGAGACCGATCTCTCGGCAGCCAAAAGTGCATCCAACAGCCCCACCTGCGATTTCGAAAACCGTACGGTCTCACCGTCGGAAATCCCCAGGCTGGCCAGCAGGCCGAACTGCTTCATCCATTCTTCCGGAATCACACCCAGAGAACCATCGTCGAGACGGACTGTGCAATCTCCTCGTGCCAGGGCCGACAAAAGTTCGGGAAATGACACGTGGCGTCCCTCGAAAGCCACGCTGGCAGAGAGTTCGAACCAGTCGATTCCGGTCTTAATCTCGAAACTCAAAGGACCTGGTTGGTGGACCTGACGTCCATCGGCGTGGATCTGCCAGCCCTCTTTGATCAGTCCACGAACTACGGAGGCCAGCGACCGTGCCGGAATTTCGACGTCGTTGCGCCCGGGAAAGCTGTGCTGGAGCCGCCGCGCACCGAATCCCTCCAAAGCCCTCCAGAAAACCTCCTCGCGCCCTCGGTCGCGGCCAAGGCAGCGTCCCTGCTCACGCTGCACGATGGCCCCCTGGGGACTGGACCCACGCACCCGGGCACCGTCGTATTCGAATTCCACCTCTCCAGTCAGGCGTTCATGCTGCCAGCGCACCCCCCGGGGGGTAAACAGGGTCAAGTGCGGCCGAGGTTCCACGACAACCTCATTCAGTCGCAGTTCGGTCGGGAGTGTGAGCCGCGGGAGTTGCGGCATGTCGAGCAGCCGATCGACCAGGGCCTCGCCATCTTCGTGAGGAACAGTCAGGGGACGGTCGCCGCGCAGTACCTCGGTCCACCCAAATGTGCCGAAATCCCGGAACGCTGCCACCGAGTCTTCGAAGAAAACAAGCCCTCCCGGGATCAGCAGTCGGGCGTCGACCAGAGGTCGAGCCTGTCCATCGCGATGCAGTCGGCCTACCACCTGCCAATGGGTATCACTGTCATCGGGAACAACATCCACCCCCAGTTCCCAGGGAGTCTGGCTGTCCCATTCCAGAGGAGATCGCCGATCCCCGTGCCGATCGACAAACTGCAGTCGTGAGGTCTGGCAGAGCGCCGGCACCACCTGCAGGGCCAGATCGGGGGCGAGATAGAACCGTTGGATCGCCCCGGTCTCGGTGGGCAGGGCCTGCCATTGCACGCGGTCGGGAGTCACCCCGACCAGCTGTGAGACAATCCTGCGGTCCTGCTCGTCCTCAATCTCTTCCAGCCGGTCAGCTCGCAGTTTAAGAGGCTTGAGTTTTCCCCACTGACCATTTGAGCGGCGTTGACGCTGAACCACCTGCAGCACCAATTGACGACGCTCGCGACTCGCGGCTTCATCAATCTCGTAGAAGATCTCCCGTTCGCGGGCCGCACTGTCGCCGGCGCTCAATGAAGAGTGCAGTCTTTCACTCAGATTCTGCAGTTTTTGCTGCCACGGCTTGAGAGGCTGAAACGCCACGGGATCGACTGCCACACGGGGCGTGCTTGGTACGGGAATGAAAACATCCCGACCCGTTTCGGCATCCCAGTAATCCTCCACTGGCCGAGCGCTGATTGGTTCGACCGAGAACGGGGGAATCGCCCCCGACTTGACGGCTCCGGCCACCAGTCCTGCGGCATCAACCTTCAGGATTGTGGCCCACAGGTGTTTACAGGCCGGATTGGGGCGGGCAGGGGGCCAGCAACTGCAGCTGAACTTGAGTTCGCCCCCCTGTCGTTGCAAATGCGTCTGGAACTCTCCGCCGTCCTGCACGACGGCGTGAATCTGATCGGGTTCAACTCTCGTGAGTGAGACCCGATCGGTCTTGAAGAAGTCATGACCACGGAGACGAATATCGCCCCGAAATTGTCCTTCGTAGACTTGCGCCAACGTCATCGATGAGCCGGTCCGAAAATCCTGGTCGTTTACCGGACGTTGATCACGGCCGGGGCTGCCCCTCACCGCGCGTCCATCGCGAGTGAGCAGAGTCCCGAAGTATAGCGCCCCCGCTCTCCGATGAGAACGCCGGGAGATGCTTTCCCGAATTCAGCAGGGGATACGGGTCGCCGATGGTTGTGGCTGCGCCTTCTCTCCGCACTTCTCCAACCGGGGAGAATCGGAAAACGCCTGAAGAATACAGATTCCCCGTGATATGTTTCAGGCGTCATTGGAAATCGGATTGGCCGTCGGATCGAAACCAGAAAGGGCGGCGCTGGTCGCCCAATCGGATAGCAACGGGGTCCGGATCCGCCCGTTTGTTCGATCATGGTCTGTCGAACCGCGATCGAAGGGACGATCAAAACGGCTGAGGGGGCTCGCTGGAAACCGGGGGGGCGGCCGATTGCTCCTGACGAATGGCCTCGAACACCTCACTCCGATGGACTGGGACCTCGGGAGGAGCGGCAATACCCAAGCGAACCTTGTCGCCCTTGATTTCCACGACCGTCACCACGATCTTCCCATCAATAACGATGCTTTCGTTTTTCTTGCGCGATAGAACCAACATCGGTGCTGTCCTCTCAAAGACTCTCTGTTTTTGCGGAGTTTCGGGTCCGTCTTGCCCTGGGCAAGATGGACCTGTCGAGATGAATCGCGATCTGAGGAACGAAATGACTGAGAAGAGCAGGGAGGTCTGCAGTCCTTCCGGCAATCGATCTGGAGTTGCCAATCACCCGGATGTGTGGTCGCAAGCGTTGAAGCCTCTTCGTCTTACGCAAACCGATGAATTCTACGCCCCGATTCTCGCAAGGGTCAATCCCCCGGTCTGCATTTCCCTGACCGACCGATAGAGCGGGACATGCTAGGAATTCCCAAGCAAGATCCCACTCCGCTGGTCGGTTGGGGTTACACCCAACGTTGGGAGATTATCTTAACCTTATGTCGGACATAGAGTTGTGTGGGGTGGCTGGCGGGCTGGCATGAGGGCCCCGAGCGGCGGGATGAAACATCCCACTATCGTGATACGAGCGCTTGCCGAAGTATTTCGCCTGAGCCTCGGGGTTGGCAAGTACCGTTTCTGAATCCCCGGAGACCAACACCCGGCCCTCGCAAATGATGTAGTTGCGGTCGGTGATCGTGAGCGTTTCCATTTCCCGGTGGTCGGTCAACAGGATCGCGATTCCACTGTCGCGCAGTTGTCGGATGATCCCCTGGATTCCCTGGATCGTCACCGGATCAATTCCTGTGAAAGGCTCATCCAGCAGGATCAGGGCGGGGTTGCTGGCGAGGCACCGGGCGATCTCGAGTCGGCGCCGCTCGCCTCCAGACAGCACAGACGCCATCGAATGAGTCAGTTTCGTGAGGCCAAATTGTTCCAACAGCCCGGCGGTGATCTTTCTGCGATCGGCGCGACCCACATGCAGCAGCTCCAGAATCGCCAGAATGTTCTGCTCGACGGTCAGTCGGGTGAACACACTGGATTCCTGTGCCAGATAACCCATCCCCTGCCGGGCACGGCGATACATGGGCCATGTCGTGACCTCCACCCCGTCCAGTAACACCGTCCCTGCCGTCGGTTCAACGATGCCGCAGGTCATTCGGAATGAAGTGGTTTTGCCCGCGCCATTCGGCCCCAACAGCCCCACGATCTCGCCGGGCTCAACCTCAAAACTCACGTCATTCACAACGGTACGGCCGTTGTAGACTTTCTTGAGGCCGATGCACTGGAGTCGGGGGGGCATGGTGGTTTCCTCCTTGAAACACGGGTGTCGACCAGAGATCAGGGGCCGGGAACGCGGATCCGGCCCACCGCACTTCACCAGATCCGCTTCATGCGGCCGAGCTGGGGAAGGAATGGCAGGCTGAACCGGGGAATGGTGGCGGCTTTGGCGTCTCCCTGTTCCCGATAGGACGACACCGGGAACCCACGTCCGCCATTCAGGAATGGCATGGCATGTGGCCAGTAAATGCAGAACGCCTTGCCAATCAGCAGCTGCCGGGGGACGGCATGCGAATCTCTCCACAGCCGACTGTCGTGACTGCGGGGACTGTTGTCTCCGAGCATCAGGAACTCATCCCGGCTATTGTCCTCTGAATCAACCAGGCGGAACAGGGGGTCGGCGCGCCCCTGGGCGTTGTCTTCTGTGTAATAAATGTCGCGATGGATCCTGAGTTGCGCAACTCTCAGGGCCGCTCCCTGGGAACCGATTCCCACGGGACTCCGGTCCAGCAGGCCGTCCCGCAGATCGTCGGGGGACAGAGCAGGATGCGGAGCCTCCGGGGTCAAGTCGAGGTCCACGCTCTGTTTCACACTGCCATCCACCAGCACCACCAGGCGATTGTCGAAGTTGGTGAATTGCACGGAATGGGGGCGGCCCACCGACAAACCACTTTCGAAGGGAGCCCCCACCAGGACCAGGTCGCTCTCATCTCCGGTGGGTGACATCTCCGAGGGATGTTCGAGCTGACCCCGCCCCGTTCCCAGGTTAAATCGGCAGCGGTACCGCCGCTGTCCTTCCACAATCTCCAGCAGAATCTCCCCCTCATCTCCCTCCGGATGCAACTCACAACTCAGACTGAGATCACTGACCCAATTCGATGCCAGCTCGCGGAAGCCCAACGACAACGGTTCGCGTCGGCGCTGCGATGCCTCGGCTTGATCACTGGTGATCCGCATGTTGTAGCCATAGACATCGTGGATCAGTTGGGGCTGGGGTTGTTGGGGCAACGGACCGCCGTCGGAAGCCATCCAGTCTTGCGGCCGGGGAAGATAGTGCGAGTATCGCAGCCATTGCAGTCGCTGCCGTCCCTCCCCCGTTGGATCAATTCGGAACGAACGCCGGATGGCGTCCCCCTCCCACTGAGTCCCGGGCAGACCACCCCAGCTTTCCGGCCAGCCCCTCTGCAGCAGGGCCCGGGCCGGGTGATCGTTATCGTGCACCAGAATCTGGATCTGGTTTTGCTTTTCGATCGGCTTGCGCGCGATTTGCCAAGGGGAATCGGTATCGAGACGTCGATACCAGACATCCCCACGACGAATCTGGATTTCCTCTCCGGGAAGTCCCACCAACCGCTTGATGTAATTGGTCTTGGCCGTCTCCGGACATTTAAAGACCACGACATCCCACCGGCTTGGTTCGCGATGATCGTAGGGGAATTTGTTGACCAGAATCCGGTCGCCGGCGAAGATCTCGCGGTCCAGAACATTGTTCGCGAATTGACAGGCGGCGTTTGGGCAGACGGCGGAATGCATGCGACGATCATGATCGATCCAGCCGTTGCGCAGTTCCGAGTCGTGGGCGGGGGGAGTGCTGGCACCGACGGCGAATCGGTGCCCGCATTGTTCACAGGTGATGTCCCGATGAGCACCATAGAGCGTGGGAGCCATCGATCCAGTCGGGATCACAAATGCCTCGGCCTCGAAGGTGCGGAACAAAAAGGCCAGAATGAACGCAATCACCACCGATTCGGCCGTTTCCCGCCAGTTTTCCTCGCGCACTGCAGGGACGGAAACAGCCCCTGAGGGAACGGGCCCAGAAGGATTCGGCCCCTGGGGATTCGGCCCCTGGGGACGCGGCCCGGGGGGATTCGGCCCGGGAGAAGCAGCACCGAGGCCTGGCGAGGGGACTGCTGTCCCACCGGAGATTGGTGTGCGAGTGGGTTTGGCGGGCATGGGGGCGCTGCAGCGGTGTGAGAAGTCTCTGGATGTTCAGTGAATGTAGCGGATGCGGGAGGGATCGGGAATGCGGATCTCGGTCTGCCATCCTCCCAGCTGGATCCTTTGCCGCCGGGATGGCAGGTGCACCACCAGTGGCTTGCCCAACAGCAGGTCGCGGTGCAGCACCAACCCGTCGGTCCAACACCGGCTGTCTCGCGATACGGAACTGTTGTCGCCCAAGACAAAAAACTCGTCAGGTCCCAAAGTCAATGGCCGGGTCACTCCCCGTTCACCCACGTTCTCGGTGTAGTAAACATCCCGGTACAAGCGCAGGTTCTGTACCTGGGCCCTCAGGCGACGGGCCCCCAGGCGTGCTGGGTGCCAGGGGGTGCGGCCGGCCTCTGCTGGTCGCGGATCCACGTGGGGCGGAAACAGGACTCTCCCGTCGATCGCCAGCAGGGCCTGTCGATCCCAGAGCGAAAAATCAACCTCCGCTCCCGACGCCAATTGGTCCGGAAGCGGGGCCGACTGCACCACTCTGCCACTCGATTCGTCGATCATCCGAACTTCTTGACGGGCCGTGTCGAATTCACAACGAATCTCCAGCACTCCGTCGGTCAAGGACATGGCGAAAACCCCCGACTCTCCCCGCAGGGTCACCCAGGCGGAAATCATGAGGTCTCGCACCTCGTAGACTTCCTGACGGTCCAGTGGATGGTTGTAACCACAAACATCCCGGATGGGAGAGACGTGGGAGGCTTCAAACAGCGAGTCCAGCGAGTGACGGAAGTGGACACTGCCCGCCTCGCGCGACAGACGCTCACGCAATTCGGGAGACAACGCCCCTTGGGCGATCAAGACACGGTTTTCTGACTGATACCGCAGGTTGGTTTCGAACAGAGCACTCGGGGGGAGTGGGGCGGGCCAGTCGACGAGGGTGACACTGGTCTGGTGACTTCCTCCTTCCCGGATCCAGTGGCGGTACGAGACCCATTCCAGTGGGGGCTCGATTTCTTCCGGGCTGGAAGTGGGCTGGACTTTGGGGGCGAAGACAAATGATCGTCCCCTCCAGGCCCAGCCCGACCGCGGGGTCTCGATCACCCAGCGGGGGAGCCACCCTTCATCACCTTCGTCCGGGAGGCTGTTCTGGTCATGGACCAGCACCCTCATGCTGCGCTGCGTGTCGAACAATTTGGTCTGGATTTCGCCATCGACCAGCAGATCCCCCTTCCAGATGTGGACGGTCTCTCCCGGCAAACCCACCAACCGTTTGACGTAAGCCTGTCTCGGTTTGGCGGGGTTGCCAAACACAATCACCTCCCACCGGCGAGGGGGCTGAAAGTCATAGCTCGGACGCGAAACCAGCAGATGGTCTCCGTCATTCAGCAGCAAATCCTCGGTTGCAATCTCCCCCGTGCCGCAGTTGGGGCAAGTGGCGTTCCCCGCTCCCTGGGTCCCATCAATCGGGAATGAGTGCTGACAGGCGGGACAAACGGCCTGCCGGTGGTAGCCCAACAGACAGGGAGCCATCGACCCAGTCTCGATCATATAGCCCCCCGCAAGGAAAGAGCGGAACAGCAGCACCAGGATCAACAACGCCACTCCCAGCTCAACTACAGGACGCAACAACGCGGGTGTATGCGGCCTGGGAGTGTTGGGAGATGCCGGCGGAGTCGGTGGGGTAATGCCTGGTGCCTGCTGAGGCCGGCGTGGCTCCAATGCAAGAATGTACGGCTCTCCGACGGGAGTCCAGGATCGGCCCGGATCTGGCGTCTGTGGGGCGGACACCCCGGAACCAGTCGGCTGACCGGTCCAGGGTGGGCTCTCGAAGCTCCCCCCTCCGTTCGCGGAGAATTGGGTCGGCTCAGCCGGTCGCCGGGAAGTGTTGTCGCTGTCCATTCGCGGGGTGGGGTAGGTCAAGATCCGTCGTCAGATCCGTATTCAACAAACTTTCGCCGTTTGCAACAATCCCGGACCATTGCTGGGTTCCCGGTCATCCTCAGGAGGGTGTGGTTTCATGGAGAGTCGGCGGAGTCTGTTCTCGGCATTCGGCGTCGAGCTCGAATACATGGTGGTCGATGCCGAATCGCTCGATATTCTCCCCGCCGCAGATACGGTCTTGTGCAGCGCCGACGGCATTGTCACGGGGGAGGTCGAACGGGGCGCCGTCGACTGGTCGAATGAACTCGTAGCCCATGTGATTGAGTTGAAGGTGTCCCAGCCGGTGCCCACCCTGGTGGGACTGGAAAGCCAGCTTCAAGCCGAGGTGCGAGAGATCAACCGGCGGCTGGCGCAGCACAATGCGCGGCTTATGCCAACCGCGATGCATCCCTGGATGGATCCACTGGAAGAGACCGTACTCTGGCCCCATGAGTACAACGCCGTCTACAGCGCGTTTGACCGGATTTTCAGCTGCCAGGGGCATGGTTGGTCGAATCTTCAAAGCGTGCATTTGAATCTTCCCTTCGCCTCGGATGAGGAGTTTGGCCGGCTCCATGCCGCGATTCGACTGGTCCTGCCGCTGCTGCCCGCCCTGACCGCGAGTTCTCCCATGGTCGAGGGACGACTGACGGGCCTGATGGACAACCGTCTGGAATACTACCGGACCAATTCCCGGGCGGTGCCCCTGGTGGCAGGACGTGTCATCCCCGAAGCGGTCTTCACTCCGGCCGACTATCGGGACCAGATCCTCGAACGGCTCTATGCTGCGATCGCCGAGCATGATCCCGATCAAATCCTCCGGCACGAATGGTTGAACGCCCGCGGCGCGATCGCCCGATTCGAACGCGGGGCGATCGAGATTCGAGTCATGGATGTTCAGGAGTGTCCGGCGGCTGACGTGGCGATTTGTGCGGCAGTGGTGGCGGTCCTGCGGGAACTGGTCGAAGAACGGCATGTCTCGTGGAACGCGCAGCAGGCGGTCGAGGTTGAACCCCTCGCCAGTGTCTTCCTCGAATCGCTGCGCAATGCCGAGCGCACCCTGGTCTGGAATGATGACTATCTGAAAGTGTTCGGTGTCGACCGGGAAGAGTGCACGCTGCAGGATTTGTGGCGGATTCTGCTGGATCGGGCGGCGGCCGCGGGGCGGATCGACTCGGCGCATCTGGAGACTCTGGAGGTCATTGTGAATGAGGGACCACTCTCCCGCAGAATCGCCCGGGGGCTGTTCGAAAAAACCGAGCCGAGTGCGGATGCCGTGGAGGAGCTTTACGGTTTCCTCTGTCAGTGCCTCGACGAGGGGACGCTGTTCCAGGTTGAGGTGTGATTGCCCAGAGCGATTTCTGGTCTCGGGGCCGGAGGGCCCAGGCTCTGCACGGCGGTTCGGCAACAGCGATGTGTGCGGGCAGGGAGGTTTTCGGGGACCTGTTTCCCCCCTCGTGCCAGGGCCAAATCGACCGTTGAGGGCTGCGGCCAGTTCTGTCATTCGAGGCCAAGCCATCGGCAGACCTGAATGACATACAGGTTGCGCCGGAAGACAATCAACTTCGAGGTGGAGTCCCATCTCAACAACCGCTCTTCCTCGTCGAACGTGCAGTCGATGATCACCGTGTCATCCTCCCAGACCCGGTGTGTCGTGCCGACCAAGTCCTGCTCCAGGGGCCGGTGATCCATCGGATGCGGCAAGCGATTTTGAGCAAATGTGACATACTCGGGGTTGCCGTACTTCCCGGGTGGGCAACCGAGGACCCGTTCCGCTTCGTCGATCGACTGTCCGGTTCTCAGGACGGGGGTTCCTGGTGGAAGAGTGGTGTTCCATTCTGCCAAAGCGGAGGGATGGAAACGGCTTTCGGGCGGGTTCACCGGCCGGGAGAAAACCCATAGCGGGATCGCCAGCAGCAACGCGACCAAGAGCGTCCGCCGC
>CAIOTJ010000204.1 GCA_903861195.1 uncultured Planctomycetaceae bacterium | reverse complement strand
CCCCCCCCCCCCCCCCCCCCCCCCCCCCCCCCCCCCCCCCCCCCCCCCCCCCCCCCCCCCCCCCCCCCCCCCCCCCCCCCCCCCCCCCCCCCCCCCCCCCCCCCCCCCCCCCCCCCCCCCCCACCGCCGCGGTGCTGCTCCCCTGCCCCTCCCCCCCCGGAACCTTTGCCACCGCCCCCCCGTCGGATTAGAATCGACAAACAGTGATGTGTGTGTAACCCGCATCCCCCCACCAGATTGAGACACTTCGCCCCGCCTGGGAGACCTCTCGCGAGGCACTCTTGGGGAACCCCGGCGAAGTCGATGGACCGACTCCTCACTTTCCCACCTCATTCGACAAGCCGACGCTGTCGGCCTTGGCAGCCCAGCCGTGGGCAACACGACTGAGCTTTCTCCCCCCCGCAACCTTGCAGGAAGGACGTGCCATGCAGTTCCCCGGTTCTCAGGACTTGGCGTTGGCCAGTGACTCGCGACGGGGGCGGCCTTGGGCTGTGCCTCTGGCCACCCTCTCGCTGTTGGCCGCCGGGGCGGTGGCTCCCCACCCCAGTCTGGCGCAATTGCCTCAGGCGCGGCTCTCTTCGCTGCATCCCGCCGGCGGGCAGGCCGGTCAGCCCATGGAAGTGACCGTGGCAGGGACCGACCTCGACGAAGCGACGGGGCTGGTGTTCAATCACCCGGGAATCACCGCGGCCTCCAAGACCCAGATGATCGACGGGAAGCCCCAGCCCATTGCCAACGCGTTTGTGATTACCATCGCGGGAGATGTTCCTCCTGGGGTGTACGACCTGCGGGTGAAGGGGCTATTTGGCCTGAGCAACCCGCGGACATTCACAGTGGTCGACCGCAAGGCGACGGCTGAGACCGAGCCGAACAACACGCCTGACAAAGCCTCGGCGACCGAACTGAACACGGTGATTTTCGCCCGGTCGGACGCCGCCTCGGATGTCGACTGGTACAAGCTGACGCTGCCCGCCGGGAAGCGGATCCTGGTGGAAGCCCGGGCGGGACGGGTCGACTCACGGATGGAACCGGTGGTGGAGTTGTACAGCGGAAACCGCCGGTTGCTGCGGCGTGCCCAGGTGGGCCGTTCGGACCTGGTGGTGGATTTCACCGCTCCCGCCGCTGGGGATTATCTGCTGCGAGTGTACGACCGGGTCTTCGCGGGAAGTGCCGAGTATGGCTACCAGCTGAAGATTCACGACGGCCCCCGGGTGGAGTTTGTGTTGCCCGCTTCGGGTGTGGCCGGAACGACCGCGGAATACACACTCTACGGTTCCAACCTGCCCGGCGGACAACCCGCCCCGCTGAAGGGGGCCGACGGCCGTCCGCTGGAGATGATCAAGGCGGGCATCGGTCTGCCCGGAGACCCCACGCAGCTCAACTCGGCGGCCAGCGTGCGGCCCGAAGCGTCGGGAGTCGACGCGTTCAGCTACATCTATCGCGGAGCCAACGGCTCGGCGACGCCGGTCGAGATCTTCTATTCCTCAGCCCCCACGACCGTGCTCGAAGTGGAGCCGAACGATCCGGTGGCCCAGGTGCAGAAGATCGCGGTCCCCGTCGAACTGACGGGGCAGTTCCAGAACCGGCGCGACACCGACCTGTTCCAGTTTGAAGCCAAGGCGGGCGAGGTCTTCACGATCGAGGTGTTCGGGCAGCGGAACGGCAATCCCTCCGATCCGACCTTCGCCCTCGACTCGGTGAAAGTGGACGACAAGGGGATGGAGACTCTCACGCGGGTCACGGTGGGAGAAGACAACCCATTGAACCTGGGAGGGACGCTGTTCAACACCGCGACCGATGACCCGGTGTTCCGCTTCGCGGTCCCGGCCGACGGGACCTACCGGCTGACGGTGCGGGACCGATACTTCGAGAACCGCGGCGACGCGGGGATGGTGTATCGGCTGGCGGTCCGGCGTGAAACCCCCGACTTCCGCCTGGTCGCGATGCCGGTCTTTCCGAATCCCGACCCCAACACCCAACCCTCGACCTGGGAAGTCTCGCTGCGGAAGGGGGACGCGGCCCACCTGATGGTGATGGCGCACCGCCGGGATGGCTTTGCGGGAGACATCGTAGTGACGGCCGAGGGGTTGCCGGCGGGAGTGACCACCGCCGGGGCCATCTTGGGCCCCGGAGTGAACTCGGCGATGCTGGTATTGAAATCGGCTGAGAATGCGGCCGATTTCGCCGGTCCGATCAAGATTGTCGGCCGGGCGCGGGTGGCGAATGCCTCCCAGTTGAAAGCGGTCGCCGATGCCGAGGCGGCCCGCTTGGCGGCGGTGCAGGCCTTGCCGGCCCTGGCCAAGGCGGTGACCGATGCCGAGGCGGCCCTGAAGCCGCTGACCGAGGCGGCAGCCAAGGCCCAGGAAGCGCTCGACAAAGATGCCAACAACGAAGGTCTGAAAAAGGCGAAGGCCGATGCCGACGCGGCGGTGGCGAAAGCGACCGAGGCGCTCAAAGCGGCCACCGACAACCGGACCGCCGGTGAGAAGAAGATTGCCGATTCGAATGCCACGGTGCAGACGGCCCGTCAACAGCGTGACCAGGCTCCGGAAGTGGCCCGCGAAGCCCGCGGCGGCACGATTGTCTGGAACGGCAACCCCGGTGCGCAGCAGGCCGCCGAGTCGCGGGTCGCCCACCAGGTGGCGCTGGCGGTGCTGAAGGAAGTGGCCCCGTTCCAGATCAACACCGACGCCGTCAAGTTCAGCGTGAACGCTGGCAGCCAGATTCTGATTCCCATCTCGGTGGTGAAGCGGGCCGGGTTCGACAACCCCGTGACCCTCAACTTCGTCGCCCCGTTGGCGAACGCCCAGGTCGAAAACAAGCCAATCCCCAAGGGTGAGGCGGCCGGTGTCTATCGCATCTACCTCCCCAACAACGTGGCGGTCGGCAGCACGACGTTCTTCCTACAGGGGACGGCCCAAGTGAGCTACAGCCGCAACCCTGAGGCGGCGGCCGCGGCGGCCATGGAGAAGGAAGCGGCCGACAAGGCCGCCGTCGAGAAGGCCGAACTGGCCAAGAAAGCGGCTGATGGCAAGGTCGCGGCTGACAAGAAGGCGACCGATACCACGGCCGAAGCCAAGAAGGCGGCCGATGCCAAAGTGGTCGCCGACAAGCTGGCGGTCGACACCGCCGCGGCAGCCAAGACGGCTGCGGACGAGAAGGTGGTGGCCGACAAGGCCGTGGGGGACGCCGAGGCGGCCCACAAGGCGGCTCTCGACGCCCAGGCCAAGGCGGCCGAGGCGTTGAACAAAGACGCGAACAATGACGGCCTGAAGAAGGCCAAGGCGGATGCCGACGCGAATGTCGCCAAGGCGGCCGAGGTCCTCAAGAAAGCCCAGGAAGCGAAGGTGGCTGCCGACAAGAAGGCGGCCGATACCGCCGAAGCGGCGAAGAAGGCGGCCGACGGCAAGGTGGTCGCCGACAAAGCGGCGGTCGACACCGACACCGCGGCCAAAAAAGCCGCTGAAGAGAAGGCCGCCGCCGACAAGCTGGCCGCCGAGACCGACGCCGCGTCGAAAGCCGCCGTCGCCGTCAAGGCCGCCGCCGACAAAAAGGCGACCGACACAGCCAACGCCGCCAAGCCCACGACCCCCAACATCTTCCCCCCCGCGGCGGGAATTCAGGTGACGGTTCGGCCGTCGCCGGGAACCCTGGCGGTGGCGGTGGCCAACGGCGGGGCTCTCAAGCGGGGGGCCACGGTCGAGGCGAAAGTGACTCTGACGCGGGCCAACGGCTTTACCGGTCCGGTGACCCTGTCGCTCCCCCTCCCCCCGAATGTTGCGGGTCTCGCGGCCCCTGCGGTTGTCATTCCGGCCGACAAGACCGAGGGCACCCTGGTCATCCAGGCGGCTGGCGACGCCACAATGGGGCAATTGCCCAACCTCGTGGTCAGAGCCTCGATGGAGTTCGATGGTGCGAGTGCCATCGATCAGCCGATCGCCCTCAACGTGCAGCAGTAGTCTCGCGGGCCTCATTCCTCCCCCTCCCCCCGAATCCTCCCTCTCCTGATCACGGAGTCTCCCGTCATGCGTCGCCAGACTTGGATCGGTGTCTTCCTGCTGGGAATTGCCAGCCTTTCGCCAGGGTGGACCTTGGCCCAGGAAACCACCGAGTCGAAGGCCATTCAGCCGGTCGAACCGAAGCTGAACCGCCCGATCGACTTCGAAAAGGACATCTACCCCATCCTCGACGCGAAGTGTCTCGCCTGCCACAACGTGGCGATCAACGAGAACGGGCTGGTGCTGGAGGATGTGAAGGCCATTCTGAAGGGGGGCAAACGCGGCCCCTCGGTGGTGGCCAAGGATCCCACCAAGAGTCTGCTGTATACGATGTCGTCCCGAGGGACCGGGCCGGCCATGCCCCCTCTGCCCAACAAGGTCGAGGCGGCGGCTGTCACCCCTGAAGAACTGGGGTTGATCAGGCAGTGGATTCTCGAAGGGGCCAACGCCGGGGCCGGAACCGGAGGGAGCGCCATCAACTGGCAGCCCCTCCCCAAGGGAGTCCACCCGATCTACTCGGTGGCCCTCAGCCATGATGGGCAATACGCCGTCGCCGGACGGGGAAACAAGGTGGTGCTGTACCACGTCCCCACCGGCGAGACGCTGGCGGACCTGGGTGATCCCGCGTTGGCCGCCATTCAATACAACGGCAAGCCGATGTATGAGCCCGGAGCCTCACACCGCGACTACGTGCACTCTCTGGCGATCAGCCCGACGGGGAACATGATTGCCTCGGGGAGCTTCCGCGAGGTGAAACTGTGGGCCCGTCCCGACAACTGGCAGCGGTTGGCTCTGCCCGCCAGTGGCGGAGTCGTCCCCGCCCTCGCCGTCAGCCCCGATGGACAGTGGATCGCCGCCGCCGCAGCCGATTTCTCGATCAAGATCTTCAAGGCCGGTGACGCCAACCCGGCCAAGACCCTGGCGGGTCACACCGCCGCGGTCTCGAGCCTGGCGTTCTCGCCCGAAGGCACCAAGCTCTACTCCGCCTCGCACGACAAGTCGATTCGGGGCTGGAACCTGGCCGATGGGACCCCCGCTGGCCGCCTCGAAACCCCCGCAGCCGTCAACGCCATCGCCCTCACGATCGATGGCACCAAGGTCATCGCGGGGTGTGCCGACAATTTGCTGAGGGTCTTCACTTCACCCAGCGCGGCCGCCGCGCTTTCGACTGCCGCGGCCCCAGTGCCGTTTGTGCGGGTCAGCCCCGACCGCAAGACCCTGGCTCTGGCCGAAGCCGATGGGAAGATCACCCTGATCGACCTCGCCACCGGGAAGGTCGCCAAGCAGCTCGCCGGTCACGCCGGAGCGGTCAATGCGGTTGCCTTTCATGCCAACTCGGCGAAGATCGCCTCGGCGGGAGCCGACAAATCGGTCCGGCTGTGGGATCTCGCGAGTGGCCAGGCGGTGGTGATCACCAAAGACATTCCGAACCCGGTGACCGCGATCGCCTGGAATGCCGCGGGAACCCAGGTCGCGGCCGGCTTCAGTGACGGGGGAATCGCCCTGTTCAAGGCCGACGTGGCCGAACCTCCCCTCGAGAAGGCCCTCGCCGGGAATACCCAGGCGATTACGGGCCTGGCGTACGCCCCCGGGGGGGAAGCGGTCTACAGTGCCGCGTCCGATGGAAATGTGCGCCGCTACCAGGTCGCGGATGGTGCCCAGCAGTGGGCCCAGGCGCACGGGGCGGCCATTCATGACCTCGCCCTGAGTGCCGACGGCCAGTTCCTGGCGACGGCGGGCGAGAACAATCAGGTCAAGATCTGGCAGGCGGCCAATGGCGCGGGAGGTCCCAAGCCGGTGCTGGAAGGCTTCAGCGCCCCGGTCCGCAGTGTGACCTTCACCCTCGACAACGCCAAGGTGGTGTCGGGAACGGCCAACAATCAGCTGGTGGTGCACGACGCCAAGACCGGTCTGCTGGAAGAGATTGCGGTCCGTCATGGCGGGGCGGTCGAGGCGGTTGCCTCGGCTGGAGAAACCGGCCGGCAGATCATCTCGAGCTCGGCCGACAAGACGGTGGTCTCGGCCCCGCTGGCGTTCGAACGGCAGCTGGCCGGTCATGGCGGTCCGGTGAACGCCGTGGCGATTGTGCCTCCCCAGGGAGCGCGGGTCGCCTCGGGCAGTGAAGATGGCACAGTGCGGCTGTGGGATCTGGCGAATGGCAACCAGGCCGCCTCGCTGGCCCAGGGGGCTGCGGTGACTTCGCTGGCGGTCTCGTCATCCGGGACCCGCATTCTCTCGGGAGGAGTGAACAACACGGCCATCCTGTGGAACGCGGCCAACAACCAGCAGGTGGTGCAACTGAAGGGAGACAAACGGCTGGCCCGGCGGGTCTATCACCTCGAAGCCGACGAGGCCGAAGCAAAGGCCACCCTGAACGCCGCCACGGCGGCTGTTCCCGCAGCCGAGAAGTCGCTGGGGGAACGAACCGAGGCGCAGAAGAAGGCGACGGAAGCCAAGGCGGCCGCCGAGAAGAAGGCGACCGAGATGGCGGCTGACGCCAAGGCCAAAGCCGACGCCAAAGTGGTGACCGACAAGGCCTTCGCCGATGCCGACGCCGCCGCGAAGGTGGCGGTGGAAGAAAAGACCAAAGCCGACAAGGCCCTGACTGACTCCGACGCCGCCCAGAAAGCGGCCGTGCAGAAGCAGGCCCAGGCCCAGGAAGCCTTGAACAAGGACGCCAACAACGAAGACCTGAAGAAGGCCAAGGCAGATGCCGACACGGCGTTGGCCAAGGCGAACGAAGAGCTGAAAAAGGCCCAGGACGCCAAGGCGGCGGCCGACAAGAAGATGGCCGACACCGCCGCCGCGCTGAAGACCGCCCAGGACGCCAAGACGGCCGCCGATAAGGCGGCGACAGACGCCCAGGCCAACGCCAAGAAGGCCGACGACGAAAAGAACGCCGCGGTCAAGTCGCTGGAACAGGCCGACAAGGGGGTCAAGGAAGCGACCGATGCACTGGCCAAGTCGAAAGTCGACCTGGAACAGCGGACTGCCCAGCAGAAGGCGGCGGAAGCGGTCTTGACCGACGGCAAGGCCAAGAACACCGAAAAAGAAAAGCCGGTCCGCAGCGTCGCCTTCTCGCGCGATGGCAAACTGGCCGCGATTGGCACTGAATCTGGGCAGATTGCGACCTTCGATGCCGAGACGGGAGCCGCGCTGGAAGTGCTCGATGCCCACGGTTCACCAGTTCGCGCGTTGGCCTTCGGCGACATTCACACCCTGGTGAGTGGCGGCGACGATCAGGCGGCGAAGGTCTGGGATCTGAACCCCGCCTGGAAACTGGCAGGCGTGCTGGGTCCCAAGAAAGAGACCCCCGACGACCTCGCCAACTCCACCCTGGTTCACCGCATCACCAGCCTGGCCTTCAGCAATGATGGCAAGCTGCTGGCGACCGGCGGCGGCGATCCCTCCCGCTCGGGCGAGTTGATCTTGTGGGACGTCGCCTCGCAGGCAGTGGTGAAAAACCTCGAAACCGCCCACAGCGACACGGTCTTCGCCCTGCAGTTCTCGCGTGACGACAAGCAGATTCTCTCCGGAGCGGCCGACAAGTTCGTGAAGATTCACGATGTCGCCACCGGGAAACTGGTGAAGTCGTTCGAAGGTCACACCAACCACGTGCTGGGGGTGTCGTGGCGAGGTGACATGAAACAGGTCGCCAGTGCCGGGGCCGACAACGCCATCAAGGTCTGGAATGTCGAGACCGGTGAGCAGCTGCGGACCATCGCGGGCTACGCCAAGCAGGTCACCGCCATTCAATACATGGGTCGCGGCGGCAACTTCGTGAGCTGTGGCGGCGACAAGACCGTGCGGTTCCACACCGCCGACAACGGCAGCAATGTGCGGAACTTCCCGGGCGCGGCCGACTACATGTACGCCGCCGCCGCGTCGGAGCGGGAGACAATTGTCATCGCCGCCGGTCAGGATGGCGTGCTGCGGGTCTGGAACGGAGCCAACGGCCAGGCGCTGCGGACGTTCGATCCTCCCAAGCCCCCGCAGGAGCAGGCGACCGCCAAGTGATGTTGCTCCGTTGCGGTTGCTGCGGTCCCCGGGAACGGGGCCCCAGTCGCCTTGACGAGGTACCACCGAAACCCCGGCCCCAGGCAACCCATGTTGCCTGGGGCCGTTTGCTTTGCCGCCCCCCGGTCAAACAACCTTGTTCCGGTGTTGCCCCCAGTCACAGCGGCAGCGCCAAAGTGGCGAACGATTGCCGAACGCCCCGGGAGCCGGGCCGTTCGTTTCAGACCCCCCTTGGAAACCCCTTAGCACCCGCGACGGAATGACCTGGTCGATTATTGCAGTACTGCTGCGCCCACTCACAGCGAATGTTCCGAAACGAAGGCGATCGATTGCGGCCCGAACCCCGAATGGATTCCTGTTGTTCAGCGGTTCCCCTGGATCGGAAATGGCAGCTTCATCCCACGTCGAGACATCGCCGGCCCCAACGCGCACGCACCGGCCCTGGCCGAGTCCGTTCCCTGAAGGGGAACTCTTCCATGGCCCAGGATGGACGCGCAGCGGCTACCCTGGGTAGGGGACATCCCAATGGTGCCTGAGCTCTGAAGGAGTTCGCTTCGCGCAGGGATTGCGGAAACCTGATTGATTCCCGGTTTCCGCGATGGATTGGGCGGGTCGAATTTGGCCCGCGAATCATTCCGACGGGACGCTGGAAGCCATCCCCTTCAGGAATGATTCGAGCCCGGCCCCCCCAACCCAGGGTCGCCGCTGCGCGGCGAACCCCGGGCTATCGAAGAATGTCCCTTCAGGACATGGCTGGGATCGACGTTCTGTTCGGGAGGAGGGCGGAAACTCTGTTGTGATTGACGGAGGTCTTGAGGCCCCGCTGCGGTTGACATGATCGGCAGCTGACGTGCTCTTTGGACAAGTCAAACCGAATGTTCCGAAATGCAGGCAAGCGATTTCGGCCCGCGCCCTTACTCCGGCACCAGCCGGTAGTGGACCGACGGAGCAACGCGCCGCTTGGCGATGGTGGCTTCCAGCTCCTCCACGAGGGGATCGAACATCGGGATTTCACGGGCGTTATTTCCCTGCTCGTGCTTGCGGAAGCCGAAGAGATAGGTCTCGTTCTGCGGACGCCAGCGATGAAAATAGAGCTGGTTCTTGTCCACAATCGCCTTCCGCAACGTCTCGAACTGAACCGCTTCGACCGATTGCGTCACACCAACCCCCGTTCGCCATTCGTCCGCCGGGGCCGCCGCCCAGGTGGTTCCATCGGCCACCAGCTTCCAGGCACCCGCCGGCAGCCCGTCCACGCGCAGTTGGAAACCCGCCTCTCCCTCTGGGCCGGGGAGGGGCAACCGGTCGAGCCGCAGGTCGAACTCGAGTCCTCCGGCGGCCACCGGCCGCGGGTTTTCAATTTGCAGGGCGGTTTGCCTCACGACCTTGCCCGAGGCGGTCAGAACGGCTTCGGCACGGGGCGCGTTCCAGCCCAGGCGTTCCTGGAACACCTGGGCCAGCTTCTTGTAGCCGCGGGCCCGCAGGTGCAGACCGTTGTCGGTCAGGGCCTGCCCGGGCTGGACCATGCTGGTGCTGATCACCCCGTCGAACAGATCGACGAACGGCAGCTTGCGCTGGGTCGCCACCTGCTGGATCAGACGGGTGTAACGCTCGAGGTCGCGGTTGTGTTGGGCCGGGTCGGGAAGGGGTTTCGGCAGGTATTCGTGGCGCAGGGGAGAAACCAGCACGAGTTCGGCCTTGGTCACCACCAGGTCGTCGATCAGCCGCTGCAGACCCGCTTCGAACCGGGGCAACCCCGCCTCCCCATCGAATGAGGAGGCCGAACCATAACAGATGAAAATCACGGTCGGTCGGGATTCCTGGACCTGCGACTTGAGCTGCTGATATCCATCTTCGACGGTGCCAAATCCGGCACGGGCATCGCCGCCGGGAGTGTCGGCACTCCAGCCGAGGTTGCGGAAGGTGATGTGCCGATCGGGAAACCCGGCGGTGAGTACCGCCTCCCAGAGGTCATCGCGGGAGGCCCGTTCCACCAGGGTGTCTCCCAGGAACACAACCCGGTCACCATCGAGCAACTGCAGCGGCCCCTCGGGACGCGGCTTGCGGACGAATTCCTGCCGGACCGCCCCGTGCTCGACCACTTTGAGTTGACCCCAGGGAGCGATGCCGAGGGCCCCCAGTTCGGCCGCATGAGTCCAGGCTGTGTCGTCGAAACCGGGTTCACGCCAGCCGGGAGTCTCGTTGAGGCTGGTCCGCCAGGCCTTGCCCGAATTGACCTCATGGGCCTGTCCGGCGGTGTCGCGGAAGGTCAGACGGACGACCAACCCGGCGGGGCCCGGTTCGCCATTGCCCGTGAGGACGGCCAGGGAATTGCGGCCTTTGCGGAGGAGGGGGGTGATGTCGTAGGCATCGAGTTGCTGCCAATCGACCCCCGCCCCCGCCTTCTCATTGTTGACAAACAAGGCATAAACGTTGTCGCAGGCAATCTCAATCCGTGCGGACTGCACTTCCGGGGCGTCGAAGGTGAGGCGGAAGTAGGCCCGGCCGCGGACCGCCTTGGTGGCGGCCGCCGGATCGTTCCAGATCCAGCGGGGAGACTCGGCAAAGGCTGGGAGGGGTCCTCCCAATCCGCTGAGGGAAATGGCCAAACCCAGCCACAGAGGGAGTTTTGGGAAAGTCGCCTGGCGGACAGAGAGCATGTCGAAGGAGGTGACCGGAGGGTGGTTGGCGAACGAAGAAACGGACAGGACCAGCGAATTCGTTATACCTTGGAGCATTTTCCGGAAAAAGGATGGTGGGGCAGTGATCCAGATTCGAAGAAGATGCGTTGAGCACGACAACGGCGGTTGTGAGTTCCACAAAGGGCCATTTGTTCAGTTCCTGGCACTGCGAGGGACTTGGTGGGACCAACGCGGGACTCAAAAGGTGGTTTCCCGTGGGTGTCCGAGGTGGTGGTGGTTGCTGGGGTTTTCCCGACACCAGGGCGTTCTCTTTTGCCTAAGTCGTGGAACCTTCTGATGTTGAGAGTTGTCTTAACGAGCGGAACGTCGGCGAGAAACCGAAAATTCTCCCGAGGAACCGATTGTCGACGCGTAGAATAGGGCGGGGACTGATGTCGTTTCGATGTGAACGTCATCGAAAAGGAGAATGAGGGATGGCTCGCAAAGACGCTTTGTTGCGGTTGCACTCAAGCTTGGTGGCGAAGCGGGATGCTTTGCGCAAGCAGTTGCTGATGGAGCTGGAAGATTCAACCTCTTCGGATCATTTGGGAGGCGATCTGGCCGACGCGGCGCTTGACGACAGCCAAAACGAGATGCACTCTCAATTGGCGGCCTTCGAAAGCCGCGAACTGGAACAGATCGAGCGTGCGCTGCAGCTGTTGAAAACGGGGAAATACGGTCAGTGCGAGGTGTGTGGGGAGCCGATTCCCATCGCCCGACTGAAGGCGCTCCCCTACGCGACAGTCTGCATCGACTGTCGGCAGCGGCAGGAACGCCGGACCGATCGGGGGGAAGGGTTCAGCGAGAACTGGGAGTCGCTCTACGAATACGAAGGGCGGCTTTCGGATCGCGACCTGACCTTCCGGGATCTCGACGTGCCAGTCGATTAACCCTGTCGGTTCCCACCCCTGTCGGTTTTCAACCGGTGGGGGGTTGCCCGGCCGGCATCCTTAACCTGATCCCCCCGGTCGAGTTCGACTTTGTTGAATTTCGACCGGGGCGTGGGAACTCATGTCGCAATCCACCCGGCTGCTGCTGTGGGCCAATCTGGGCCTGATGACTCTGATCCTGGGGCGTGAGTTGTGGCCGGCCCTGCACGCCCCGCCAGTGGAGGCCCAGGATCTTTCCAGCGGCAGCCGCGGTGACGGGACCCGTCGCGAACTCGCCGACCCCGCCTCGCCTTTACTCCGATCCAGCGAACTGCTGGCCAAAGTCATTCGCACGATGGCTCCCAGCCTCGTGCACATCGAAACTGAACGCAAGACTCTGCGGGGCCGCCGGGCTGACGAGACCGGGTCCGGGGTCATTATTTCCGCCCGCACCGGCCAGTTCATCGTCGTCACGAACAGCCATGTCGTGAACGGCAGCGACGTGGCCGACATTGCGGTCCATCTGCACGACAAGCGCGTCCTGCGTCCAGTCGCCAAACTCGAAGACCGGCCCACCGATCTGGCCGTTCTGATCCTCGCCGAGCGCGATCTGTCAGCCGCTCGTTTGGGTGACAGCGAGAAACTCGAAATCGGCCACCTTGTGCTGGCGATGGGCAGCCCGTTCGGCCTCAGCCAGTCCACCACTCTGGGAATCATCAGTGCCAAGGGACGTCGCGCCCTGCGCATTTCCGAAACAACCGACATCCTCAATCAGGATTTCCTGCAAACCGATGCCGCGATCAATCCCGGAAACAGTGGCGGCCCACTGATCGACATGTATGGCTCCGTCGTGGGAATCAACTCGGCCATCGCCTCGAACAGTGGGGGAAATGAAGGAATTGGTTTCAGCATTCCCAGCACGCTGGTCCGAACGGTGGTCGAACAGTTGCTGACCACAGGTCGGGTGGTACGGGCGTATCTGGGGGTTTCGCTCGACCCCGATTTCAATGTCGAGACGGCCACGGCTCTCAAACTCGACCGGGTGAGGGGAGCGCGAGTGCTCCGCGTGAATCCCGACACCCCGGCCGACCGGGCACAGATGCGGGTCGACGACGTGGTTTTGACCTATGATGGCACTGAAGTCCAGGATGAAAACCACCTGATCAACATGGTCAGCCTCACGCCCGTGGGCCGGCGGGTGCGGATGGTCGTTTTGCGGGAAGGCAAATATGTCAATCTCGACATCACTCTGACCGACCGCGACAACCTGGACAAGGCCGAGTCGGAACGCCGCCGATGAACAGTCCCCTTACGGTCCCGGCCTACGGATTCCGGGGGACGTTTTCTCCAATTTCAAAATCGGACGATTTGATGCGGCCTCTCCGCGGAACGCATCCCTCGGTTCACGCCGGGGTATGCAGGCGCGTCTGTCTTGGCAATCGCGTGGCGACGTGCGCCGAAGCCATCAGCCCGAACCGGTGGCCGGGGTCATTTCGGCCCATCAATTCCTCTGGAAGTGATGACATGGTTCCACGCAAGAGACCAGACGGACTGTGGATTCCAGATCATCCCTGCTCTCGACTTCTGGACCAGGCATGATGGCTGGTCCTGAGGAAACGGCACGGTCCACGGCCACCACGATCGCCAGGTGTCCCGGCGAAGACTCGCGCCCGGCGATCATCGAGGGAGATCGTCAGGTCTCTTATCGGGATTTGCGTGAGCGGGTCGGGCAGTTGATGCGGGGGGTCCGCAGGGAACTCGACCGTCTCCCAACCCGTCATGTCGCGTTGGTGATGCCCGCAGGACTCGATTTCACCGTTGCGTTTCTGGCCGCGTTGGAGTGTGGAGCGCTGGTGATTCCGGTGGATCCGGCATTACCCGACGAGCGCCTGCGGATCGTCCTCGCGGACTGCATTCCCGACCTGGTGATTGTCGACCCGAAGCAACACGCCCGAGTGGGGCGTCTCGGGACGAGTTGCCGTGTCTTGACGGTGATTGAATTGGACCGCGAATCGGATCCCGCCATGGCGTTGGAAAACGCTCCCTGGCAGGGGGTGTTGCTTTACACGTCCGGGTCGACGGGAATCCCCAAAGGGGTGCGGTTGCCGGGCGCCATGTTGATCCGTGAGGCGATCACCCTGATCGAACGGTTGGGCATCCAACCCGAGGATCGGATCTCACACCTGCTCTCCCCTTCCGTGATCGGAGGCCTGCGGGAGATTTTCAGCGCGCTGCTGAGTGGGGCCACCCTGGTGCCTTTGGATGTGCATCGACTCGGGGTCGCAGGGATGATCCGCGGCCTCGAAACCAGCAACATCACCATTTGTCGGCTGGTGAGCACCCTGTTTCGGACACTCTGCCATGGATTGCCCGAGGGACACCAGTTGGCGATCCGGCGAATGTACATTGGTGGCGAACCGCTGTTGTCCTCCGATGTGAGCCTGTTTCGCCGACACTTCCCCAGAGGCTGTCGCCTGGACAACGTTTTTGGTGCCACGGAATTTGGGCTGTGCACTCACTTCAGCATCCCGGCGGGCTTCGACACCGAGGCGACGGACGCCGTTCCGATCGGCCATCCCAACCCAGGTTATGAACTGACGGTCGTGGACGAACTCGGCCAGGCCGTGCTCCGGGGAGTGATTGGTCGGCTGCGCGTCGCCGGAGAATGTCTTGCCGAGGGTTATCAGTCGGGCCAGTCGCTCGACACAGCCCGGTTTTCCCCAATTCCCAACCGCCCGGGCTGGCGAGTCTTTCAGACGGAGGATCTGGTCCGGTTCACTGAGGAGGGAGTGCTCGAATATCGAGGCCGAGGTGATTCCCAGGCGAAGATTCGCGGCAATCGGGTCGAACTGGGAGAAGTCGAAAACTGTCTGCTGAGCGCCCCCGATGTCCTCGATGCCGCGGTCGTCGACGTGGTCCATGACGGGCAGTCCCGGTTGTACGCCCTGGTTCAGCGTGGCGAATCGCCCCACACCAATCTGCCAGAGTGGTGCCGCACACACCTGTCGCCCGCTTCAGTCCCGCAAGATGTCTTCACCGTCACCAGCCTCCCACGCAGCCTTCAGGGAAAGTGCGATCGACAGCGGGTGCGTGCGATTGTCGAACAGACACTCGGGTTCGCCCGTGATCCACAGCCGGCCCTCTTCAGAGACATGGACCGGGAGACATCCTCAACGGCGGATTGCCTGCTGGAGTCGATTTGGCGAAAGGTGGCGAATCTGGGACCGCATGATCCGATCGATGGCTCCACTCCCTTTGGTGGTGACTCGATCGCCCTTTTCGAGTCGCTGCTGCAGATCCGCAAAGTGCTGGGGGTGGAGATCACGCCGACGGAATTCCGTCACGCCGAGACCCTGTCCAACGTCCAATCGCTGATTGCGCGGCAGGATCGACGGACGGGAGATCAACCAGCCTGTGTGCGGTTGACCACGGCCGTTGAAGGGCCTCCCTTGTTCCTGATGCCGATGTCGAATGGGGAGTGCGGCATTTACAGGTGGCTGCTCAATTGCGAAAGGATTCGAGCGCCGGTCTACGGCGTACTGACGGACCCGGCGGATATGGCCTCCGAATCGCCGGTTTCCCTGGCCCGGATCGTGACCGGTTTGGCCAACTCGATCCAGACTCAACAGACTCGCGGGCCTTACCTTCTGGCCGGGTATTCGTTTGGAGGGGTGCTGGCGTTCGAAGTGGCGCGCGAGCTCTCGCAACGGGGGGGCGACGTCGCCTACTGTGGAATTGTCGACAGCTTTCTCCCGTTTGCGTCGCGGTATCAGTTCCAGTTCCGGCAACTTGGACCGATGTTCCGCAATGTCTGGAACTGGGTTCCGGATTTTCTCAATTCGGGCAAGGTTGCGCGCGAGATCCGGCGATGGTTGTCCAATCGTGCGAGTCCGGAAGGCCGGCTGGGGAATAACCTGCGTTCGAAACAGACCACCCGCGACCGTGTTGCGAGGCAGCTGCGGGCGATGGATGAGCATACCCTCAACACCTGGGCAGGGAAGGTCTGGTTCTACCACGCCCGAGTCCGCCCCCTCACGCACTCACACAACATCGAATCATTGTGGCGCTCCGCCACGGGTGCCGAGATCAACTCCCGTGAGATTCCCGGAAACCATGTGTCGATTGTCTATCCGCCCCGAGTGGATCGGCTGGCGGAAGCTATGGACACCGACATCCGCACGGTTCTGGATCAACATCGTCGAGGGTGAATCGCCGCGAATCCCGGCCCGGAGATTGTCGCGGTGGTCTTGCTAGGCGAGTGTTCGGGGGAGAGTTGCGTCGACGATGTCCCGGACTTTTCCCACCGATTCCTCCTCCGCTGGGGGGTCGGGCGTTGACGCGAACAACTGCCGCGCCCCGTCACCATGGCCCGGGCGTGGACCGGATGCTGTCCCAGGGAGTGCCGCCGAACGAGGGTGCGCAGCCATCAGTTTCGGCCGCGTCCCCACGCAGCCTGCGAGCGGGGAAGAACGGTGACTTCGCGAGACACGGCCCGGGGACTTTCGAGCCAGGTCCAGTCCGCCGCGGTTTCACGCAGGGCCTGGAGGTTCGCGACCGCTTGAACGGGGACTGGCAATCTTGGATCATGGGGATTGAAACCATCCTGTTCCCCCCAGCCGCGCTCCCTGGAACGCCGCGAGGACACTTTGCCCCCCACTCAGACCTCCATTCCCTCCGTCTTCAGCCAGCTTCACGCTCAGAACAGCATGGCGTTCATGCCGTTCATCACGGCGGGCGACCCCGACCTCGACTTCACCCGCGATCTGATTCTCGAACTGGCCCGGCAACAGGTCGACCTGATCGAGGTGGGGTTTCCATACAGCGACCCCATTGCCGACGGCCCGGTCATTCAGGCCTCTTACACGCGGGCCTTGGCGAAAAAGCTGCATGTGGACCAGATTCTGCAGATGCTGGCCGACCTCCCCTGGAAACCGGGCGAACACCGCCCGCCGCTCGTGGGAATGGTCTCGTACGCGATTGTCTTCCGCATGGGAACCGCCGAGTTTTGTCGGCGGGCCAAGCAGTCGGGACTGTCGGGGTTGATCGTTCCCGACCTGCCGGCGGACGAGGCGGAGGAAACGACGAAGCTGGCCCAGGCGGCGGGGCTCGACCTGATCCAGCTGATCGCCCCGACGACCACACCAGCCCGGACCCAACGCATTCTGACCTCGGCGACCGGCTTTCTCTACTGCATCTCGGTGGCGGGGACCACGGGGGTGCGCACCACCCTTCCCGAGGAACTTTCAACGCAGTTGCGCTGGCTGAAGTCGCAGACCCAGCTGCCTTTGGCGGTGGGGTTTGGCATCAGCCGGCCGGAACAGGTTGACGAACTGCGGGGATTGGCTGACGGGGTCATTGTGGGCTCGGCCTTGGTGCGGGAGGTGGCGACGATTACCGAAAGTGGGGCCGATCGGGCGTCGGTGCTGTCCAGGATTGGAGCGCAGGCCCGGGCGATGCATGTGGCCGTGAGATCGGGCCGCTGATCGGCCGGCCCTCACCTGCCCAGCCACTCGTCAGCCCGGTCCCCCCTCGCAGCAGGTCTCACAGATGGTGTGACACTGCGAGCAGTGCAGTTTGGCCCGAATCTCGAACAGCCGCCCTCCACACACCGGGCAGGCCGGTCGGGCGGTGGGCGGGTCGGAGCCGGCCGTTGTCGACGGGGTCTCGGTCGGCGGATGAGACCGTGTGGGTTCGGTTGACAAATTGTCCCCCTGTCTGGCTTGAGAAGTCTGTTTCTTGGTCTGGCTCGTAGTCTGGCTCGAAAATCCCCGCGGCACCAGTCTCTGAAGCTGGCGCCGGGGATCGCCGAGCGGTTCTGACAGGTTGCAGCATCATGCGCCGTCCACTGGTGGTGATCAATGTCGTCGGCCTGACCCACGAGATGCTGGGGCCGCACACGCCACAGCTCAGTCGCCTGGCCGCCGAGGGTTTCGCCCGCCCGCTGGGAACTGTCCTGCCTGCGGTGACCTGCACCGCCCAAGCGAGCCTGCTCACCGGGCTCCCCCCGTCGGGGCATGGGATTGTGGCGAATGGCTGGTATTTCCGCGAATTGGCCGAGGTGCTGTTCTGGAAGCAGTCGAATCACCTCGTCTCGGGAGAAACCGTCTACGATGCCGCCCGGCAGCTCGACCCCCGTTACACCGTGGCGAAGATGTTCTGGTGGTACAACATGTACGCGCGGGTCAACTGGTCGATGACTCCCCGTCCGAGTTATCCGGCCGATGGACGCAAGATCTTCGATTCCTACAGCCAGCCCGCGGGGCTGAGGGACGAACTCCAGGCGGAATTGGGGGTGTTCCCCCTGCCCAAGTTCTGGGGACCCGCCGCCGACATCGAGAGCAGCCGCTGGATTGTTGATGCCTCGCTGTCGGTCTTCCGGAAGCATCGTCCCGACCTGACGCTGGTCTACCTGCCGCACCTCGATTACAACCTGCAGCGCCAGGGCCCGTCGCATCCCGCGATTGCGGACGACATCCGGGCGATCGACCAGGAGGCGGGGCGGCTGGTCTCGGCGGTGCGTCAGCAGGGAGCCGAAGTGGTGGTGCTGTCGGAATACGCCATCACCGATGTGCAGTATCCGGTCCACATCAATCGGGCGCTGCGGGAAGCAGGTCTGCTGACCGTGCGGCGGGAACCGTTGGGCTGGGAGACTCTCGACTGCGGAGCCTCCCGAGCCTTCGCCGTCGCCGATCACCAGGTGGCCCATGTGTATGTGCAGGATTCGCGCCACCTGGCCGAAACCACACGGGTGTTGTCCCGCTTGCCCGGAGTGGCCGAGGTGCTCGATCGTCCCGCCCAGGCGCGGTTCGGGCTGGATCATCCCCGGTCGGGAGACCTGGTGGTGGTGGCCGCCCCCGGGGCGTGGTTTACCTATTACTTCTGGCTCGACGACCGGTTCGCGCCGGACTACGCCCGAACCATCGACATCCATCGCAAGCCGGGCTACGACCCCGTGGAACTGTTTGTCGACCCGCGGCTGCGGTTTCCGAAGTTGAGAATGGCCCGCCGGCTGGCGCAGAAGAAGCTGGGTTTCCGCTATTACATGGATGTGATTGGCCTCGACGCCACGATTGTGCGCGGCAGCCACGGCCGCCTTCCCACACCCGGACAGGAAGCGGCCGAAGGAGCGGTGTTTGTTTGTTCGTCCAAGGCCATTGAGCGCGACACGATCGCCATGACCGACGTCAAGTCGCTGCTGCTGCATTTGCAGTTTGGAGAGCAGCCGGCTCCACGCCCATAACCGCAGATCCCGCTGAAAGGGGACCAATCCGGGATTGCTCCGCGCGCTCTCACCTGCGGTCAATTGGGTCCAATCGAAAGCCGCACGACTCGTTTCTTCCCCACCCACAACAGCAGTCCCGGGGTGACGTCGATGGGTGTATCGTGCGTCTCAACACGTACCTTGTCTTCCCCCAGAGAGACTCCTCCCTGACTGATCAGCCGGCGGGCTTCGCTCGATGATGGGCTAAGTCCCGTCACCTGCAGCAGCCGGGCGGCGGGGATCCGCCCCTGCTCCAGGGCGGTCCCGGGGACCACCACTTCGGGAATCTCGGCGGGAAGTTCCTTCTGCGAGATTTCGCGTTGCCAGCGGTCGGCCGCTTCATCGGCCTCGGGGGAGGGGTGGTAGCCCGAGATCACGTGGCGGGCGAGGGTCAGCTTGGCGTCCTTGGGATGCCCGGCCAGCAGCCGATCGACCTCGGGCAGGGGGATATCGGTCAGCAGTTCGAAGTACATCCGCATCACCGCGTCGGGGACCTGCATGAACTTCTTCATCATGTCGTACGCCGACTCGCCGATCCCGATGTAGTTCCCCAGGCTCTTCCCCATCCGCCGCACGCCGTCGAGCCCCACCAGGATGGGGGTCATCATGCCAATCTGCTGGGGCATGTTCTGATCGCGCTGCAGGTCGCGGGCCAGCATGAAGCTGTAGAGCTGCTCGGTCCCGCCCAATTCGACGTCGGCCCGCACCTTCACGGAATCCCAGGCCTGCATGACCGGGTAGAGACACTCGTGGAGGAAGATCGCCTGCTCGGCGGCGTACCGCTTGGCGAAATCTTCGCGGGTCAGCAGTTGGGCCACGGTGACCTTGCTGCACAGTTCCAACACGTCGAGAAAACTCATGGCCGAAAACCAGTCGCCGTTGTGCACCACCTCAGCCCGCGAGAGGTCCACCACCTTGCCCACCTGGTTGAGGTAATCGCGGGCGTTGTTCTCGACCTGCTCCTGGGTCAGCCGGGCCCGGGTCTGGTCGCGCCCGCTGGGATCTCCCACGAGGGCGGTGTAATTGCCAATGATGATGACCGCCTGATGGCCCAGTTCCTGGAACTGGCGGATCTTGCGGAGAGGAACGGTGTGTCCCAGGTGCACGTCGATGCCTGTCGGGTCGATTCCGTACTTCACCCGCAGGGGCCGCCCGCTGCGAAGACTCTGCTCGAGCTTGCGCCGCAGCTCTTCGGCGGGGACGATCTTCTCGACACCGCGGGTCAACAGGGCCAACTGCTCTTCGACGGGGGGAAACGACATGATCAGCGAGGAACCAACGTGAAACAAACAAAACGGAAAACCAGCGGACCACCGCCCGGAACATCCGACTGTCCAAACCCATTCCAGCCAACGCCGGGAACTGGTACCGACCCGAGATTACGGGAAACCGCGGCCCGGTTGCAACGCCCATTCCCCGGCCCCTCGATCGCCGGACCCGCAGTCCAGTGGTTCTCGCGGACTCGGCAACGACCCCGGGTCCGGGCCTGCCACCCACCGGTCCGGGCCTGCCCCACCGGTTCGCTGCCCCACCGGTTCGCTGCCCCACCGGTTCGCTGCCCCACCGGTTCGCTGCTCCACCGGTTCGCTGCCCCACCGGGTCGAACTCCAGTTCCTTGAGTTTGCCGGTCCCCAAGTCCATCATCGAACATTGTCGGTCCCTGATCATTCCCCCCCCGTCATCCATGAGCCTCTCTCCACTTCCCCTCCCCCGCCGTCAATTCGCCAGCGACAACTACTCGGGGATCTGCCCGGAAGCCTGGGAGGCCCTCTGCCAGGCCAACCAGGGGCATGCCCCCGGTTACGGTGACGACGCCTGGACGGCCCGTGCCGCCGACCTCTTGCGGGAGCTGTTCGAAATCGACTGTGAGGTGTTCTTCACCTTCAACGGCACCGCCGCCAACTCACTGGCCCTGGCGACCCTCTGCCAGTCGTACCACTCGATCGTCTGCCATGAAATGGCCCACGTCGAGACCGATGAGTGCGGCGCGCCCGAGTTCTTCTCGAACGGGACCAAGGTGCTGACGGTGGGTGGTGCCGAAGGGCGAATCGACCCTGCACAGGTCTCACGGGCGGTCCTCAAACGCAGTGACATCCACTTTCCCAAGCCTCGCGTACTGAGCGTGACCCAGGCCACCGAACTGGGGACCGTGTACGCCGTCGAAGAACTGCGCAACCTCTCCGAGGCGGCCCGTCGGCACGATCTGAAGATCCACATGGATGGGGCCCGCTTCGCCAACGCGATTGCCACCCTGGGAGTCTCCCCCAAGGAGGTCACCTGGCGCGTGGGGGTCGACGTGCTCTGCTTCGGCGGGACCAAGAACGGTATGCCAGTGGGGGAGGCGGTGGTTTTCTTTCGCCGTGACCTCGCCGCCGAATTCGCCTGGCGCTGCAAACAGGCGGGCCAACTCGCCTCGAAGATGCGGTTCCTGGCGGCCCCCTGGGTGGGGCTGCTGCAGACCGGAGCCTGGTTGAGACACGCGAGCCATGCCAACCAGATGGCCGCCCGGTTGACCGCCAGACTGCGGCAGATTCCCGGAATCCAGTTCCTGTCCACCCCGCAGGTCAACTCGGTGTTCCTCGAACTTCCCCCGGCCATCATCGAGGCGCTGCGCCAACACGGCTGGAAGTTCTACACCTTCATCGGACAGGGAGGAATCCGCCTGATGTGCAGTTGGGACACCACCGCGGACGATGTCGACGCGCTGGCGGACGATCTGACCCGGTTGCTGTCCCCTGCCCCGGCATGAGCCTCCCCCCTCCGCTGACCTCGACCGACGACCTGTTCCGACCGGCACAGGCCGGTCAGTTCTTTCCCTGGCGCGACGAACTGCCGCCCGGCCAGCACATTCCACTCACCTGTGCCGAGCTGTCGCGGCTGGCCTACGCTCCCCGGCAGGTCATCGAGGCCACACTCGAGACTCTCGATTGGAAATTGGAATGTCTCCTCCACGGCCAGCGGTTCCTTCCGGGGCAGGCCGACACCGAGGGCTTCGTCACCTGTCCCCGCGGCGGCGGCCCCCGCTTCGTGGTCTTTCGGGGGACCGACTCGGGCAGCGTGGACGACCTGCTGACCGATCTGAACGCGGTCCCCCGGCGGTGGCGCGACCGCCACACCGTACACCGTGGTTTCGCCGATGAATACGACTCGTTGTGTGCCCCCCTCCAGCAACTTGCGGGGGGATCCGCCGACCTGGTGCTGACCGGCCACAGCCTGGGAGGAGCCCTGGCGACCTTGGCCCTGGACGATCTGCCCGGTTCGCGCCTGGTGACCTGGGGAGCCCCCCGCGTGGGAGATCGGCCATTTGTGGACAGCCTGCAAGCAGCCTCCATTGAGCGGTACGTGCACTGCTGCGATCTGGTGGCGCGCGTGCCGCTGGTGTCGCTGTCGCAGGAATCGCTGGTTGGTTTCCTGCGTCGATTCGGCGAGGGACTCCGCGAGGAAGGTCAGGCTGCCCCCCGCCTCTGGCAGTTGGCCGAGAAACTCGACCCTTCAGCCTTTCTCGAAGCCCAGGCGGCTCACTGGCTGGGTGGGCCCCCTCCGGCATACCAGCACCCCGCCCGCTTGCATTACCTGACGTCGACCGGCGCCTTGGAAATCGACCCGCACGAATCGGTGGTGCGCGAAGACCAGCGACGAGGGCGGGCCGCCTTTCGATTGGCCGTGAAGGAGCGTCTGCCGGATGCGGCACTGGTCCGGGGAATCTGGAAGTCCGCCAGCCAGGCGCTCTGGTCGCTCCCCCGGGGAGATTGGTCCGGGGCCCGCGGCCACCTGGTTCGGACGGTCCGCGAACTCGCCGAGTCGAATCCTCTGCAGCTCGTGCTGATCCGCGACTTCGCCGATCACGCCCCGTGCCACTACGTGCGGGCCCTCCTCCACATCACGCGGCGGGAAGCACACCCCGCCGCCCCCCGCTGATCAGCGAATGGTCTCTTCCCGGTCGACCAGCCGGCTGATCCGGTTGGGGGAGGGGCGATACAGGGGGCGTCCCACACGGTCGTTCTTTCGCTGGTCGATCTTCCCGTAGACCCGAATCATGTCTCCTTCGAGGAAATTCTCGAGGGCGTCGTCGTGCGCAAGAGTCAGCACGCCGCCAAACTCGTCATT
>CAIOTJ010000203.1 GCA_903861195.1 uncultured Planctomycetaceae bacterium | reverse complement strand
GCGATCGAGCCGTGTCCTCCGCTCGCCTCCGGCCCGGGCCGGACGGTCACGGGCACCTTCGCCCATGCGGCGGCCGACGTCCTCGACCTGGAGATCGAGGGGCTCGACACCCCCCTCGGCTGCACAGCCAACCACCCGTTCTGGAGCGCAGACCGGCAAGACTTCGTCCCGGCCAGCTCACTGACCATCGGCGAGCACCTCCGGACCGAATCGGGCACCCTCCGCCAGGTCACCCGCATCACCCCCCGCCGCGGCCCCCCGGTCCCGGTGTTCAACCTCGAAGTCGACGCCGAGCACGTGTACTACGTCTCGACCGCCGGGGTGCTGGTGCATAACACCTACCCGGGGAATGCTCCAAATAGTGCTGCAACACGAGGGCTGAAGAAGGCATTTGAACACATCGACACAGTTGGCGATTCGCTGACTGCACGTCGTCGTGCTTCGGAACTATCTGGACTCGGAGACGACTCGGTTCCTTTCATATCTGACGTAGGTCCTCAAACGGGCTGGAATGTCGGTAGGCAGTCTAAGGATGGGCTGCGTGGGTGGAGAATGGATTGGGATCCAAACAAGGGATACCATATTAACTGGTGGGACAAGACTGGCGGAGCAAAGCGAAAGGACTGGTTGTACGGAGCGATAAAGATTGACGGTGGAGCGTGGCATGATTACATCGAACTGCTTAAACATGGATTCGGGAACTAGATCAACCATGAACAATTACGTTGATGCAGAGCATATTCGGCAAATGATTCTGGAAGGGACTGTCCAGACGCGCCCGGCATCTGTTTCAGCGGAGGCTAAAGAGTATTTGAAACGTCATTTTCCGTTGCATACGAAAACCACAACGTGGGTTATTGATTGGGAAGTCACTCCATTCACATCGCTCCAATGGTCGGATGCAACCGATGATGAGGCCGAAGCATGGGCGAGAAAAACATTGGCAGGTCATTCTACGTGTGGATTGTTGTTCTTCAATTCGAATCAGCCGTGCTTAATCGGTAATTTCAGCTTTATGATACGGCATTTTGATGAACTGGTTTGGGCAGCGGGCGGAAACCGCCTGCTTTTTGGGATCGAGTTGGGAAACGACGAGCGTGTCGTGTTCGATAGGGGAGTCATCGAATTCAACGGACAAAGCGAACTGCGGGGATCACTGTAGATTAAGAGCACACGGGGGCTAGCCATCATGCAAGGCCCGGCGACCACCTTGCTTGCCAAGGGAATCGCCCAGGATTGTTTGATTCTTATCTTTGCAACAGCGGTCGCTTTGGCGATGGCAATGCCTAGCATCAGCCCCGCCACGATCAGCGGTGATGGCTTCAATAAATAACGGGAAGACGTGCTTCGGCTGGCCGCATTGCAATTCCAGATGCCTCCTCACCTGAATCTGTGGGTGAATTCCGGCTCCGGAAGGTTCCCAAGTTGATGATATAAGGCGATTTCCAGCGTTTTCAGCTCGCGAAATCCATACGCCTTTTTGGTGGCCAGTTTCGCCTTGTTGTTGAATCCCTCCACAACGCCCCCCGAAATCGTCCCCCGCGCCACAAACCAGTTGCGGATCAGGGGCTGATGGTGACGCAGCATTCGCGCCACCCGCTTCATCGGTTCCAGTCGTGACCGCATCACCTTCCCGCACCACTCGTCCAGAAACCGCATCGCCACTGTCGGAGACCGATACTCCCAGAACCACTGGAAGTCTTCCTTCAACAGGTACGCCCTCACCGTTCGCAAGTTCAACTTCACCAACTCCTTCAGCCGGACCGACTGCGACTCCGTCAGGTTCTCCGGTCGCTTCAGCAGACACCAGCGTGTGTGTTTCAAGACCGGTGCTGTGCCCGACCGTTTGAGGTCTCGCGACTCACTCGCCCGCACTTCATCCACCGCCTTGCTGAAATACGTCATGATGTGAAACCGGTCCAGCACATGCACCGCCTGGCCGATCTGTTCCCCGATCACCTTCAGGTACGGCTGCCACATGTCGCTGCATACAAACCGGATGCCCCCCCTCACTTCCTCCGACAACCCCCGGAAGAACCCCCGCAGGCTCTCTTCTGACCGATTCTCTCCCACATACAGCAGACGCTTGCACCCCTCATTGATCTGGTACACCAGCGTCACATATCGATGACCCTTCCGCCACGCGATCTCATCGATCCCAATCGCCGTGATTCCCGTCATTTCCCTATGATTGAGCCCCCATTCCACCGCCATCCGCACCGCCTCGGACACACTCTGCCAGCTCGTTCCAAACACCTCCGCCACCACCTGCCACGACAACCGTTGCGCCCACTTCGCCAGGTACCACTGGTACTTCCTGGT
>CAIOTJ010000202.1 GCA_903861195.1 uncultured Planctomycetaceae bacterium | reverse complement strand
GTCGATCCATCACCAACAGGCTGGGCCTCCGTGCCAGTCGGCGACCGGAAACTCTCACTCCTATCTTAAATTATCGGTTCGAATTGCTCCCGGTTCAATACTCAAACCGCGACACACCTCACCCGTCCATCTGTTCGCCCGTATTCTATCGACTCTCCCGACGCTGCCGTTGGACGGCGCCTTTTGACGGTGCCGTTGGGTGGGGGGCCAGACGTCATTCAGCCGGAATTGTCAGAAGCACGGTCTGTGGATCCCGCACGGGCGCCGTCCGATCAGCTCCGTCGCCCTATTCCAGTTCGCGGCCCGGCGATGAGGCACGCGATCGGGGAGACTGCCCCTGGGGGGGGTGTGTTCTCTTGTTCGCCCTTCATTCCCTATACTTGGATCTTCTGGGCGGAACCTTGTCCCCCCGGGTTTCCCTTCGCAACACCCTGATCCGGCGTGGGGCTCGGCCGGATCATAAGCACACATGTCAAATCCACTCGCCACGTCCCTCACCTCGAGGACCTACCTGGGGTTGATCCTGGCCCAATTCACGGCCACGTTCAACGACCAGGCGATTCACATCGTCGCCGTCTTCTTCGCCGTCGACCTGTTGGTCCGCTTCGCGCAGGTCCCCCTGTTCGACGAGAAGGGGGTGGTGGCGATGGTGACGGCCTGTTTCATCACGCCGTTTTTGCTCTTTTCGTCACTGGCGGGTCTGCTGGGTGACAAGTACAGCAAGCGGTCGATGATCGTCTTCTGGAAGCTGGCCGAGGTGGCCATGATGGCGGTGGCCCTGCTCGGTCTGGCAATGCCGCACTTCGTGGGGGTCGACTCGCCCCACCTGCGCACCGTGGCGATCGCGGGGTCCTCCCTCGTGGTGGGGGTGGTCTTCCTGATGGGCATGCACAGCACGTTCTTCGTGCCGGCCAAACTGGGAGCAATGCCCGAAATCATGCATCCCTCGGTCCTCTCGCGGGCCAACGGGCTGCTCGAGGGCTCGAGCTTCATGGCCCAGATCCTCGGGACTTCGGTGGGGGGCATGCTCTACGCCCTGCTGAAGGGAGAAGTCATTCCCGGGGCGAACCCCCGGCTCGTGCTCGGGCAGGAGTGGCTGATTGGGGTGGTGCTGCTGCTGCTGGCGTTGGTCGGCACCGCGACCGCCCTGCTGATGAACCCCCTGCCGGCGGCCGACCCGAATCTGGTGGTTGGTTGGAACTGGTTCCGCCCCCTTTGGAAGAACATCAAGACCGTCCTCAACTCGAAGCCCCTCACGCTCTCGTCCACGGGAATTGCGTTTTGCGTCTTTATGACGCTGTTTCTGCGGCAGACGCTGCTGTTGCAGGGAGAGATGGTCAAAGAGCTGAACACCGCGAAGGCCGAACTGGCCGCCGCCCAGGCCGCCACCCAACCCGCCGGCAAGAGCCCGGGTACGGCAGTTCCCGACGCAGAGCAAGAGGCCGCGGAAGAAGAAGAGGTGGTGCCGCTGCGGGGTTGGGCCTCGCCCCGGCTGCGGCAGGCACTGCAGGAACCCGAGTTGCGGGTGGCCCTGCTGTTTGTGCTGGTGGGGCTGGGGGTGGGGGTCGGCAGCCTCGTGGCCGGGTTCCTCTCGGGGCACCGGATCGAGCTGGGCATGGTCCCCGTGGGAGGCGTGTTGATTGTCCTCAGCACGCTGTTCCCCAGCATCACCCTCGAGTACCGCCGGCTGTTTGGCCTGTGCCTGTTTGGGATCGGTTTTGGAGCCGGTTTCTATCTGGTTCCCATGTACACCCTGCTGCAACAGCGGGCCCCCAAAGAGTCGAAGGGCAACGTCATCGCCGCCAGCAATTTCATCAACGTCTCGGGCGGGGTGATCTCGGTGCTGGTGTTTTTCGCCGTGGCCGGGCTGCTGGACCGCATCTACGGCGTGCGTGTGGGCGAGTCCGAAGCGGTGGGGAATGTCGAGTTGCTGACCCGTCGGATCGCGGGGTTGGAATCGCAGTTTTCGGTCCCCCGCCGGCTGTACCTCACCGCCACGATCTTCACCCTGGCCGCCCTCATCCTGCTGCAGCGGCGGTTGCCCGACTTCGCGTTGCGGGCGCTGATCTGGCTGAAGAATGGCTGCCACAACCGGCTGCGGGTGCTGGGCCTCGAGAACCTTCCTCTCAATGGCCCCGTGCTGCTGCTGACCAACTGCAACGATCTGCCCGAAGTGCTCGACCTGACCGCCGCTCTCGATCGGCACGCCCGCATGCTGCTGGTGGCTCCCCGGGACGAGACCATTCCCGCCTCGTGGGTCGAGAAGGTGGCCCTCGGCACCAACACCCGCCGGTTGGCCCCCCAGGGAGCCCACACCGAGCTGTCGGGAGTGCTCGATGAGGGACGCGAGTTGTTGCGCTCGGGCGGCATGGTGGCGGTGAACATCGAGCCCGATACCGAGGTCTCGCGGCACCTGGTGGCCGATCTGGGGCTGGTTCCCGGAACTGTCTGGTTGCCGGTCTGTTCGATTCGGTCCCCCAGCGCCACCGGACCCGCTCCCCGCATTCTCATTGGCGAACCGCTGCGTGGTCCGTCGAGTCTCGCCGAGGCCCGCACTGCCCTGGCGGCTCTGGCGGCCAACAGCGCGGTGGAGGGGGTGTCGGCCCCGGTCTTGGGAACACATTGAGCAGTCTGCGGGGCCCCCCGCGGGAGTACCCGTTTGCACCCCCGGTTGGGCCCCATGGGAACTCCCGGGTCTCAGTCTGATTGGAGAGCTGTCTGTTGGAAGCGAAGTCGAATTGCCCCCGGATTGGCATTGTCACCGTGTCGGACCGCGCCTCGCGGGGCGAATACGAAGACCGGGGAGGCCCGGCAATCGTCGCCTGGCTGACGGAGGTTCTGGCGTGCGACTGGCAGCCGGTCTCGCGAGTCATCGCCGACGAACAGCCGCTGATCGAAGCGACCCTGCGCGAACTGTGCGACCGCGAGGGGTGCTGCCTGGTGGTCACCACCGGCGGGACCGGCCCCGCCCGCCGGGATGTGACGGTTGAGGCGACCGCCGCGGTCTGCGAGAAGGAACTGCCCGGGTTTGGCGAATTGATGCGGCAGGTGTCGCTGACCAAGGTTCCCACCGCCATTCTCTCGCGGCAGATGGCCGGCACCCGGGGGAACAGCCTCATCATCAACCTGCCGGGGCAACCCAAGGCGATTGGCGAATGCCTCGACGCGGTCTTCCCCGCCGTCCCCTACTGCATCGATCTGCTGGAGGGGCCGTTTCTGACCACCCGGGAAGACCGGCTCAAGGCGTTCCGCCCCGGACAAAAACCCGCGTCCTCGGGGAAGTGACCCCCCGGCTCACAGAATTCTCCCGGGGTTTGAATCCCCGGTGATCCACAAGGCCCGACGACCCGTGCGGGCAAATACCAGTCATGACCGATTTGAACACGCTGACGTTTGACGATTTGGTGGACGAGTTCCGCGAACTGGATGACCGGGACGCCGAACTGGAACGGCTGTTGGAACTGGGGGAAACGCTCCCCACGTTTCCCGACGAGCACCGGACCGAGCAGAACCGGGTGCACGGCTGCCTGAGCCAGGCATGGGTGGTGCCGGGGTTGTCGGCCGAGCAGCCCCCCCGGCTGACGGTACAGGCCGACAGCGACTCGCTGATCGTGGCGGGAGTAATCGCCGTCCTGAAAGTCCTCTTCCAGGGACACACCGCCGCCGACGCCGCGGCCCTCGACGTCCGCCAGGCCCTGGCCCGGCTCGGCCTCGAACGCCACCTCAGCCCCCAACGCCGCAACGGCCTCTACGGCATCGTCCGTCGCATCCAGGACTTCGCCCGCGCCGCGGCGTGACCCATCCATGTCGGTTCTCGCGTCGAACACGCTCCACACGACATTCGTCGTGTGGAGTTCAATCCCCACGACACCTTCGACACCCGGCCAACCAAGGCTCTGACCCGGGGTCACCCGGCGCTTCGCGGGGGCCACCCCGGACCAGGTGATGCACTCCCTTCCGGGGAAAGACAAAGGTGTGAGGAACGTTTCAATATGACACCTTTTGTCGTTCTCGGATGGCGGGGGGGCGGACCACCGTGTCCGCTCCGCTGGACATCCCTCTGCAAACCCCCGCCCCAATGGGCAGTCCATCCGCCTGGATCGGAACCCCATCCGCATTCGATCGCAAAACATCTCAAGAAGAGCAAAGTCCAACATCCGCCCAAGCCATTCCCTGAAGGGGAAATCTTCCATAGCCCAGGGTTGACGCGCAGCGGCTACCCTGGGTGGGGGACATCCATTTTGACCGTTGAACCCCAAGGGGGTTCGCTTGACGTCAAGGTGCGATTGGACGAGCCGTAGCATTGGACCGCACACCCACGCGAAACAGGTCACAAT
>CAIOTJ010000201.1 GCA_903861195.1 uncultured Planctomycetaceae bacterium | reverse complement strand
TGTGTTCTGAGGAATGTGGATCAGGCGGCGTGAGTGAGCTGGAGAACTCCGTCGGTGAAGACCGTCCCTTCGAGGAGGGAGAGGATCAGGGTGGGGGCATTGAGTTTGCGCCAGTGCTTGGACGCTGACTGGGCGAGCTTGAACATCATGACCAGGCTGGCCTGCCTGGTTCCATTCCCTTTGGTGCGTCGGTGACGCAGGCGAATGGTCGCGAAGGTGCTTTCAATGGGGTTGGTCGTCCGCTGGTGCCTCCAGTGCTCCGCTGGGAAGTCGTAGAAGGTGAGTAAGGCATCACGATCCTTCTTGAGAATCACGCACGCCTGGTCGTACTTGGCTCCGTATTTGGTCAGGATGTGATCGAACGCCTTCGTCGCCGCCTTCCGGGTTGAGGCCTGCCAGATCTCGTGCAGATCGGCCTTCGCCTTAGGCTGAATGCTGCGGGGCAGCTTGTTGAGCACTTTGGCCGTCTTGTGGACCCAGTAGCGTTGCTCTCGAGTGGCAGGAAACACCTCATGCAAAGCCGCCCAGAAGCCCAAGGCACCATCCCCCACAGCCAGTTTCGGATCGATCGTCAGGCCCCGATGCTTGAGGTCCGCAACGCCCGCGTTAGGACACAACGGCTATCATTTGCGGGAGATCGGCTCGGCAGACCACCTTCCCTCCAAATCGAGCATTTACCTAGAACGAATAAACTTCATGCAAGCCAGCCATCTAGAGTAACAACCTCTCCATCAGAAACACCCTTGATCGCATTGTAGAGTTGACCCCAGTAATTCATTGCCTCATGACATTCGACAGCAATCAGGTTTTCGACTTCGTACTCTCCACCTAGAACAAAAGGTAACTTTGGAAGCAGCCGCATATGCGGCGGAAGCGAACCATGTATCATCTGCCATTCATGACCCAGCCCCCATGCGGTGTCTTCGGCGCAGTGATCCAACAGCCGCTCCGCCCAGCCTTCGATTGAGTCTGCATAAGGCATGACATGACCCGTTTCGGGATCCATGTGAATGACTGCCGACTTCGTTGTGACAAACTGCCCTCCAAACAAATCGTGGGCGAAGCAAAAATCCTCAGGAGAAACCACATCTTGATAAACATTTCTCCAACCGTTTAAATCATTCCATTCGAGAATTCCTGGAACGCCCTTCGACTTCCTAGTTGGAAACACCACTAAAGCAGACTCAAATGCAATAAAGCCGTTCCTCATTTCAAGAAGTGCTTTGAGCTTGTTTGGACACCGAAGCGACTGTGCTGCGTCGCTCGGATGCATTGACAACGCCTCTGAAGAGATTGAAAGCAACTTGTTTAGCTTAATCATGGATCAATCTCGACCAATGTCCCGTCCGGCGGAAGCTCAGCTCTGAGTCGTCCACCACTACGGCGGTTATGGCTTGGGTTAACTGGACTAACAGAGATCCTGGAAGGGTCATCGGGTCGAATTGCTGCTGGCGGAAACTCATCACGGTCCATCCCAGGAACTGTTGGCCGCCCCTTCATCCTCTCCGCTCTCCGTGCTGCAGTACCAGCACGATCCACAACACCAGTAACACGTCCAACCTTCCTGGCGTTTTCGGCTGCCTCCGCTACATCATCACCTTCAAGAAACTGCCCAATCTTCGTTCGGAATGGTGTCTCAACCTCCTGCGCCTCTTCAGCTGCCATTTTGGACGCCGGATCGACTCCATTAGATCCACCCTGCACAGCCATCGCAAGACCGCGCGCGGCTTGAGCCGTCAGTTGTGTGGCTGCAGCCATCACGCCAGCCATGACAAGGGCTTTTTGCTGGATGTCTGTGTGGGTCAAGACGTAGGTCAGCGTTCCATTCAGATTGACTGCCGGTGCCATACCGGTTGGAACACGCAACGAGCCATTTCCAACGCTTCCCCCGATTGCCTTCCCTAATCCCGCTCCGATTAGTCCGCCTGCTGCTCCAATGACACCGTCGTGAATGACTTTCCCAGGATCTACCTTTCCGTGGTCAATCCCTTGCTCAAGGACACTTCCTGCAGCGGCGCCCAGCCCTCCAGCGGCGGCACCAATCGCGACTGCCCCAATAAAGGTGGGATCACCACTCGCGCAGCCAGCAACAATCCCTCCTGAGACAATCCCCGATGTGACTGCTCCGGCCAGTTTTCCCTGCGTCGGCAGCTCACCATCGAAGAGAAGGCTGCTGCCAACGCAGATCACTCCGGAGACGGCTCCGCCAACGGCACCCCCTGCTACAGCGGCCCCCCAACCCCAAGCCATCCCACTCGGATCCACCCACAACGTCGCCCCGTTCCCCACATACCGGCTGAGGTTGACATCGCCGGCGGCGAAGCCGAGGGGGTCTTCGCTGAGGAACCGGCCGGCGCGGGGGTCGTACCAGCGGGCGCGGTAGAAGTAGAGGCCGGCGGCGGGGTCCCATTCCCGGCCGGTGTAGGCGAACCAGGGTTGGAACTGGCTGTTGGTTTGGCTGACGATCTGGCCGAAGGTGTCGTAGCGGACGTGGTTGACGACCGTGGTGG
>CAIOTJ010000200.1 GCA_903861195.1 uncultured Planctomycetaceae bacterium | reverse complement strand
GACAGGTTGGAAAACCTATCGTACGGACGGAACCCCTTTGCGTAGAACAAGATTGAAATCTTGTTCGGATAGCAAAACGACGTGGGTGGTCCAAGGTGAGTGGATTATGAAGGAGGGACACATGCTCCGCTTTATGAAACCAAAAGTCGTGCGGGGAGCGACCAGACCTCGGGGGACTCGACAAACTGGAAGTTCGTCGCCACGGGATGGATCGGAACCTGTTGTTGGGTTCGGACTCCGCTTTATGAAACCAAAGGATGTGCCGGCCGCCGGGGAGGGGGGATTTCGATGGGAGTGCCAATTCGCGACAGGTTGGAAAACCTATCGTACGGACGGAACCCCTTTGCGTAGAACAAGATTGAAATCTTGTTCGGATAGCAAAACGACGTGGGTGGTCCAAGGTGACCGGATTAGGAACGAGGGACGCATACTCCGCTTTATGGAACCAAAAGTCCTGCCGGAAGCGACCAGGCCTCGGGGGACTCGACAAACTGGAAGTTCGTCGCCACGGGATGGATCGGAACCTGTTGATGGGTCCGGGCTCCGCTTTATGAAACCAAAGGTGGTGCGCGCCGCCAGGGAGGGGGGAGTTGGATGGGAGTGGCAATTCGCGGCAGGTTGGAAAACCGACCGTACGGATCAGGCCGCCCGTTCCGTGAAGCTCAGACGCTCCACTCGTGGCCGCAGTGGTGGCAGCCGAAACCGAGGAGGGTCGATGTGCCGGGGACTGGCATCGAGAGGCAGACCGCCTGTATTCCGGCGGCTTCCCGGGGAACGGTGCCCCCCCGGCCGCAGTCCGGACAGCAGCGATGGGTGTGCAGCAGCCGGGCCCGGTCCAGCGGAGTCTGCGTGGCAGCCGAATCCCAGGAATTCCGCGCCATCGAATGGCCTGTCACCATTCGGGAGGCAGTGCCGGTTCGCACCCCATTCGCCGTGCGTCGCAACGTGGGAAACGGCAGCACGGCTCCGTCGTCATCACCCAGCGCTGGGGACAGCCCCGGGGGCGAGACCTCATCCCGGGGAAACAATTGCAGTTCCGCGGGGGCAAACAGCCGAAGGGCGCTCATCCTTGAGTCTCCTGCAGAGGGTCATCATGACCCGGGAAGTCACTGGCTCGGTCTGGCGGCGCCTCGCGAGGCGAGAAGCCGATGCCAACTGGCGAGCTCAGAAAATAGTCGCCCCGCCACCCGCTTGCAAGATTTACCGTCGCTCCTTGCAGAGGGCGGGAACCGGCGCGCGGAAAGAGGGGAAGGCTGGGGGAAATGGGGGTGGCTGCGGGATGGACGCCGTCCAGAGATTTCCCAGTCCCGATGTCTGTTCCCGTGGGGCCGCTGCCCGACCTGCGTGGGGTGCGGGAGGAATGGTCGGTCGTGCCAGGCGGGAGGGGGCATGATGCGAACCCGTGAGCCGTCGGTGCAGGTGCGACCCCACGGAAATGGAAACGGGCCGGCCGCCCAATGGCAACCGGCCCGTGACAGGGACGCAGACCTCAGGATTGGGATGACCGCACCGGAGAACTCAGGCCCGAAGATGTTGCGCTTCGGACGTGACCACCAACAGGTCGTCGACGATCTGCTGGGCGCGGGAGGGAGCGAGTCCTTGCAGGGGCCGGATTTGGCCCGCAGCCATTGCCGCCGGGACGCCTACGGTTCCCTCACGCAGTTGCAGCAGCGTGTCGACCGACGTCTCGATGAGGGGCGAACCACGTTCGGGAAGCCCGGGGGTCGCGGTGACCAGTCGCCCGCCCGAGAAGGCCAGCGTCCAATCGCCGCCTCCATGCCCCACGACCCGCAGGGCAATCTTGGGCTCGGGGGAGGGTTGGGCAGCGTGGTGAGCCTCGCACAACGGCTCGAGCCACGCGGGGGTATCGAAGACGGGAACAACCGGACGGTCGCGGGGGGAGGTGAAATTGATCGAGACCGCATGGCGGGCCATCATCAACAGCACCTTGCGGTTCATATGAGGACAGGGAAGGTGGGGAGCGGCGCGATCGGTGTTGGTGGTGTCAAAGATCGGGTCATCCTTCCAGTAGGAGGCATAGACCTGAATCAATTGGGCGAACAGCGCCTCGTTTTCGGTCAGTCCGACCAGCGAGCGTCCCCCCCCTTCGAAGCGCACCCGATACAGCCCCATGGTTTCCTCAATCACATCGGCCAGCAGTCGCGACGTGACGGGGTGGCGGGGGGTGAGGTGATAGGTCTGCCCGTGGTTTTCGGGATGGGTGAAGACATGTGTCATCACCGCCGAGACCCAGTCGACGGGAACGAGATTTTTGGTCTCGTGGCCCGAGAGGGGGAAGCGGGACGATTCGTTGATATTGCCGGTGGGAGTTCGCTCGGCGGCGATCGAGATGGCGGCGACCGCCTGCAGAGGGGCGTAAAATCCGTGGTAGGTTGTGGTGTGCCCGGTGACCGAGTCGCCGACGATGATGGCGGGGCGGTAGACGGTAACCTGGTCGAGGAAGGGGGCGTTGCGGACGGAGAGTTCCGACTGCAGCTTGCTCTTCTCGTAGTCGTTGGACAGGGTCTGGCCGACATCGACGTCGGACTCGAGGATCAGACCCTGCCGCAGGCCGCAGACATACGCGGTGGAGACGTGGTGGAACTGGCGGATGCCGGCGTGGCGGCAGAGTTCCAAAACGTTGCGGGTCCCTTCAATGTTGGAGCGCCAGGGTTCCCCGGTGGGACTGGTGCTTTCGAAGGTGAGGCTGGCGGCGTTGTGCAGGAATCGGCCGCAGTTCTCGGCGACCCACCGGATCCCCCGGGAATCAAGTCCCAGATCGGGTTCGGTGATTTCCCCCTCCAGAACCACCGGCCGCGGGAGTTGCCGCCCGAGATCCTTTTCCCAGTAGCACATGACGTTCTCGACCCGCTGCCAAGCCGACGCCTTGCGGGCCGGGCGGACCAGCACCGCCAGCCGCGCGTCGGCCAGGGTGAGGTCGCGCAGGAGATAGCGTCCCAGGAGCCCCGTGGCCCCGGTGATCAACACGTAGTCCTTCATGATGCAATCCAGGTTGTCCCCATGCGGCGACCCCAAAAGTCCGCCGCCAAGAAGGGGCATGACTGGAGATCAAGCCGACCTTGGCTTCACACAGGTTCGAGGCGACTCCGCGGTTCACTCACATCCCTCGCGGAGAGTTTTCCGAAAACCCGGGAGGAAAACCCGGGAGGAAAACCAATGGAAACTCCCATTCTAGGGGCCCGATCCGGGGGGTCAATTGCCCGCCAGATCAAGGTCAGGGTTCAGAAACGAGTCTTGAGCAGACGTTCAGGCGACCTTGTCTCGCGTTGCGGCCGGGACAGGCACCTTCCGAGTCTTTTCGAGGAACACCGGAGGAGGCACGTCGGATTTGGTGCGGGGGGAATCACCGCCGAAGCAGAGCAGGGCGGGGAGCAGCAGCAGATCGCCGACGAGGGTGGCCAACAGCAGCACGGCCATCAGCAGCCCGAACCGGTAGGTGGGGGCGAAGCTGCTCATGGCCAGGGCCAGCATGCCAATGCTGGAGACGACGATCGATTCGAAGATGGGACCGCCGGTGGCAACCAACGCGACCCGCACCGACTCGAGATTGCTCATGCCCGTCCGCAGTTGGTCGCGGTACCGCACCAAAAGGTGGAAAGTGCCATCGATCGAGATGCCGAGAGCGATGCTGCCGGTCATCATCATCCCGATGTCGACCGGGAACCGGATCCAGCCGAGCACTCCGAAAATGATTCCCATGGGCAGGACGTTCGGCACCATCGCGAGGAGAGTGATCCGCACCGAGCGAAGGGCGATCGTCATCACCAACCCAATGACGAGAAAGGCCGAAGTGAAACTCTTCCAGAAGCCATTGAGCATCTCGTGCTGGGCCTGTTCGATCAGTGGCGCCAGACCGGTCAGCCGCAGTGGTTCACCGGCGACCAGAGCGTTGAGCTCGTCATAGACCTGCGACAGGTTCTGGCCCGCGGGACACTCGATGCGGGCCGAGATTCGCCACGATCGCTGACCATCGACCACGAATTCGGAGGTGCTGCTCTGGGCCTGCGCCTTCTGCAGGATGGGGAGCAGCTTCATCGGATTGTCGGGGAGCGGATCGGGGAAGAACATCGCCGCCGACATGACATGCCGGACTGCGGAATGCTCCGACAGTTTCCGCTCCAGCCCCCGCACGACCTCCAGCCGTTCGGTGAAGGGTTGGGCGGGGTCGCTGAACTCCACCACTCCTTCAATCGAGTCGAGGCTGGTGAGGTGTTCGCGGATGCGGTTCACATCGGTGACGACCTGACTGTTCTGCGGCAGGAAATCGAGGGGCTCAATCTTGGTTTCAAGCCAATTGAGGCCCACCAGCCCAACCGCACCAGCCAGCAGGAAGACGACGGTGACCAGGCGATGACGGGGGAGGAGCCAATGGGCCAGCCGAGCGAAGAACAGACCCTCTTCGGCGTGACTTTCGCCCGGTTTCTGGGGCAGCACGGCGAGGATGGCCGGGGTGATGGTGAGGCCGCCGGCCATGGCGATCACTGCTCCCAAAGCGGCGGCGTAGCCAAACTGGGTGACGGGGGCGATGTCGGTGACGCTGACCGAGAACAGGCCGACCGCGGTGGTCATCAGCGAGATCAGGCAGGGACGCCAGCAGAGCGTGAGAGCGGATCCCAGGGTGTCGGCGGAATGCTGCGATTCGCGAAAATAATGGATGACGTGAATCGACGCTTCGAGGGTGAACACCATCACCATGACCGACAGGGCCCCGAGGATGAAGTTCATTTCACCGCCGCACCACTTGAACACCGCGAGGGTGAAATCGATGGTCCAGATGGTGAGGGCCAGCACCGAAAACGCCAGTTTCCAGTCGTTCACCCAATATCGCAGCAGCAGCAGACAGATCACGAGGGTGATGAGGAAGAACTTCGTATTTTCTTTCTTCCCTCCCAGGCGATCCATCTCGGTGATCACCACCGGTCCCCCGGAAAGGGCGGTTTGAGGGCCGTACAGCCCCGAGTACTTCAGCTCGGCCTCGACATCGCGGACGGTGCCCGCCCGGTCTTTCAACCCGGTGGCCGAGAGCAGTACGGCGACCCCGGCGAGATGGCCATCATCCGATTCAGCCAGGCCGCGGAGACGCTGCGCGATCTGATCTTCGGGCACACCCATTTCGGTCATAGTGCCCCGCAGCCGACCCGGGGACCAGCATTGGCGGACGCCGGGCAGCCGATCGAGGCGGCCGCACAGGGCTTCGATCTGGCGCTCGGAGACACGTTGTGTCTCGAGGCCGATCATGACCAGTTCCTCGACTCCAAAGTCGCGTTTGAACTGCTCGTACGCTGCCCGGACAGGGGACTCCACAGGGAGCCATGTCTCAATGTCGTTGTTCGACCGGATCGACTGGGCTTGCCAGTGGATGAACGGGAACGACAGGGCGAGCAGCCACAGGATGGTGCGGCTGGAGTTCTTGTAAAATCGGGACAGCATGCCGTCGGGGGGGCAGGTCTGCCGACACGCGATCGAGCGGGCGGGCGGAGGGGCACAATAGACCCTTCTCCTATCGAATGCTGGGGAAAGACCTCGCGAGTACAAATCTCACCAACCCGGGTCCTTCCCCTGAACGCGCCCCGCCCCCAATTACAACCGACAACCCTTCTGAAAACTGCCCGACCGACACAGTTTGCCCTGCCACCCAGAATTTCCTCCGCCCGGCGGGATGCGACACGCGGCAGGTGGCCTTCTAGAATGAATCGGACACAACGGAACTGTTCTCAACGAGGAGTCGCTGCGATGCACGCTGCTGTACGTCTGGCCCTGGGATTGGTATTGGTGGTTTCCTGTTCAGCGTGGGGGGCGGAGCCTGGTCCAGCCCCGGAGTTGACCGCCGGAGAATCGAAATTTCTGGCGAACCTGCGGCAGGTCAGCCAGGGACTGCCGCGGGCCGGGGAGGGCTACTTCTCTGCTGATGGGAAGCAGATTGTCTATCAGGCGTATCCGATCGGTTATCCGTTTTATCAGATCTACACGCAGCCGAAGGATTCCCAACAGCCCCGGTTGGTTTCGACCGGACGCGGACGGACGACCTGTGCCTACTTTTCACCGGACGGTCAAACCATTCTCTTCGCCTCCAGTCACACCGACCCCCAGATCGACGTGACCGAATTGAAGGCCCGCGAAGAAGCGGCGCGGGGGGGGCGTCGGCGTTACCAATGGGATTTCGATCCGCATATGGATCTCTACACGGTCAAATTTGATGGCACGGGGCTCCACCGGCTGACCGATGCCGCAGGCTACGATGCCGAGGGAAGCTACTCTCCCGACGGTCGGCAAATCGTGTTCACTTCGACCCGGGACGGCGACCCCGACATTTACGTCATGAATTCTGACGGAACCGAAGTGCGACAGATTACCAATGCGCCAGGCTATGACGGCGGTCCATTCTTCTCGCCGGACGGGAAGTGGATCGTCTTCCGCAGTGACCGGGAAGAAAAAGACATGTTGCAGCTGTACCTGGTTTCCGTCGATGGGAAGGTGGAGGTGCCGTTGACCAACAACCTCAAGCACGTGAATTGGTGCCCTTATTTCCATCCGTCGGGAAAGTATCTGATCTGGTCGGGGGCTGACTACACCACGGGACGGGGCACGTTCCACCTGTTCACCATGGAGCTGGATTGGAGTGGGGACCGGCCCAAAGGGGGGGCTGTGACCCAGATCACCGATCATGAGAAGATGGATGTGTTGCCGGTGTTCAGTCCGGACGGAAAGCAGTTGATGTGGACCTCGACCCGGGCTGCGGACGGAACCAGTCAATTGTTTCTGGCCGACTGGCTTCGCTAAGGGCTGAATGCCGGAAGCGAACTCAGGGCGTTGGCGGCGAACCGTCCTGGGTGGGCCAGGCGGAGAGTCGCCAGCGTGTTCGGGCGATGACGGAGTTGTCGACGGGATCGGCCACCGTGTCTTCGATCTGCACAGCTCCCCAGGGCAGTTCGCCGCACCACCAGACCTGGCGGCGGTAGCGGGCCTGCGGAAGGTGGGGGGCGGCCTGATGAAGCACCGAAGCCGACAGCAGGCGGCACTCGAACGCGTCGTCCCGAAGCCGGGTCTTGATGAAGCGGGGCCGGGGATCGAGGCGGTAAGTGACGTTCGCCGGCAACCCGGCGAAAAACTTCTGGACGAGTTTGTCGGCGACTCCCTCCGCCTTGTTGGAACCGGGGGGGTTCAATCGGGCGGGGGGGGACTTGGTCTCTGATGGAGGGTTGGTGATGGTGTCGGGGAACTCGAACTCGAGGGTGGCCGCCGGGGGGAGTTCGACACCCGGCAGCAGTGCCGCGAGGGGTTCGACCCGACAGCTCAGGGGGGAGTTGGCGTTGGCTCGCTGAAATGTGAGGGTGAATTCCCGGACGCCGCCAGAGGTTCCGAGCGCCGCGTACTTGGCGACCAAAGGGATTTCTGGAGCAGAAAGTTGTGGTGCGGTGAGAGCCCAGGAGGGGGAGGTTTCGACAGTGGAAGAGCTTTCTGTCGTTGCCGGGAACCATTTGGCCCAGAGGGGGACCAGCCAGGGAGGTTGCCAGGGGTTGTCGCGCGGGATGTTGATGGAAAAGACGGAGACACCCAACAGTATTGCGGCCAACAGAGTCAGTCGTCGGGAATCACACCATCGGTCGAGTGCCGGGACGATTCCCAAAACCCAGAGGGGAATCAGCCAGAAGGCCCACCGCAGACCGCTGGTGACGCCGCCGTAGTTGTAGCTGTGAGTGCGCGAGAGGTAGAACGCGAGGACCCACACGGTCAGACCCAGGCCCGCTGCCAACACAAATTTGCTGACGGAGTCGCGGTAGCTGGAGCGAGTCCCCCAGGAGAAAAGGGTGACCAGAAACACGGGAGTCAGCGAGAAAATCCCATGATGGCCGAAGGTGCAGTGAAACAGATACACCCAAGGGGACGATTCTCCCCGATCGATGGCCGAGGGATTGAGCCAGTAGCTGGGAACGCCCCCGACCATGTAGTGATAGGGGTTGTTGCCGGCCGCTCCGAAACTTGCGTAGGTGGGAACGAGGCTGCCGGTGGCCTGCCAGTTGCTGGCGAGAAAAACCCCCAGGGGAATGAGTGCGGCGGGGCCAAACCATGTCAGGGTTGGTTTCCATCCGGAGCGGCAGGCGACCGCCAGGGCGACCAGGCCCCAGGGGGCGGCGGGGAGTTCGCAGCAGGTGCAGGCGGCGGCGAAGAAGCCGGCGATTGCGAATTGCGTCGGCTTGGCCGGGCCCGTCAGCAGGCGGCACAGGGGGGCCAGCGAGAAAATGAGGCAGATCGCGGCGGGGGTGTGATTGTTGAGCGTGATGAGGAACGGGGTGAGGAAGGTTCCGGTTGCGGCCAGCAGCAGGGCGAAGAGGCGGGCGAAATCGGACTGGGCGGAGCGTTCGAGCAAGTTGGCCAGCACCAGGAGCGCGACGACCCACGGGAGCAGGTTGAACAGCAGCAGGACGGCGTGGGCCGATTCATGCAGGTGGGAGTCGAGCGTTTGACCGGTGACACGCCGGACCGCCAGATAGACCGGCGTGGCCATCAACGCGACGAAAGGGGGCTTGGAAGAATAAAAGTGCCCATTGACGTACACCTTGTCGATGGTGTCCCACCCGGGGCGGGTGATGATCTCATCGATCTGCCAGGTGCCTCGTTCGGCGAGGGACCAGACAGTGCACCAGCGCGAGCGGTCGTTGGCGCTGAAGAACGGGGTGTAGGGAGGGCGGGCTTCCTGCCAGCGGTCGGGACTGTACTTGACGGTCGCCGTGTGAATCTGGGCCCAGCCCTGGCACGCCGCAAAGGCGATGATGGCGAGGTACAGGCCCCAGCGCGCAGGCTGGGGCAGACAAGTGCTGGAAGGGGGGGAAGCGATGTCGCGTAAGTCGCTCATAAGTGGCAGGTCGAGCGACGGCCAGACCGACATGGCGGAGTCGTCAGGTCAGCAGGTCGCGCAGCGAAAAGTGAAAGGGTCCCAGTTTGCCACCGTAGTTGCCCGCCGTAACCCGCAGCAGGCCGGGATGGCGGCAGGCCGCATGCAGGCCTGCCCGCATCGCGGCGGCCACGGCCGACTCGGTCAGCCCGTCGATTACGATTTCGTAGACCGCCGTGATCTCGGGTGGCAATTCGGAATCGACGACCCCGCGCAGAGTGGGGCAGTACGCCTCGTTGGTGCTGGCCTTGAGTGTCTTGTACTTGGAGCCGACCTTGCTTCCCGACCGGACCACTCCGCCGGGGAAGGGCAGAATGCAATCGGGAACCTTGCGGATGGCCCGGGTGGCCCACTCGGCGGCAGCCAGGCCCGCCGCAGGATCGCTGGCGAGCAACAGCAGGTTGCCACCAGCCACGCCCTTGACCGTGCCCAGTTTCTCTTCGCAGACGAACTCGCCGTCCATCACCGGGACACGCCAGAAACGCCGGTCCCCGAGTTTCTTCGAACTCTGCCACGTGTCTCCGAAAAACCGCAGCTGTCCCCCCACCGAGATCTGTCGGTCGGGGGCACACCCGGAGATGCCGTTGAAGCAGGCGGTGGTGGGGCACGTCAGCACACTTTGGCCCACGCGATGAACCAGCGCTTTGGCGAGTGCGTCACGGCTGAACGCGAACGCCAGTACGCTGACCCCGGGACGACCGTCAGGAGTCTCGGACTCCGGAAGAAACCGCTCGATTCCGGCTTCGCAATCGCAGGCGATGACGCTGGTGGCGTTGCCCGTCATGACGGTGGCCGCCGTCCAGGCCCACTTACGGGTGCTGGCGGTGATGATCAGCCGGGTCCCGGTGATCGGAAATGCCTCGGCGAAGGTGTCGATGATCTCAACGCCATCCAGCAACATGGCTGCGGATGCGGTCGTCACGATGGGGCCATCCTCTGCGAACTGTCCCCAGTCCGTCGAAAGAAACGGCCTTTTCGACAGACTGGGAAAAACCGGGGTAGATTACTTGCCGGCGGCGTCCGAGATCGACTTCTCGTGCCACGCCTTCGAAACGTCGGGGTTGGGGGTGGCGTCGCCGGTTTCCAGGCCCATAACCCAGCGGATTCCGCCAATCAGCGAATCACGAAACTTGGGGTTGGCCCAGGTCTCTGCGTTGTGGCCCAGATTGGTGTAGAAGACCCGGCCGTCACCATAGTTTTTCACCCAGGCGACAGGGACATGATAGGGTTTCTTTGTGCCGGTTTTGGCCATGTTCAGGCTCATCAGCACGTGGACCTTCTCGGGCTGCCAGTTCTTGTACTGGTAGATTTCATCACGGATCTGGAACTCGTCTCCCCACACTTTCATCGCGGGGTGGTTCTTGTCGTGCACGGTGATGGTGACCGTGTCGCCGGCATTCCAGGGATGGCCGTCGAAGGTGCCGCCGATCATGTCCCAGTACGGCTTGTAGCCGCCGTAGGTGTCGGTCGAAGAATGGGTGGCGATGAAACCATGTCCCTTCTGCTTCAACCAGGTGTTAAAGAAGAAATCGAGCGCCGGTTCGGGAATCTCCAGGCTGGGCCCCTGGGTGTAAAAGAACACCAGATCGTATTTCTTGAGATTCTCGGGAGTGAAATCGGCGACGGGATCCTGCGTGCAGTCGACCGTGAACAACTTGGTCTGCTGCCCAATCTGGGTCACCGCAACCTCCGCCGGAGCCAACTGCTGCTCCTTGCGACGAACTGGTTCGTGGGTGAATGTCTTCGAAGTTGTGACCATCAGCATCCGGGCCGGTTTCTCAGGCGCATCATCTGCAAATGAGACGGCCGAAAGTCCGAACAAGATGCCGATCGCGACGGGGAGTGCCAGCAAACGAGGAAGTCGAGGCAAGTGCATGGGGCGGTCCCGTGATGAGGCAGGGAGGCGTCGACCAATCTCCCTGAAAAGCCAAAACCCTGGGTTGGGAGAAGGGTGGGGAAGACTGGACAGAAGGACTATATTAAAAGTGTTGGGGCTGAACCGCCAGACACAGCCCCCGATGCTCGCGGAGCATGCGGGAGTCAGCCCTGGATCCTTCCGGCCTGAGCCTGGTTCGTTCTCCGGGACATATCACGCGGGATTTGGACCGCCAACCTTCTTTTCCTCCGGCGCAATTCATGTCAGACGGTTTTCTGGGTTACCCAGCTTCTTTCATGCTCGACGTGGTGGTCTGTGCGCTTATCGTGGTGGTTCCCCTGCTGGCGTTCAACATCTATGTCGTCCGGTTCGGGCGCAACTATCGTCTGCACAAGCGACTGCAATTGCTGCTGGCCGCTGTCTTGCTCGTGGCGGTCGGGTTGTTCGAACTCGACATGCAGTGGCAGGGGGGGGTGGATGGAATCCTCGCGAAGCGTCCTCGGCCCCTCTCTGCACCAGAACTCTCCAGTTTTCGTTCCTTACTTTGGGTCCATCTGGGCTTCGCCGTCTCGACAGTGTTTCTCTGGATCGCAACTGTGTTCCTCGCCTGGTGGCGATTTGCCGTCCCCCCCCAGCCCGGACCCCACAGCAACCTTCATAAAATTCTCGGCTGGCTGTCGGCACTCGACATCACTGGGACCGCAGTGACGGGACTGCTGGTGTATTATTACGGCTTTATGGTGCCGTAAACACGTTTCGCCCGGAGTATCCGCTGAGAATAATCGCCCGGTTCGCGGCAATTGGTCCAGTGCGGCACTCCCAGGAGTTCGGGAAATGGCAGACGGATGTGCGGGGTGCGTGGTAGAATAGAACAGGACGCTCCGAAGGCCCGCTGGCTCGCTTGCGAATCGCTCTCATGCAACTGTCCTGCTCCCCCCGGCTGATTGGCTTCGCATTCGCAGTGCTCGGTGCGATGTCGGTCATCATCTGGTGGAGTTTGGGAACCCCCAGGGGGCGGTCTGAAGACATTCAGGGGGAGCGGATTGCTGCCGCACCTTCCAAACCGCCTCGACCCTCCGACGCCGATCAATTTGTCGGTTCGGCCGCATGCACCGCCTGTCATGCTGAGATTGCCGGGCGGTATGAACGTCATCCGATGTCCCAGGCGGCGGCGTTCAACCGGCCCGGGGAGTTTGCGTCGGTCACGCCGGATCGCCCCGTCCGTTTTCAAACCGGGCCGTTCGAGTATGCGGTGGATTCCGCTAACGAGACAGTCGTTCATCGGGAGATTCTCCGCGATGCACGGCACAAAGTGGTCGTCGAACAGGCAGTCGAAGTTCCCTACACACTGGGCTCTGGGGTTCGTGGCAAGTCGTTCTTGATCGACCGCGGCGGGCGGTTCTATCAGTCTCCGATTTCGTGGTACAGGCAGGGTGAGAAGTGGGATCTTTCCCCGGGGTATTCGCTGGATATTTCCGCCACACGGTTCGAGCGGCGGGTGACCGACGACTGTCTTTCGTGTCATGCAGGCCGCATGCAGGTGGCCGATGCCGATACTCCCGATGTATACACCGCGCCACACTTTCTGGAATTTGGAATTGGCTGTGAGCGCTGCCATGGTCCTGGAAGGTCACACGTTGAGTGGTTTGAGGGAGAGGGCTCAAAGAGCACGGGGTCGGATCTAAAGATCGTCAATCCGGCAAAACTGGATGCCTGGAAACGGGATAGTGTGTGTTTCCAGTGTCATCTTTTGGCGCGGCGCGTCCCCCGGTATGGACGGAGTGTGTTTGACTTTCGTCCGGGACAGGGGTTGGAGGAAATTCTGTCTGTCTTGGTGCATTCCGACGATACTTCGGAGGGGACTCCGGACAAGGCGGTCAGTCACGTTCAGGAGATGTATTCGAGTCGTTGCTTTCAGGAGAGTGGCGGTAAGTTCAGCTGCATCAGTTGCCATGATCCGCATGGCGTTCCCTCAGCGAAGGAGAAGGAGGGGTTTTTCAATCGCCGGTGTGTGGAATGCCATGGCCCCGAGGGGTGTGCGGCACCGCAGGCCGAGCAGGCTGCGGAACCGTTTCGGGGCTCTTGCGTGCAATGTCATATGCCGCGCCGGAACGCTGGCGACATCGCACACACGTCGCAGACCGATCACCGTGTCCGTCGCCGGCCGGGCCCGCCAGCGAGCGAGGGGCCTGATGAGTCGCCCCTCGTGTTTTTTGCCGGGATGGAACAGGGGTTGGAGCCATGGGAGTCCCTGCGCGCCCAGGGGTTGGCCGCCGCGGAGGAGGCTTACACATTCATCGCACAGGATCCCCGGAAGTTGCTGGGAACCGTGGACTTGTTAAAACGCGCGCAGACCGCTCAGCCCAGCGATCAACGGGTCCTGCAGGCCCTGGGGGCGGTGCACTATCTCGCCGGGCGGGATGCCGAGTCGCGTGAGTGGTTCGAGAAGGCGCTTCCCCACGCTCCGCGGGATGAAGAGACGCTGAAGATGCTGGGTATCGCCTGCTATCGAACGGGCGACTTCGCGAGTGGGTTGAAATACCTCGAGCGGGCGATTGAGGCGAATCCCTGGAATGCCGAAGTGTACGCTCGTTATGCCGTCATGGCGGCGGTGTTTGAGGATTTTCCCACGGCCGTGGCCGCCGCCCGGAAGGGGTTGGAGTTGGCCCCGGCATTGGTTCCCCTGCGGCGGGACCTCGTGAAATTTCTGGAGGAGTCGGGGCAGACGCGTGAGGCAGCGCGGGAACGGCAGAAGCTCATCCTAATCGAGGCCGCCTCTCCATGACCTCCGTTTCAAAGCCCACCCCTCAGCCCGGGTTGGATCGCGAGGAGTACATCGAGCAGGTGTATTTTTTCCGGGTGTTTCGCGAACGGCTGCTCGAGAATCTGCCGGCTCAGGAGGTGTTGGCCACCATTCACGAAGAGGTGCTTTCGACCTCCCGGCTGCCCACCGTCATCGAGTTCCTGCGGGGGGAGGTTGGGCTGCATGGTCGACTGAGTCAGGGAATGTCCCTGTTGCCGCACTATTTCACTGCGTTTCAGACCTTCGTCTTCCAGCGGGCGGAAGAAGACCGTTCGAAGTTCGACCAGTTGACCGCCCTGGAAATCCTGCAACACGAGGCAAGCTACAAGGCCCAGGGGGCGACGCCAGCCGGGTTGTTCGTCTACCAGTTCGAGTCGATCAGTCGCAATCGTCTGGGGTATGACCGGGGGATGGTGGCGATGGCGGCCGATCCACACTACGCCGGAAGTCAGTGGAGCGACTGGATTTTGCGGGCGAGGCTGCAGTTGGGGGCCACCGATTTCGGCGAATTGATCTATCGCTCTTCTCAGCAGTTTGTTGACGATCGCCGCAGGATTCAGGGAGACTCCGATTGGTCCCCGTCCCATCCGGTTCTTTTCGGCTCACGGGAGGGGCGAATTGCCAAGGCCAATTTGGGGAAGGACCCGCTGTATCTGTTCGCAGCCCTGCAACGGCAGTTGGGCTACCCCAGCGTGCCCCGGCCCAAAAAGGAGACAGGGTTGGAGCAACAGATTCCGGCCCTGCAGGCCAAGATGTCGCAGTTGGAGAAACGAATTCAATTGTTGGAGGCCGAGACCCGTGGCACGTTGGATCTGTCGCAGTACTATGCGAAACCAGCCGATCTTCCACCAGCTTCCCAGACCAGTTTCGAGGGGACTTGAGCGTTTCGGGGGCGATCAACGGGAACCAGCGATTCGCTGCTGGCAGCTGGACGCGGCTCTGAAACCGACCAGACTCCAGAAACGCGGGGGAATTCCCTCGCTGGAGGCTGGACTGCTCGGCCGAGCAGTCCGAGTCTCTTGGCCGCATCAATCGAGTTCTTCGCGTTGGGCCTTGAAGCTGCGTGGAATCTCGACCATGGCAGGTTCCTGGTGTGCCTGCGGACTCTGCAACTGTCCATGGCGCATCTGGGCTTCGTAGAGCTGGGCATACTTTCCGCCACGGGCGAGGAGTTCTTCGTGGCTCCCAACCTCGACAATGCGGCCTTGTTCCAGCACCACCACACGGTTCGCCTGCCTCAGTGTACTCAGACGGTGGGCGATGGCGATGGTGGTCCGCCCCCGGGTGAGATTGTCGAGAGCTTCCTGAATCTGTTGCTCGGTCGTCGTGTCGACCGCCGAGGTCGCCTCGTCCAGAATCAGAATTCGGGGATCGATCAACAGGGCCCGCGCGATCGAGACTCGTTGCCGCTCGCCACCTGAGAGGGTCTGACCCCGTTCTCCCACAATCGAGTCGTAGCCGTCGGGTAACCGCAAAATGAATTCGTGAGCGCGGGCCGCTTTGGCCGCGGCAATGATCTCGGCCCGGGTTGCCTCGGGGCGTCCATAGGCAATGTTTTCGGCGATGGTCCCAAAAAACAGGAACGGCTCCTGCAGCACGATGCCGATGTTTCGCCGGTAGTCGGCGATCGAAAACGAGCGGATATCGCGTCCATCGACGAGGATCTCGCCCGAGGAAACATCATGAAACCGGCACACCAGATTCACAAAGGTGCTCTTGCCCGCCCCAGTCGTGCCCACCAGACCGACCATCTCACCTGGCTCGATCGTCAAGGTGACGCCATCCATGACCTGCCGGTTGCCATATCGGAAGCTGATGTTCCTGGCCTCGATGCGGCCCCTCAGATCGCCAACAGGTTCGGGATTTTGTGGTTCAGGCACACTGGGGACCCGGTCCAGGATCTCAAAAATCCGCTGGGCGCTCGCCGCGGCTCGCTGGGTGCTTGTGGCCATCCGGCTCATCGATTCCAGTCTGGTGTAGAAGGCCCCGATATAGCTGTTGAACGCGAACAGCGTCCCGATGGTTACCGTGGCGCTGTCTCCCAGGATGAGCCAGGATCCCACTGCGAGGACCACGATCAGGCCGATCCGGTTCAGAAACGCGACCATGGGCCAGAAGAACGTCCAGACCACGTTGACTCGGTCATTTGCCTGGACGATGCGCTGATTCGCGTCGCGGAACCGGTCGACTTCCCGCTGTTCCTGGGCAAACGCCTTAACGACACGGATCCCGGGAATTGTGTCGGCCAAAACGCTGGTCATTTCCCCCCAGGCGCGGTACCCGGTGGAGAAACCATGGGTCAGACGGCTGCGGATACTGAAAGTCAGCCAGGCCACGAGGGGGAATGTGCACAACGTCGCGGTGGCCAGAATCGGATCCATCCAGAAGAGAACTCCAATGGTCCAGAGGATCGTCAACAGATCGGTGACGAAGTCCATCAGGTTGTCGGAGAGAAAACTGCAGATGCGGTCCGTGTCCGAGCTGATGCGGGCCACCAGATCGCCGGTTCGTTTCGCACTGAAAAAATCGAGCGAGAGCCGCTGGAGGTGTTCGTAGGTGCGGTTGCGCAGGTCGGCAGAGATACGTTCAGAGAGGCAGGCCAGAACCCAACCTTGGGCCCATGCGAAGGCCCATGCGGCCAACCCGGCCACCACCATCACCGACAGGTAGTAGATGATCCGGCTGCGCAGCACCGGTTTGGTGAGCTGGACTTCGGCAGGTCGTGGAGCCCCTTCCGCGAGCGGTAATGCTGCGGGGTTTTGTGTCTGCTTCTGTGTGTCGTAAGCGATGAAGTCATCGATCAGGGACTTCTGGTAGATCGGCGCCACCATGCTGGCGATAGTCGTCAGAATGGTCAGGACGGCTCCCAACAGGGCATGCCCGAATCGATGCCGAACAAACCCCAGCAATCTCAGTAGCGATCCCAGCGAGGCGTCGCCCGTCGGTTCGAAACCCTCGTCAAGAGGCTGGTCAGGTGCCGCTGGCAGAACCCGGGGGTGGCCGGTCTGCCCCTCACGCCAAGCATCCACCAGTTCCTTCGCCGACTCAGCACAGGCGATGGTGTAGTACCACACGCCCAGCCGACGATCCTTGGCCAAAACTTCCAGTGTCCCTAATCCACCGCGATCACGCAGGTTGAGCTGTTCGACGTCGACAAGGGGAATTTGTATCCAGGCCGCTGCGAGGGGCAAACCCTCCCCCGCCGGCAGGGCACATCCCAGGAGTCGCTGATTGGTCAAAACAAGCAGTCCCGCCTGGTAGTGTTGGTCAGGTCCCAGGTCGTGCCGCAGGACCGCGGAGACCTGCTCCCGTAACCCGAGTTGCGACTGGATGCCCCGCCGAAGTTCAGGGGTGACACGGAACCAGTCGTCTGAAGAATCGCTCACAGTCAAGCCTCGGGCAGCACAGGGCGGAGTGATATACATTCACCGCGGTGGCCGATAGAATAGGTGTCCTACGGATTGATGAGAAGGGGATCCGCAGGGAGAGCGTAAGTTTTCCAGCGAAATCCCCAGGGCTTCGTCCGGAGGCAGTTCGGCGGAATGTCGGCTGGCTTGGTCCCATCGCCGGTCGCATGCCCTTGCGAACCGTTTTTGCGGAATCGGGTCTGGTTTGGCAGTCTTGCCAGTGGCCATGCCTCGTTGTTCGACCGGTGAGTTCGACGAAGTGGGTTGGTGAGGGGGTCCTCAGGGAGGGGGCCCGCGACAACGGTTGTCCCGAGGAACAACTCGTGGAAATTCGGAAGATTTTGACGCTGCGTGGCCCCAATGTGTGGTCCCGTCATCCGGTGCTTGAGGCGTGGGTGGATCTGCAGGAACTGAAAGACTCACCCTCCACTTCGATTCCCGGATTCAATGATCGGCTGATGAGTCTGCTGCCTACGATGATTGAACATCGCTGCAGTTATGGTGAACGGGGGGGATTCTTCCAGCGTCTTCGAGATGGAACCTACCCTGCGCACATTCTGGAGCATGTGGCGATCGAGTTACAGACTCTGGCGGGGACTCCCGTGGGATTTGGCAAGGCCCGAGAAACCTCAGAAGAGGGGGTCTACAAAGTGGTGATGCGGTATCGCGATGAACAGGTGGCGCGGGCTTGTTTGTTGGCGGGTCGGGAACTTTTGCTCAGTGCTATCTACGATCGTCCATTTGATGTCAGTGCCGAAGTCAAGAAATTGAGGGCGTTGGTGGACCGCGTTTGCCTGGGACCCAGCACATTGGCGATTGTCTCGGCGGCCGAGGCCCGGGGCATCCCGGCACGGCGACTGAATGCCGGCAGCCTTGTACAGCTTGGTCATGGCGCTAAGCAGCGTCGCATCTGGACCGCCGAGACCGATCGCACCAGCGCGATCGCCGAGTCCATCGCCCAGGATAAGGAGCTGACCAAGTCGCTGTTGCGTGCCGTCGGGGTTCCTGTCCCCGAAGGCCGCGGGGTAGATACCCCGGAAGATGCCTGGGAGGCTGCCAATGAAATTGGTCTCCCGGTCGTTGTCAAACCTCGGGACGCAAATCACGCCCGGGGTGTCTCCACGAATCTGACTTCCCGGGAGGAGATTGAGAAGGCGTTTCAGGCAGCGTCTCGTGAGGGCTCGGGTGTCATCGTCGAACGATTCGCCAAGGGTGAGGAGCATCGGCTGTTGGTTGTCGGAGACAAATTGGTCGCCGCGGTCAAGGGGGAGCCGGTGACCGTCACCGCCGACGGACGCAATACCCTGCGACAGTTGATTGAAGACCAGTTGAACAGCGACCCACGGCGGGGTGAAGACGAATCTTTTCCGCTCAGTCTGATCGAGTATGATGCCGTTACCCTGCTGCAACTGGAACGCCAGGGTTTCACTCCCGAGTCGGTGCCAGCCTCAGGACAGGTCGTCTTGGTTCAGCGAAACGACAATTTGTCGATCGACGTGACGGACGAGGTTCATCCCAGTGTCGCCGACCACGCTGTTTTGGCTGCTCGAACTGTGGGTTTGGATATCGCCGGGCTGGATATTGTGGCGAAGGATATTTCGCGGCCCCTCGAGGAGCAGGGGGCGGTGGTGGTCGAGGTCAACGCGGGGCCGGGCTTGGTGATGCATCTGAAGCCCTCAGTGGGACAACCGCGCCCAGTCGGCGAAGCGATTGTGGGAATGCTGTTCTCCGCTGGGCAATCGGGTAGAATCCCGATTGTCAGTGTCACAGGGACCAATGGTAAATCGACGGTAGTCCGTTTGATCAATCACCTGCTATCCAGCCACGGGGTTGTGGTGGGGGAGACTTCGACCGATGGCATCCGTGTTGCAGGACGGCTCATCGAGGGGGGAGACTGCAGCGGCCCTCGCAGCGCCCGCAAAGTCTTACTCAACCCGCTGGTCGAAGCGGCGGTTTTTGAGTCGGGGCGCGGTGGTATCCTTCGTGAGGGGCTGGGATTTGACCGTTGTGATGTCGCAGTGGTGACCAATCTCGGAAGGTGCGATCATCTCGGTCAAGCCTATATCGATACTCCGGAACAGATGTGGACTGTGAAGCGGTGCGGGGTCGATGTCGTGCTGCCCACCGGAATGGCGGTACTGAATGCCGAGGATCCGCAGGTGGCCTCGATGGCCGAGCTGTCAGCGGGTGGCGTGACGTTTTTCAGCCTGGATTCCGAACACGAAGTCTTGCTGGCCCATTTGAAGTCTGGTGGACGCTGCATTTTCGTTGAGGGCCAGCAGCTGGTGGCTGCTTCGGGTGGGGTGGAAACCGTGCTGTTGCCACTGGGCCAAATCCCGCTTACCGGGGGAGGGGGAGTGCCGTTTCAGACGGCGAATGTCCTGGCCGCCGTGGGGGCGGCCTGGCATCTGGGGCTGTCATTCGAGCAGATTCGGGATGGTTTGCGGACGTATGGCCGAGACTTTCTCGAATTGCCCGGGCGGTATCAGCGATTTGAGGTCGGGGGGGCTGCGGTGATTGTGGATGATTGCCATAACCTCGACGCATTAGAGGCGGTCTGCCAGGCGCTGGGTCACGAACCGGCGACCCGGCGAACCGCTGTTTATTCCGCTGGCCGCCGACGTCGTGCCTCAGACCTGGTCGACCAGGGGCGTCTGTTGGCCCGGCATTTCGAGCGGGTATTCATCTACCACGATTCCTCGTGCAACGATCGATCGCCAAGCGAAGTGGCGGAGCTGTTTCGGGCGGGGGCCCGGCAGGAGGGGGCGGTCCGAATGCAGGAGTGGATCGACATCCCTGACTATCATCAGGCGGTGCTGGCGGCTCTGGAGAATCTTGGCCCCGCAGACTTGGTGTTGGTCCAGACACAGGATGACGAGGTCGATACTGCCGTACGGTGCGTCAGAGAACGGCTGGGAATCAACAGGACGGTTCCAGGCGTGGTTCCTGGCTCTTCGTCCGCCCGTCGCTTGCAGACCGGGTAGCACCGCGATGGAATTCCCGTCGGGAAATTCCCCGACGAGCGGTGGGCAAGAGCCAATGTTGCGGACAGAATCCCCAGCTGACAGAAAACGAGAGAATCTCAGGAACAGACCATGGACATCCGCCAGATCCGTGCCCTGCGGGGCCCCAACATCTGGACACGTTTGACCGTGTTGGAGGTGGTGATCGCTCTGCGGGAAATGGATTTTCCTTTGCGGGAGATTCCAGGATTTGAAGCCCGACTGAGGCAGTGGTTTCCGCGGCTCTTCGCTCCCCCTGCGGCTGCGCACTCGGAGACACCGCTGGGAAGCCTGAATCTGGCTCACGCTGTGGAGCGAGTGTCACTTGAGTTGCAGCAACAGGCGGGAGTGCCTGTCACTTTCGGAAAGACCGTGGCGCTGTCCGAGCCTGGGCAGTGGAAGGCAATTTTCGAATATCGAGAAGAGGAGACTGGCCGACTGGCCGTGGATCTGGCGCGGCGTGTTCTGCATGCCGCCATCCATGATGCCGAATGCGATCTCGGCGGCCTCATCCGCCACCTGCGCTCACATGATGAGCATATTCGCCTCGGACCGAGCACGGGATCGATCGTCAAGGCTGCGGTGCGGCGGAACATTCCCTTCCGTCGATTGAACGAGGGGAGTCTCGTTCAGTTTGGGTGGGGGGTCAAACAGCACCGTATTCTGGCGGCCGAACCCGATCGCACCAGCGCCATCGGGGAGTCAATCGCCCAAGACAAGGAGCTGACCAAGTCTCTCCTGCGCGCGGTGGGAGTGCCCGTTCCTGAAGGGCGGCCCGTCAAGGATGCCGAAGAGGCCTGGGAGGCAGCCTGTGAGATTGGTCCGCCGGTGGTCGTCAAACCGCAGTATGGCAACCAGGGACGCGGCGTGGCGGTGAATCTGACCACGCGCGAACAGGTCGTGGCGGCCTATGCTGCCGCACGTGAAGAAGGTTCCTCGATCCTCGTGGAGAGGTTCGCGCCGGGATTCGATCACCGCTTGCTGGTGATTGGCGACCAAGTGGTGGCGGCCGCCCGCCGGGTCCCGCCGCAGGTTGTGGGGGACGGAGTCCATTCCATCGAGAATCTGGTGGAACTGGTCAATCAGGATCCCCGACGCGGGGAGGATCATGCGACCTCTCTGAGCAAGCTGCGGTTGGATTCGATCGGTTTGGCGGTTCTTTCGGAACAGGGAATGACTCCCGCCTCCATTCCTGCCCCGGGACAGGTCGTGGTGTTGCGGCGGAATGCGAATCTCAGTACCGGGGGGTCGGCCATCGATGTCACGGATCAACTCCATCCGGACATGGCCGCGCGGGCGGTCGACGCGGCCCGGGTGATTGGGCTTGATATCGCTGGCATTGACGTCGTCTGCCTCGATGTCGATCGTCCTCTCGATGAGCAGAAGGGGGTGGTCGTGGAGGTGAATGCCGCCCCAGGGCTGCGCATGCATCTCGAGCCATCCGAGGGAACTCCGCGGCCCGTGGGTGAGGCAATTGTGGGAACGATGTTTCCCACCCCGGAAAACGGCCGTGTTCCCACAGTCGCCGTCACGGGCACGAACGGCAAGACCACCACCGTTCGGCTGATTGCTCAGATGTTCCGCCAACAGGGAATGCGCGTGGGGATGACCTGCACGGATGGCATTTTTCTTGACGACCGCCGGATCGACACTGGCGACTGCAGCGGTCCCAAGAGCGCCCGGTCGGTCCTCCTCAATCCGCGGGTCGAGGCAGCTGTTTTAGAGACAGCCCGGGGGGGGATCCTGCGTGAGGGGCTCGGGTTCGATCTCTGCGACGCTGCCGTGGTCACCAATATCGGTGAGGGAGATCATCTGGGGTTGGGAGGGATCGAAACATCCGAGCAGCTGGCAGCCGTCAAACGCGTGATCGTAGAAAACGTGGCGCCCACGGGCTACGCCGTACTCAATGCGTCCGATCCGATGACGGTCGCGATGGCCCCCTACTGTCCGGGAGGAGTGATCTTCTTCGCCCGGAGCAGTGAGCACTCGCTCATCATGGCACATCGAGCGCGGGGTGGGCGGGCCGTGTGCGTCCGGAATGGGGTTATGCTGCTGGTGGAGGCGGGATGGGAGCAGGAAGTGGCTCCCATGGCAGAAATCCCTCTGTCGCAGGGGGGGATTTTGGGGTTTCAAGTGGAGAATGTGCTTGCCGCCGTGGGGGCAGCCTGGGCATGTGGGATCCCTCTGCCGGCCATTCGAAAGTCTTTACGGGAATTCGTGGGAGATGCCCGGCAAGCGCCCGCCCGCTTCAATCTGTTCCAGGTCGCTGGGGCAACTTTGATTGTCGACTACGGCCATAATGTCGACGCACTATTGGCCCTGATCGATGCCATCGGTCAACTTCCCCACGAACGCCGATTGGTGGTCTACACCGCTGCCGGTGATCGTCGGGACGTCGACATCGTGAAGCAGGCGGAAATCCTTGGCAACGCTTTTGATCACGTCATTATTTATGAGGACAAGTGTACGCGTGGTCGAGCTGATGGCGAGGTCGTCGCGCTAATGCGGCGTGGTTTAGCTCAATCGACACGCGTGACTGAGATTTTTGAGACGCGTGGTGAATTTCGAGCCATCGAAGCCGGACTGCGGATGCTGAAGCCTCGGGACCTCATTCTGGTTCAAGCCGATCAGGTCGAGGAGGCGCTGCACTACGTTCAGAGGCATATCGCCGGTGAACGGGGAGAATCGGCGGTGGCGATCGGCTGGCCAAGTTGAGCCGAATCGGTTTGAAGAGAGAATCGAGGCGATTGTCGTGCTGCGTAAGATTGGGGGGCGGGGCAGCAACCGGTTCCGTGACTCGCCGTTCGGGTTGTTCCTTTGGTTAAGCTTGGGATGGGTCTCGATGGCGGGTTCGCTTGGCACCCTGCCCGAAGGCTGCGCATAGATTGTCGTGACGTTGGGCGGCGTGGTCCCTTGTAGAATTGGCTCGGCAGGAGAGCGGACAAGCTGCGGCTCATGGTTTATTCGACTTTTCAGCCGGTTTCAGGCAACTCGAAGCCAAATCCTGTGACTGGCATCCGAATTGCTGTTTGATAGGTTTGGTCTCGTGGATTCAGCCGAGAGACCCACTGCGATTTCCCTTGCATGGACTCCAGGATTGCCAACTGGTCCCAGGAAGTTGCGGTCACTCCGTTCCCAAAATTTGGGATTTTTTGCTCTTTTTCTTCTTGCATAACGGATTCGGATTTGTTGAAGTGTCGAAAGTCCGACTTGGACCTCTTGACGGGGAATCTTGTTGCCTTTCTGGCGACCTTCCTGCCAAGCTTGAACTTTCGACGTTGCCTAGTCGCTTCCCGTGGTTGGTGCAAGGATCGCCCCTCCGCGTCGAGTTTAAGTCGTCTTTGGTTCTTTTCTGTTTCCCGTTTTCTTGGGAGTCGGCGTATGATGTCTTCACGTTCTTCAAGAACCCACCGAGTGGGGTTCACGCTGATCGAGTTGCTGGTGGTGATCGCCATCATCGGCATTTTGGTCGCTTTGTTGCTTCCTGCAGTCCAGCAGGCACGAGAAGCGGCCAGGCGGACAGCGTGCCGAAATAATATGAAGCAGCTGGGGCTGGCGCTTCACAATTACCATGACACCCACGGAGTCATGCCTCCCTCGGTGATCAATCCTGGCAGTTACATGGCCGGAGCCAATGGCAATACTTATGGGATGCAGTCCGGTTCGGTCCGTAATACGACTGGCTACCTGCTGTTGCTGCCGCAGTTAGATCAGACCCCGTTGTACAACCAGATCAATTTCAATCTGGCGACCGGCCAGACCGATTGGAACAACCTGGGGATTTCCCCTCCCTATGTTGACAATTCGGCCAACATTTCCAAGCCGTTGTCTGTTTACCGGTGCCCATCGGATCCCCCTTACAACGAGCCGTACAACCAGACAGCTTCGTGGGGGCCCATGTACCTCATCACGAATGGTTGGCGTTCCAGCTATGGATTTGTGCACGATTTCAATGAGTACTGGGGACTGCCCATGTACACCTCCTACTCCCAGGACTTGAAGTGTGCCTTCGGAATCAACGGTGCGGCCCGTCTGCAGGATTTCCGCGACGGCGTGTCGAATACGATGCTGATGATCGAGACTCCATTTCAGAAGGCCTATTGCGCCTGTTTTGGACCGTTCATCCATGCCTACACCCACACCCACGTCATCCTGCCCCGCGATTGGGGAGTCAACATGAATTACGACGGGCAGGGACACACGTACGCTTGGGGTCCGGGAAGCGTGCACACGGGTGGCTGCCACGTTCTGCTGGGTGATGGGTCTGTGAAGTTCATCAGTGACAACATCAACCGGAACACTCTCAACGGTATGGCGACAATCTACGGCCGCGAAGTTTTGGGAGAGTTTTAGGTCTGTCGTTGGGTGATGCAAGTCTGTCTCTCAAATCCGCACACCAGCCTCCGCAGGGTTGGTGTGCGGACCCTGTTTCACAACCAGGATTTACCCATGCGAGGATTGCGTTCGCGAGTTGCATTGTTGTTGATGTTGCCTGGTTTGGCGGCGATCAGCGGCTGTGGAGGGGGAGCCTCTGATCTTCCTCCTCTCGGCGAGGTGTCCGGAAAGGTCCTGTTGGATGGCAAACCTGAAGAGGGAATCAAGGTCTTCTTTGAATCGCAGGTTTCGGCCCGGAGTGCCATTGGCGAGACCGACAAGGAGGGCAAATTCACTCTCTTCTATACGAAAGATCTGAAAGGGGCTCCCGTCGGAAAATGCAAAGTGAAGTTTGATCAGCCCATGCAACCCGAGAAGGGCATCCACTTCTCGAAGCTGCCACGGAAGTACTTCATGGAACCGCAGTTCGAGAAGGATGTTGCCAAGGGGCCCAACGAGTTCAACTTTGAACTCTCGTCCCAGGGGGCCAATGAAACCCCGTTGGTCACTCCGTAGTTCCAGTCGGTTTTTGAAGAGCCGTTTCGTGACAAATCGCGAAACGGCTTTCTTCTTGCGCTGGGGCCGCGTTCCCGGGCCTCGTGGATCTCCTTCCGGGGAGTGGAGATTCTTGTTCCCCCCACGCAGGAACCCTATGCTGGACCCCACGTTGACTTCTCCCCACCCCTAGGCACTGTTCATGTTTCTCGATCGCATCACGATTTACGTCAAGGGGGGGGATGGAGGTGACGGGTGCGTCAGTTTCCGTCGGGAGTACAAGATCGCCAAGGGAGGCCCCAGTGGTGGTGATGGTGGACGTGGAGGCAGCATCATCGTCGAGGCCGCAGGAAATGTTGATAGCCTGGCCGCCTTGGCGGGTCATAAACACTGGCGAGCCGACAGCGGGCGACCGGGAGAAGGCAGCTACCGTCATGGCCGCTCGGCTGAAGACGTCATCATCCTCGTTCCTCCAGGCACCATTATCCGCGATGGCGGGCAGGGGCATGTGCTGCGCGACCTCGCCCAGGTGGGAGACCGGGTGGTGGTCGCCCGCGGTGGTCGTGGCGGACGGGGAAATGACCATTTTAAAACACCCACCAACCGCGCCCCGCGCGAGTTCGAGCCGGGAGAAAAGGGAGAGGAACGACGGATCTGCCTCGAGCTGAAGGTGATCGCCGATGTGGGGGTGATCGGCAAGCCGAATGCCGGCAAGTCGACACTTCTCAGCCGCCTCTCCCGCGCCCAGCCCGAAATCGCCGACTATCCCTTCACCACAAAATATCCCAACCTCGGGATAGTTCAGGTCGGTGAGGATCACGCGTTCGCCATGGCGGACATTCCCGGACTAATCGAAGGCGCCCACTCCGGCGCTGGCTTGGGCCACGAATTCCTGCGACATGTCGAGCGGTGCCGGCTTCTGGTTCACCTGGTGGAACCGGAACCCCTCGACCAGACCAGCCCGCTGCGGAACTATCAACAGATTTGCGAGGAACTTCGGCTGTATGATCCGCAGTTGGCCGAGCGACCGGAGATCGTCTGCGTCTCGAAGTCCGAACTGCCTGCATCGGCCGAGGTGGCTGGAGATTTGTCGCGCGAACTGAATCGGCCGGTGCTGTTGATCTCTGGAGTGACGGGCCGGGGCTTGCCCCAACTGGTGGCCGAGATCTGGCGCCAACTGCAGACGCTGGACAGACCCGAACCGCTTGATCGCGACCGACCGGCTCTCGAAACGCCAACTGTCTCCGACGCGGTCGCCCGAGAACAGGTGTTGCCAACCGAATCGTCGAGCGGTTCGAGCCACGATCTCGGTTTACTGGAACATTCTGGTTGAAGTGGGAGAGCAGTCTATGCGAAACAACTTGGGAACCAAGGAGCACCTGATGGGTGGACGGATTCTGCTGGGGGCGGCGCTGCTGCTCGGGCTGCTGGGGAACCTGTGCGAAACCCGGGCTGGGGTCTCAAACAGCCTGCTCGATGTCTCGGCAGATGGCACCCTTATTGCCTGTTCCAATCGAGACAACGGCACGGTCACGATCATTGACCGCAGTGGCCGAAAGGTGCTGCATGAGATCCCGGTCGGGGCGAAACCCGAGGGGGTCAGCTTCCTCGGTCAATCCCACCAGGTGGCTGTCGCGGTCTATGCCGACGATCGGGTCGTCTGGCTCGACGCCGACCAAGGGACCCGGCTGGCGGAAACCTCCCTGTTTGATGAACCTTATGGGGTCGTCGGCAACATGGCGGGGACCCGGCTGTATGTCACTCAGGAGTATCCGGGCACCGTCGCGGAGATCGACGCCCAGAGCCGTGAGGTCTTGCGGGAGTTTCCCGTCGGCTCCCTGCCGCGCGGGATCGCGCTGGATGAAGCCCATCAGCGGCTCTACGTCACCGAATATCTGACGGCCGCGATTGTGGCGGTCGACCTGGAAACTGGCAAGGTGGTGGATCGCTGGCAGGGACCGAGCAGCGAAAATCTCGCCCGGCAACTGGTGCTGCATCCCACGCGCCCCAAGGCGTACGTCCCGCACATCCGCTCGCGGGTCAACGTCCACCAGGGAGAGGGATCGGTCCTTCCCTTCGTCTCGGTGGCCGACCTCGATTCCCAGGAAGAGCGACGGCGGAAGACCCTGCCCATGGACTCGTTCGTGGGGGCTTTCGTTGTAGCGAATCCCTGGGAATCGGCCATTTCTCCAGATGGCAAGATCCTGGTCTCCGTGTTCGCCGGCACCGACGACGCGTTCGTGGCCGAGGTCCTCGATGACAATTACCGCGAACTCTCGTTCCGGCGCGTGCTGCGGTTGGGGCACAATCCCCGGGCCGTGAAGTTTTCGCCCGATGGCTCCGAGTGCTACATCTACAACGCGCTCGATTTCGATCTGTTGATCTACGATACCGAGAGTTTCAATCGGCAGGGTCACGTGCGCGTCTGCCAGAGCTCGCTGTCGGAAGAGCAGTTGCTGGGGAAGCGGTTGTTCTACTCGGCATTGGAGCCGATGGTGGGGCGACGCTGGATTTCCTGCGCCAGTTGCCATCCCGATGGCGATCCCGACGGTCGCACTTGGCAGAATCCCGAAGGACTGCGGAACACCATGACCCTCTTCGGAATGGCTTGGACACACCCGATCCACTGGTCGGCCGATCGCGACGAAGTGCAGGATTTCGAACACACCATCCGGGGTCCTCTGATGCAGGGACAGGGGCTGATTCGCGGCGTGGTGCACGATTCGCTGGGAACTCCCAACTCGGGCCGCTCGGCCGACCTCGACGCGCTCGCGGTCTATTCCAACTCGCACAAATTCACCCTCAGTCCGCACGGACGGGGCGGGCTGAGCGCCGCCGCCCAACGGGGGCGGGAATTGTTCCATTCGGCCGAGGCCCGGTGTGCCGAGTGTCACTCCGGACCCTACTTCACCGATTCCCGCCCCGAGAAGCCGTTCCGACTGCATGATGTCGGCACGGGAACCGAAGATGCGACCGAAAAAATGGGGCCGAGGTACGACACTCCCAGTCTGTTGGGCATCTACCGCTCGGCACCGTATCTGCATCATGGCAAAGCGGCCACGCTGGAAGACGTGCTGACGAGGTTCAATCGTGACGACCAACATGGCAAAACCAGCCAGCTCAACCCGGACCAGATTTCGGACCTGGTTCAGTTCCTGAAGGCGCTTCCCTTCGAAGATCCAGAGCTCTCCGCCAAAGGTGCGAAACTCACCAAGGTCGAAAAGTGAACGGTCTCCAAGAAATTCAGGACCTGACGCTGGATCATCAGTTGTCACTTCCCGGGGGGCTCGACGCTCTGGGAATTGGCGTGGTGGGGGCGGGATTCATCGTCCGGGACTGTCACCTTGTGGCCTACCAGCAGGCGGGTTTTCGGGTGGTGGGCATCACCTCCCGAACGGTCTCCAAGGCCGAGGAAGTTGCCATTCTGCGGGGAATTCCCAAGGTCCATCGTTCACTGGCGGAGATGCTGCTGGACGATCAGGTCCAAGTGCTTGACATCGGGGTGCCCCCACAGGACCAACCCCAGATTATCCGGGAGATTTGCCGGATGGGCCGGCACGTGCGGGGCATTCTGGCCCAAAAGCCACTGGCGATGAGTCTCGCCGAGGGCCGGGATCTCGTGCGTCTCTGTGCCACGCAGGGGATCACTCTGGCGGTGAACCAAAACATGCGGCACGACCAGTCGATCCGGGCCTGCGCGGACCTGTTGCGGCGTGGATGGCTGGGTCAGCCCGTTTTGGCGACCATCGACATGCGGGCTATTCCCCATTGGATGCCGTGGAGCCGGGGACTGGGGTCGCTATCAACCTTCATCATGTCGATTCACCACCTCGACTGTTTTCGGTATTGGCTGGGGAATCCCGAGCGGGTGATGGCCAGCACGCGGCCCGATCCGCGCACGAAGTTTCCGCACACCGATGGAATCAATCTCTACATTCTGGAGTTTCCGGGCGGGGTGCGGGCCAGTGCCTGGGACGATGTTTGGACGGGACCGGTGCGGGAGGGATGCCAGGGGGAGCTTGGCATTCGATGGCGGGTCGAGGGGACCCGGGGACTGGCGAATGGCACCATTGGTTGGCCGTCTTACCCGGCCCACACCCCCAGCACGCTCGACTACACCACCGCGTTGCGGGGCGACTACTGGTTTCAGCCACGATGGAAGGAGGCGTGGTTCCCGGAGGCCTTCCAGGGAACCATGGGAGAACTGCTGATCTCCCTGCAACGCGGAACTCTCCCAGCGATTTCCGGCACCGATAATCTGCACACACTCGCGCTGGTCGAGGCGGTCTTTCGTTCGGCCCGGGAACACCGCATGGTGGAACTGAGCGAATTCGCCCCAGAAGAAGCTCGCCACTAGCCGCCCCACTTTCTGGTGTTGCCCTGCAGGTGGAGCGATCTGTGTGGAACGCCTACTCCCGTGTCACTTAAGGACCCACTGAACGCTTCCAGCGGTGGCGGCAGACACAGCCTGTGACGCAGATGGTTACCCATTCAAGCAGCCGTTCGGGCCGTACCGCTGCCGTGCGTGCGGGAATTTTCGCATCCGAGAATTGGAACCGAGTCTCGGGCTGGTGGGCAGTGCCCATGGAGCAGCGACGTGTAGAGCGACCGTTCAGACCCTTCGCCCCGTCGGGCCTGTTAGTTACCCGCGGACGGTCGGGTTGGTGTTACGGAGCTGGGTTTGGTTTCGATGTCACTTCGGTTGTGGTGAAGAAACGCGAGAGCCGTGTCAGCTCCCGTGGCAGATACTGAGCCGCCGTGTAGTGGCCGGCGTCGAGCCAGACAAGTTCCGGCTCGCCGCCAATGCTGTCGTGCAGGGCCCGCGCACATTCCGGCAACACAATCTCGTCTTTGCTGGCCGCAATCATCAGCACCCGGCGTCCCTTGAGAAGCCCGCCGTAGGTCACGGGATCCACCTTGCGGAGCGCTTCGGTGAAGGTCTCTCGGGTTCCCCCCATGGCCAGCCATTTCTCACGGAACCCCTTCGCCTGCAGCGCGTCGTTGTTCCAGATGACGTCCGCGAAGTTCCCTCCCCCCAGCACGATGCCGACGTTGCGCAGCCGTGGTTCTCCTGCGGCACCCAGTGCCGACATGATACCCCCGAGGCTGATCCCGGTGATTCCCAGCCGATTGGCGTCCACCTCCTTGCGGCTGGCCAGCCAGGCGGAGGCGCGACGAATGTCGAGGACCGCCTGAGTCATGCCGTCGGCCGTCTCGTGAGGATCTTCGGAGATCATGCGGCGTCGCGACCCGCGGCCGCGTCGCTCGCCGTAGTAAGGCATCTTTATGAAAATCGCCGCCACCCCACTGGAGGCCAGATGGTTGGCGACCGCCTCGGCCAGCAGGAAATCGCCCCCCAGAATGTGCAGTACCACGCAAGCTGGGAAGGGACCATCTCCGGCGGGTTGGAAATACACACCGTGTACCGTGTTGTTCTCGGTGATAGGCGTGGTGACGGGGGAGGGGAATGTCACCTGGCAGGCGCGGACGCGGTTGGCCTTCCGCAAAGGTTTGGCCCAGAAGTCGAACTCGTGTGCCTCGAGTTGGAAGTGGGGGGGTACCTCGGCTTCATTTCCGGCGGGCCGAAATACAACCTTTCCTTGAGGGGGGAGCGGGCAGTATTCGACCTCGCCCCCCCGTGTCGGGGTGAGGGACAGACGCTCTTCCCCACGGGCCGGGTTCGCAAGGAACCAAGACACCGTGAGAAGCATCATTCCCAATCTCCAAGACATCCGCATGGTTCACTCCCTTGGCACACGGTCCAGTGGAACTGATCACAAGGTTCGAGAGTCGATCTTTTTCGATTGTGCCAGATTCGCGGATGGACGTCCATTCCCATGCCAGGCGGAACCATCTCGCCGTCTTCCGAGGCCGAGCCAAAGGGGCGCTGGTCACAGGACTGATCATGGAAATCTCGCCGGCACCAGCGAGAGCAGTCCCTGGCCGGGCTGGAAGGCCAGGCCTCCCTGAAGCCCCCGGCTGAGCGCGATCAAGAACAGCAGCAGCCCGGCCACCATCCCCCAGGCCAGCAGGAATCCGCCCCATTCGGACTTACCAAAGCGGGGAATCTCGAAACCGAATCGGCGGGGCCACTCGTAGCCCCATGTTGCCGCGCGACGAAAATCGAGCCCTGGCAGTTGCAGTCCCAGTGCGGCTTCTTCGGCATGTCGGGATGGGGGCGATGCCAGGGCCACTTCGGCCTCCTTCCCAACGGGAGTCAGCAGCCGCGCGAAAAAGGGATCCAGCCGACTGCGCTCGGGGGGGCGGGACGCCAGACTGACCAGCATTAGCATTCCGAACTGGACCACGAGTTGCACCAGAACCTGAATGGGCTCTTTCCATTGCGCATAGACAAGAGCGATCGATCCGACTCCCGGGAGAGAGGCCAGTCTGTCCGCAGGAGTGGCGGTCGCGGCCCACAGGAGAAGTCCAGCGGCGAGGCTGGCCCACGCCCCCACCGGGGTGGCTCGCCTCCACAGGACCCCCATCCAAAAAATCGGTCCCAGCAAGGCAATCAGTTTGACCGAAAACAGGTACAGGGCGGTGACGTGGGGGGCCCGGAGTGCCGTGAGAATGCCGCACACCAGAATTCCCGCAGCGGCGATGCGCCCCACCAGCAGTCGACGTTCGGCGGAGGCGTGCGGAGCGAGATGCTGGAAGAAATTTCGGGTGAAGAGCGCCGAGCCCACCACCATCAACGCTTCGCCACTGGTGACACCGGCGATGATGCAGGCGATCATCAAGCCGCGCCACCCCTCGCCCAGCAGTTGGCGAATGGCGAGCCCGTAGAGCTTGTCTCCCGCGACCCGCGCCTCGGCACTGGAGGGATCGAGGTTGGCCAGAACCTCGGGGAACAGTTGAAAAGCGATGAGCCCCGTGACGGCCCATGCGATGGTCAACAGTCGCTTGACCAGGTTCCCATAGCACATGCCGATGCGCGATTCGTTCTCGGTCTTCCCCGATCCATTCGCCGTGATGACATGTGGTTGGGCGACAATGCCAACCAGACCCAGGACCGAGAGCGATAGCACAAACCAGGGGTCTCCCTCCCGAGCACCGGCGGGGGCCGTGACCGCCAACCGCTCGGCTCCCTGGGTGCCCAACGCGGCGGCACCCCCCAAGGCCTGCAGCCCCGCCGGGACCAGCAGCACCGATAGCAGGATGAGCATCACCCCCTGCAGGAAATCGGTGTAGGCGGCCGCCATGAGCCCCCCGGTCATGACGTAGGTCGAAAACAGAATCGCCAACCCCACCACGGCAGTGTCGGTGACCAGGGCTCCCCCCGTCACACCGGCGATCAATTCGCCGGCCCCCCGGAGCAGCAGGGCGATGCCCAACACGAGGTACACGAGCGCCACCCCCGAAGCGAACAACTCCAGCGACAGTCCATATCGGATCCGGTAGACGTCCCCCGTGGAGACGACGCGCAGGCGGCGGATCAACGGGGCGATCAGCCAATAGAAGGGGGTCGAGAAAAGGTACATCCACTGGTACCAGATGCCCCCGAGGCCAACCCGTGCGCAGGCACCGGCGGTCTGCACCGCCATGTCGCTGTGCGTGCCGGTGCAGAGCCAGTGCATCAGCAGCAGGCCAGAGCCAAACCGCCGTCCGCCGAGGAAGAAGTCCTCTTCGTCATGCACTTTCCGCGAGGCCCAGAAGCCGACGAGCATCACCACGAGAAAGTAGCCGCCGATCACGAAGAGATCGATCCAAGCGAGACCAAAAGGGGCCATGGTGCACCGGGAAGCGGGGAGTGTCTGCACTGCTGGACCAACGGATCATTCGTGGTCCGAAACTTGGGGATCCCGGAGGCCGGTGGTCCGGACTCAGGTGGTGGCACGTTCGGCGGTGGAGGGGGGCTCGGGTGGGGGAGGGTGATCCGAGAGGTGCGACTCGCGGATTTGCCGTCGTTCATTCGCCTGGAAGAGGCGTCCGGAGTCGACGTCGAGCAGAGTCAACCACTGTCCCCCCCACGCGAAGGTGTCGAGACCGATCCATCCTGGACGGACGAGCGGAACGCCACTGCGCTGAGGGGTGTGACCCACCACCACGGTCTGACCGGTGGGCCAGGGCTGTTCCTCGCCGTCGAGATGGGTCCAGCGGAGCCATTCCGTCGACTGCTCCGCCAGGGGCACCCCCGCCTCGAGATTGGCGTGTGTGAAGATGTGCGTCGCCGTCTCGTGCAGATCGATCGACGAGCGGAGAAAGTCCCAATGATTTTGCGGGATGAGATCCAGGGCACCGCCGTACGAGAAGAGGGTCTGAGTTCCCCCATAATGCAGCCAGGCTTCCCGGGTGGCGCGATTCTCAACCGCGTTGAGCAGCATCTCTTCGTGATTGCCCCGGATGAACACCAGTTGGCACCGCTCGGCCAGCTCCAGCAGGGCTGTCACCACCTCCTTGGTGCCGGCCCCCCGGTCGACGATGTCCCCCAGCACGATCACCGTGTCGTCGGCCTGGGGGCCGACATGTTCCAGCAACCGCAGCAGGGAAAAGTCGCAGCCGTGGATGTCACCGATCGCAAGTGTCCGGGGAGGCATGGAAACGAAACAATGTTCAAGAAGAGACTGATGGCCCGACCGCCCGGGCGGGGCGGAGGTCGGGCCATGGGGTCACGGGAGAGGATCTCAGTAGTTGCGGGGGGTCACCCGCCCCTGCACACGTCCGGGAAGTCCCATGATGCGCAGGAACCCTTCGGCATCGGTCTGGTTGTACGAGCCTCCCGCCTCCATCGTGGCAATGGCCTCGTCGTACAGACTGTTGGGGCTCTGGCGACCCTGCACGATGAGGTTCCCCTTGTAGAGCCCGAGGGTCACTTCGCCGTTCACCGGTTTCTGGCTCTCGCGGATGAAGGCGAGCAGCGCGTCCATCTTGGCGCAGTACCAGAAGCCGTAATAGACCATTTCCGCGACTTCGGGCGCCAGGCGGTCACGCAGGTGCACCAGATCCCGGTCGAGGGTCAGTTGCTCCAGCACCCGGTGGGCAAAGTACAGCGTGGTCATGCCGGGTGCCTCGTAGACACCGCGGCTTTTCATTCCCACGAACCGGTTTTCAATCATGTCGATCTGGCCAATGCCGTTCCGTCCCGCCAGGTGATTGAGCTCGGTCACCATCTCCAGGGCGTTCATGGGCTTCCCATTCAAGCGGACGGGAATTCCCGCTTCGAAACCGATGCGGACCTGCTCGACCTTGTCGGGGGCGGCCTGGGGAGAGACCGTCATGCCGAATTCGACGGTGTCGACACCGTTGACCATCGGGTCTTCGAGCTTGCCGGCCTCATAGCTGATGTGCAGGCAGTTTTCGTCCGAGCTGTACGGCTTGCTGACGGAGGCCTTCACGGGGATCTGGCGCTGATCGCAATAGGCGATCATCTCGGTCCGCCCCGGAAACATCTTGCGGAATCGTTCGAGACGCCAGGGGGCCAGAATGCGGACGGAGGGATTGAGCGCCTCGGCAGCCAGTTGGAACCGGCATTGGTCATTTCCCTTCCCGGTCGCCCCGTGGGCATAGACGGTGGCTCCGAGGTCCCGTGCGACCTGCAGGCAGACCTTCGAGATCAGGGGGCGGGCGATCGACGTCCCCAGCAGGTACAATCCCTCGTACTTGGCCTGCCATTGCATGACCGGAAAGGCGAAGTCGCGACACAGTTCCAGCCGGGCGTCGGCAATCTGGGACGACTTCGCACCGATCTTGCGGGCCTTTTCGAGAATCGCCTCGCGATCCTCACAGGGCTGACCCAAGTCCACATAGACCGCATGGACGTCGTAACCTTCATCCATCAGCCATCCCAAGATCACGGAGGTATCCAAGCCGCCGCTGTAAGCCAGTACGAGTTGTTCGCGTGCCACAATCAGAGTTCCTGGTGAGAGAGGGGGGAAACGCAACTCGGTCGCCCCCGGGAACCCCGGATTATCGCTGACAACCCGCCAAAATCCAAACGGGTTCCCACAGCGATCGGCATGATCCGATGCGGGGCGATCGCGTTCCGCCGGGGAGTGCCGCCTGGCGCAGGCGCAGCGCGACGCTGCGCGACCGTATTGGCCCCAACGCAGGTGGCGACGGAACCCGACCACAAGGCCCTGGCGACAATGCCAGGGTCTCAAAGCCTGGGACACAGTTGAAACGCGGATGATTTCGGACTGGGTGGTTGAATTCCCGCGATATGATCGGCCGCCGCCCGGCGGTGTGGAGGGGTGGGTTTCTGAAAACCGTTATACTCTGCAAAGAAGTTGTCGCCGAAAAAGGTTGGCGCCGGCGCTGCTTTGAGAAGCGAGTTCTAAGCCGAGGAGGTCAATCATGCCAATTCGTGCTGCGAACTTGTTCTCGTTGTTGATCCTGCCGCTTGCTCTTGGCCTAAGTTTTCTGGCTGGCTGGCAACTCCGTGGCGAGCCGCAGCAGGTGGATCAGGTGGTGAACCCCCCCGCTCTGAACGAGCGATTGGAGCCAATTCCCATGGAGTTTCCCAGACTCGGGTCATAGGTCACGATCGCGCGTCCGGTGGTGTTAGTCCTCCATAAGGCCACCCAAACTCAGGGAACAGGCCACGAAGCGAAAGATATTTGGTCAAAAAGAGGCTCAAGAGCATCGTCAGCGTGTTGTGAGCGTCGTCAACCTGTTGCAGGCCGAGCATTTGTGGGCTCTTCAGAAAGAGTTGGGAATCGCAGGCGTTGAGGAAAACCCAGCGACTGGAGAATCAAGTTACGTGAATGCGGAAGGAGAGGATTTGGGGATCGTGCCTTTGCCAGAGATCCTGGCCGATCCAAACTTTGGAAAGAATTGGTGTCAATACCACTTTGAGCTGGGGACAAAGGTGAGAGCAATCAGACAAGAGGTCTGGAGCCGCTACGAGTCGCTTCTCGATCGACGATCGCGTGAATGGCGGTGTAAGGGGCGACTGTCAGCGGGCAAACCCCTCATCCCTTGCCTTCCCAACCTTCGAAGACCTCGGGACTGGCCGCTACCCCAAATAGGGTTTTCTGCCGGGACTTTTGGAAGAGGGTTGGGTTTCTGGAAACCGTGGTGTTATCCTGCCAGTCCACTCCGAGGGGGATTCTTCGCTGAGAGTAGCACCCCGGGCGGAAGTGTCGAGGGTCTGTCGCCGGTTCATGCAGGTCGGAATCATGAAGGATGTGTTTGTCCAGGTTGAGGCGGCGTGTGGGGCGATCCGCTCACGCTTCCATGTCGCCCCCCGCGTGGGAATCATCTTGGGGACGGGGTTGGGAGGCTTGGCGGCCCAAGTGGAGGGGGCCACCGTCATTCCCTATGGAGAAATCCCACATTTTCCCGAGTCGACGGTGGAGTCGCACACGGGGCAGTTGGTCTGCGGTCGCCTCAAGGGTGTCCCTGTGATGGCGATGGAGGGGCGGTTTCACTACTACGAGGGGTATTCGCTGCCCGAGGTGACCTTTCCTGTGCGGGTCATGAAGGCCCTGGGGGTGGAACTGCTGGTCATCACCAATGCCGCGGGGGGCATGAACCACCAGTATCGGCTGGCCGACGTGGTGATTCTGGAAGATCACATCAACCTCATCTCCGACAATCCATTGCGGGGTCGCAACGACGATCGGCTGGGGCCCCGCTTCCCTGACATGGCCCAGCCGTATGATCGCGGGCTGATCGACTTGGCTAAGAAATCCGCCCTCGAACTTGGCATTCCCGCGCATACAGGTGTGCTGGTTGCGGTCGCGGGTCCCAATCTGGAGACCCGCGCCGAGTATCGCATGCTGCGGGCGTTCGGTGCGGATGTGGTTTCGATGTCGACGGTGCCGGAAGTGATTGTGGCGGCACATGCCGGCCTGAAGGTGGTGGGATTCTCGATCGTGACCGACCTGTGCCTGCCCGATGCGCTCGAGCCGGTCGACATCAAGAAGATTCTGGCCGTGGCGGCCGAGGGAGGCGAACGACTTTCGCGGTTGATTCCCCGGGTGCTGGAACGCTGGACGCTCAGTTGAACGGCCATGATCTGCCACGAGCTGGTGCCAGGGAGATAAGTTGAGGTTCGAATGCTGAAACCGGGGAGAAACTGAGGATGACCGCAGATTCCACGGAGTACACAGATGCCGAACTGACCGCCTATCTCGAGGAGGGGTTGGCGGCCGAGGCGATGGCTCGCATCGAAGAGCGGCTGAGATCAGATGATGGATTTCGGCGGCGGGTAACGCTACTTGTGAATCACCGGGAGACGGGGCGTCATTCCGCCGGAGATCTTTGGCGCGGCAACCGACTGAGTTGCCCCAGTCGACAAGAACTGGGGAGCTACCTGCTGGGAGGGCTCGAGGAGGATCTCGGGCAGTACATCCATTTCCATCTCGACACGGTCGGTTGCCGGGTCTGCCGGGCCAATCTTGACGACCTGCGTTCGTCAAGTTCCGACAGTCCCGGGACTCAATCACGTCGGCAAAAGTTCTTCGAATCGTCGGTGGGGCGCATCCGCACGGGCCAATGAATCCATGTGTCGACGGCTGAATCCCGCCCCGGGCGTGTCGACCCCCTCCAGCCGTTTGGAGTGGAGTCGAGACCTGGGCAACTCTAGAATTCGAGCTTGTGCCGTTCATCCACCGGTGACCGGTCCCCCATGGAAGCCAGTGCCCCGAATCGAGATCCGGGATGAGCGAGCCCTTTCAGGTTCAGTGTCCAAAGTGCAAGGCCAAGCTGAAGATCAAGTCGCGGGCTGCGGCTGGAAAAAAGGTCCCCTGTCCGAAATGCCAGTTTGCCTTCGTGATTAAGCCCCCTCCGGAGGAGGACGAGGAACTCTCGTTTCTGAGTGTGGAGGAGCCGGAAGAGTCATGGGAGAACGCAGAGGCGAGTGAGGAAGAAGAAGTCGAAGAGGCTCCCCGGGCGAGCCGGTCGGCAGGCCGCACCTCTCGAGGTCGGACGACTGGCGGCAAGAAGGGCAAGTCGCAGCCTGTGCAATGGCAGAAGCCCGCGCTGATCGGTCTGTTGTCGCTGGTGCTGCTCGGAGGGGTGGGAGGCCTGGGATATCTCGGCTGGTCGTTTCTGTCGGGACCGAATGACAGTGGTCCCGAGCCCGACAATCGGGTCGATACCGTTTTTCTCCATCCCGACACAGAGATGTTCGGTCGTCTGCGGATGGCGGAGATGTGGCAGAGCCCCCTGATGCAGTCAGTCTTGGCTCTCCCACCGGTCAAGACCCAGTTGGACAAGGCTCTGGGTGACATGCAACGGGCCACGGGAGTGAGTGTGACCGATCTGGAAACTCTCACGTTGGGATACTGGGGTCCGCTGGACATTCCTTCTCCGGGAGGGGCTCCTGGTGGGATGCCGATGGGTGGCCCGCCCGGCGGAATGCCGATGGGGGGGCCACCCGGTGGTATGCCTGGGGGGGGTATGCCGATGGGTGGCCCTCCGGGTGGTATGCCCGGTGGCATGTCGATGGGGGGGATGCCCGGCGGCCCTCCCGGCGGCCCTCCTGGCGGAATGCCCGGCGGGGGACCGGCTGGTGGGGGGAATGACAAAGTGACCCTCGTCGTGCAATCGAAGATCCCCTTCTCCGACTCTGCGCTGGCGAGCGACTCGGGCTTCGAACGGACGAGCGTCAATCGGCGAACTTATTATCGCGCGAAGGACCCTCAAAAGGGTTTTTCGATGTATCTCGCCAATCCGAACCGTCTGGTTCTGACAACCGACTCCGAGATGCAGCGGTTGCTGCAGGCCGGCAAGAATCTCCAGCGCCGGGAAGATCTCGATTTTCTCGACACCACCCCGCATCTGGTGTTGGCCTACTTGCCGAAGGATCCCTCCCGTCTCGAGCGGCTGATGAATGCTCCGGCCGCCCAGGCGGCGGCTGCGGGTCAAGCCCCGGCAGGAGCCGCGAATGCCTTTTCGGGCAAGATCAAGGGAATGTCCCTGTCGATGAATGTCACGCAGGATGTTGATCTCACGGTGAATTTCAATTGCATCGATGGCAGTTCTGCTGAGCAATTCGCAGCCCAGTCCGCGGTGGGGCTCCAGCAGCTCAAGCAGCAATTCGCCGAGTCGAAGGGGCAGTTGCAGCCCATGGCGATGGTGTTCAGCCTGGGAGAATTTCTGCCAATTCTCGACCAGGTTGTGGAGAGTCTGAAGTCCAATCGCAACAACCAAGTCCTGACCACCTCGCTGCGCATTCCTGGTTCGATCAAGCCGGCGATCGAAAACTTCATGAACAGCGAGTTCGCCAAGATGCTGGGCCAGGGGGGCATGCCCGGCGGGGGAGGGGGATTCAACCCGCTGGACCTCATCAAGGGGATGGGAGGCGGGGGTGGCCTGCCGGGAGGAATTCCGCCTGGTTTCCCCGACCCCTTCGGTCCGGGAAATCCGTTCGACAGAGATGGCGCTGACGATTCGAATTCCCAGGAGGGGGAAGAGAGTTTCGGTCAGCCTCCGGCCGGAGTGCCCGCTGGTGGCGGAGGTTTTCCTGGCGGTCCTCCCGGTGGAGCTCCGGGAGGAGGCTTCCCGGGTGGAGCTCCCAGCGGTGGACCTCCGGGGGGCGTTCGATAATCAGTCCCTGCGTTCTGTCTCAAGCCAGAACAACGAGAGCCTCCGCCGGTTGCGTCGACAACCGGCGGAGGCTCTGTCGGTTCGATTTTAACGGGCATTTTCATTTCAGCGGGCGCCGCCCGTTCGCCCGGCGAACAACATGAGCCCGGCTCCGTACCCAGGCCGCCGCGGCCAATTGCCGGGCGGGGACACACCAGAAAACTGTCGACAACGCCACCCCCGACAACAACGCGAGACGACCCTTTGGCTGGCGACTGCGATCGGTCAGCCAACGACAGCCCAGAAATCGACTCCCGATCTTCCGCCCGCTGAGACAGTTCTCTGTGTTGTTGCCGATTACTTCGTGGAAATGGCCTGAGCCAGCGGCTTCAGCACATTGTCAACGATTTGCCGCTTCAAAAGCCGTTCGCTGTGTTCCCGCAATTGGGCGATGATTTCTTCATATGTGGTTCCCGGCGGCAGGCTGCCGTATTGCCGGATCGTGAAATACACACTGATCTGTTCTTCAGGAAACTCGCCACGCCGCACCTGAGCGGCTGTGGTGCGGGTCTCGACCAGCAGCCGCGCCTGCAGGCGACAGGTCTCGTCGAGGGCGATGGTGATCGAGGGTTCGATGTTGATGGGCTGCACTCCCGGCATCGCCAGCAGACCCTCGAAACCTGGTGTCACTCCCAGCGCTTCGGCCACCAGCGCGTCATGATTCCCGCGGTACGAGTAGTCGAATCCCATCAGGTAGTCGATCGCCTCGCAATCGAGTGGGCTGACCGACAGCATGTAGGGGATCAGTTCCATCACCAACCGGTGCTGCTCAAACGCCGCATCGATGTGTGGAGGATTGACATACCCCGTGCAGACGCGTCGTGGCTCAACTGAAACCCAGCGGTAGTGTCCCTGCTCCTTGTCCTCTTCCAGCACAAAGTCCCCCGACTCACGCGTGTAAAAGTTGCGCATCGAGGGATAGGTTTTCTGGATCCGCTCAAAGAATCCCAGAATCGTCTCCCGGGAAGAGGGGAGCGCCATCTCGGTATTCAGGTTGACGTTGACGTAGTGGTCGTTTGAAAGACTCGAAAAGTCCATCATGTATCGGATTCCCGTTGGGGGGAAATGTCATGTCGCCAGGTCGAATGGATCACCATTCTATCCATGTCGTGCTCGTAAAATCCGCGTTCACAGGCGAACCGGCTCGCGTGTGGGGCAGCCCCGCCACGCAAAATTTTACGTTGGCCGGAAGTGGTGGTCAAATAAACCCTACGAGGGACCGCTGGGGACGCTGATTTGCGTCGCACCAGAAGTCCGGTCCAGCCGACCGCTCAGAAGAGCAGGCGGTATCTCAGTGCCGTGGGCTGGAGGTATGAATGGCCGCCAAAATCTGTTTCAGCACCCGTGGCGGAGACATGGGCAATTCCTGCATCCGAACACCAACCGCTCGGTAAATCGCATTCGCAATAGCGGCGGGCGGAGGCACAATCGGCACTTCGCCAACTCCCCGAACACCATACGGGTGACCGGGGTTGGGAACCTCGACAATCACCGGATCGATCATTGGCAAGTCCAGGGCCGTCGGCATGCGGTAGTCGAGGAAGGTGGAATTCCGCATCACTCCCTGGGCATCGTAGAAATACTCTTCATTCAGGGCCCAACCGATTCCCTGGACGGCTCCTCCCTGAATTTGTCCTTCGACGTAACTGGGGTGAATGGCGGTTCCCACGTCCTGTGTGGCTGTGTATCGCAGAATCTCGACTTTGCCGGTCTCGGCATCAACTTCGACATCGACCACATGAGTCGCGAAGGCTCCGCCACATCCTTCAGGATCGACGGCTCCCCGACCCACCACCGGTTCTCCGTGTTTTTGAACCTCGGCAGCCAGTTCCTGGAAGGTCATACGCAGACCGTTGGGTCCGCTGACACCACCATCCTGGTAGGTCAATTCCTCGGTTTTCCGCTCCCAGATCTGGGCGGCCCGATTGATCAACTGACGTTGAATGTCGCGAGCCGCCTCATAGGCCGCCCAACCTGTTGCAAAAGTCACCCGACTGCCTCCGGTGACATCGGTGTAGCCGACGCTGTCGGTGTCGACCACGGCGGGGACCACATCTTCCGCCCGAATTCCCAGGGTCTCGGCCAGCTGCATGGCGATCGAGGTGCGCGAGCCACCAATGTCTGTTGAACCCTCCACCAGCGACACCGACCCGTCGGCATTCACTGTAGCGGTGCAGCAGCTCTTCAGTCCGATATTGAACCAGAACCCACTGGCGACGCCTCGGCCTCGGTGCTTGCCTGTCAAGGGTGTTTTGTAATGGGCACTGTCGCGCGCAGCGAGCGTCGCCTCATACATGCCAATCCGGGGAAAGACTGGTCCATCGACGCGGCGAGTTCCCTCCTTCGCGGCATTCTTCAGCCGGAATTCAAGCGGATCGATCTGCAGTTGTTCACACACCTCGTCAATCACTGTTTCCATAGCAAATGCCGCCTGTGTTGCTCCAGGGGCCCGATAGGCCGACATCTGCGGTCGATTGACCACGACGTCGTAGCCATCGATTTTCCCGTTGGGAACTTCATAACAGGCGAACACACACATCGCAGCGGCACCTACCGGGGAACCCGGAAAGCCGCCGGCCTCGAAGGCGATCTGGGCTTCCCCCGCAGTGATCAGCCCCGCGGCATCCACCCCCAGCTTGACCTTCATGTAAGAGCCGGGTGTGGGGCCGGTCGCCTCAAACACATCGGCTCGTGACATTACGACCTTGACCGGTGCGCCAGTCTTCCGCGATAGAACAGCGGCAATCGGCTCCAGATAAACCCGGATCTTACCACCAAAGCCCCCCCCGATTTCCATCGGGACCACCTTGACGTGCGAGATGGGCACACCGACGAGTTCGGCAACCTGCTGCCGCACGGTGAATGATCCCTGGGTGCTGCACCAGACGGTGATGTGGCCATCGGGATTCCATAGTGCCGTGGCATTGTGCGGTTCGATGTACCCCTGATGCACGGTCGAGGTCTTGAACTCGCGCTCCACCACGAACTTGGCCTTGGAGAATCCCGCGGCCACATCTCCCTTTTCGAACCGGAAGTGCTTCGCGATGTTGCTGGGCTTGGTTCCGATCTTGCCCAGTTCCTCGGTGAAGAGATCGGCATGGAGCAGCGGTGCCTTTGGGTCCATGGCGGCCTGCACGTCGGTGACGCAGGGCAGTACCTCGTAATCGACGCAAATCAGGGCGGCCGCTTGTTCGGCGATGTGAATCGAGTCAGCGGCCACACAGGCCACCGCATGACCGCGGTAATAGACCTTGTCGGCCGCCAGAACATTATGGTTCAGGTGGCGCAGGTTAACCGCCCCCTCACCCAGCTCCACCATGCGATTCCCCGGATCGAGGAGGTCCTTGTTGGTCACAATGGCCCGGACACCGGGCGTGCTCGCGGCTTTCGAAGTGTCGATCGAGCGGATGCGGGCATGAGCGTGGGGGCTGCGCAGGACAACGCCGTAAAGCATTCCGCTGGGGTGGATGTCGGCACCATAACGGGCCCTGCCCGTCACCTTGTCGACTCCATCATGACGGACGGGCCGGGTTCCGATCACCTTGTATTTGGCGTGCCCATTCGTGTGCCGCAGATCGTTGTTCGCAGTCGCCATGGTCGGGTTCCAGGGGGGATGGCCGAATCTCTGGCCATCCGGTCAATGAAAGGGTCGGATCGGGAGGAATCAGGAATGCTGTCGTTCGGCCGCCAGCGCCGCCTGACGTCGTTGGGCGGAATCCAACACAGCCCGGATGATTTTGTCGTAGCCAGTACACCGGCAAAGATTCCCCGCCAGGTAGAAGCGGGCCTCCTGCTCGGTGGGATTGGGATTCTCGGTCAACAGCGCCTTGGTGGACATGATGAAGCCCGGCGTGCAGATGCCGCACTGCAACGCGGCGTTCTCAAGGAACGCCTGCTGGATCGGATCGAGATCACCTCCCTGGGCCACCCCTTCGATCGTTTCCAGGGACGCTCCCTCCGCCTCCATGGCCAACACCAGGCAACTGACGACCGGGCGCCCGTTCATCAGCACGGTGCAGGCCCCGCAATTGCCATTCGAGCAACCCTCTTTGGTCCCGGTGAGGTCCAGATTGTCACGAAGAACCTCCAGCAACGTCTGCCGGGGCTCGCACAACAACTCGATACTCTTTCCGTTGATCGTGGTCGAAACAACTCGTTTTTTGGCCATGTTGCAAGAGTCGCTTGAAAGTTGGGCGGTGGAGAGGAGTCTGGTGGGCAAGCCGTGGACCGGAGAGGGCGGGGAATGACCTCGAGGCCGTGTCAGGCGGGGTGGCGGGCTCGCTGAACACACTCTTCGAGCACACGACGAACCAGAACACCCGTCACATGCCGTCGGAATTCCTTGGTGCCCCGCATGTCGTCGATGGGGGTGGCGATCGCCTGGGCGGCCTGGGCCGCCTCGGTCAAGGTCTCCACGGTCGGAGATCGGCCTGCCAACCCGGAACTCGCCTCGCGGGCGAACAGTGGAGTGGGTCCAACCGCCCCCAGGGCAATGCGGGCCGACTTGATCCGTTCGCCCGACGCATCCAACTCCACCAGCGCACCCACGCTCACCACTGCGATGTCCATTTCATTGCGGGGAATAAATCGGCGGTAGTGGGAGCCACTGTTTGCCGGCCGAGGTGGGAACCGCAGTTCGACAAGCACCTCGCCCCGATGCAGGACATTCTTGCCGGGCCCAGTGCAGAATTCCTCCACGGGCACCTCACGAGTCCCTTGGGGACCTGCAATCACAGCCCGCGCCCCCAGAGCGATCAAGGAGGGGGTCGAATCGGCCGCGGGTCCCGAATTGCACAGGTTCCCCCCGACGCTGGCCCGATTCTGAATCTGCACCCCCCCGATGATCCGCGCGCTGTCGACCAACGCCGCATACTCTTGCGCAATCCCGGCATCGGAATAAATCCGGCTGCAGGGAACAGCCGCCCCCAACCGCAAACCCCGGCTGCTCAGTTCCAGAACATTGAGTTCCGGGATGCGCTTGATGTCCACGACCAGTTCAGGCTGATGCCGTCCCAGGCGGAGCTGGTCGATCAAGTCGGTTCCGCCCGCAAGAGGGCGACCGGCACCGGGACTCTGATTCAAGAGTCGGACCGCTTCGGCGACCGAGGTGGGGGCGGAGTAGTCAAAGTCACGCATCGGGGTGAGGCCTCCCAGGAGGTAATGAGTGCGATCTTAGGGTAGCGATTGAAGTCTGTGACGCAAGTCTTGACTCGGGGTTTCCGGGAGAACGGTGGGCCTGACGGCGTGTCGCGCCTGTCCCCCCGTGTCCACGGACCGCACTTCGGAGCGCGACCGCCCAAATCCTCTTCACCAAAATCTCCTCATCACGGACCAACCGATGGCTTGGTCCGTGACAACTCCCCCCAACCTGAGGCCAATCCCGAGTATAATGAGCCGGAATCGATGACAGACAGCGCCTTGGGCAAGATGCCCTTGAAGGCGGTTCCCTGGTCCAGCCTCGCGGTTCGGGCGGCCAACAGAAACAGCGCGTCATCCCGAAGGGATTCCAGTGGAATTCCATTCGCCAATTGATACGCGGTCTCCAATTTGCCCCGATTGATCAACTGACAGAGCAGTCGCAGCGTCTCTGCTTGCAGGTCGCCACTCTCGGTGAGGTAGGTCTTCAGCAGTTCCAGTCCCCGCGGAACCGCTCCCTCCTCACAAGCCTGGGCCAGCAGGTGTGGAATGATGCGAGAGGCCTCCTGCGGTTCCGCCTCTGCGGCCCGATTCGCAAAATCGCGGCGGATTGATTGCGCCTGTTCCAGTTTCCCGGACCGTTCGAACGCGAGCGCCGCGAGTGGCGGGAGCGCGCTGCTCAGGACTGGATCGCGATCGTCATCCCCCGGTTGGCCGTCAATCTCGAGGATCTCTTTCCAGGCTGGCTCGGCCAGCCCCATCTCCAGGGCCGCGGCCAGCAGATCGATCTGTCCCCGAAACCGAACCTGGGCGGCCCGCTCGAGTTCTTCCGTCTTCTGGCGGAAGCGAGTCAGCTCCCGTTGCACCTGGTCATCATTCGCCAGCGCCAGAATCCGCTTCAAGTCCCGCCGCAGTCCCTCGACCTCAGCCCCTTCAGCCCGGGACCGCAGCTTGCGGATGGCCAAAAGTCCAGGCCCCGCCCCACGCAAGTGGGTCAACCCGACTTTCAAAGTCTTCCAGGCCTCGTCCGGTTGCTTGAGATCCAGCTGCACATGGGCCAACTCCTGGCAGGCCCGGCCCAACTGCTGGGGCTGAATCGGATCGGGTGTCTTGCTGTCGAACACCGACTTCAGCGTCGGCAGTCGGGGAGGGGTCGCCACCGCCAAACTGGCCAGCTGGGTGTTGGCCGCAGACAGCAGTTTCGGAGTCTCCGCATTCTGTCCCACACTCGACTGAGCTGCGACGAGACGCGTTGCCAGGCGAATCTTGCCAACCGGCGACAGCAATTCGCCCAACGCCTGAATCGCAGACAGGTCAGCCGGCGGCTGCTGAGACAACTGGCGGAGGGCGCTCGATTCAGCGAAGACCAGCAACGACTCATCCCGGGCCAGCGGGTCAGACAGCTGCCGCGCCCAGGCTTCGGCTGCCTCCCATCGCCCCTGTTGGCACAACTGGAGCGTCAAACCGGTCTCCAGCGGGGCCTGCCAGTCACCCGCCAGCCGGCCAGGCTGCCGGGCGTCGAGGTCAAAGGTCCCATCGAGGTTGACGAGCTGTAGCAGCGCCGCCAGTTGTTCGACCCGCGGTGCCGCCCGGTGCGCCGCGAGGGTGTTTCGCGCGCCCGCCGCATCTCCCGCCGAGGCCTGCAGGGTCGCCGTGGCCAAACCCGATTCGATCGCGAATCGGCCCCGCTTCGGAAGCAGTGGGGCGTGTCGTTTCAATTCCTCCAGGGCGGCAGCCCGTTCGGGAGACCCTTCCTGATGAAACCGCCACGTGGCCAGTGCCAGCGGGGCGATCACCTCGTAGGGGCTCTGGGCACTCACCCGGCGTAGCTGGTTCAGTTGATCCTCGGCCGCCGGCCGGTCTCCAGCATGGACCAACGCCAGCGCCGCCAGCCTGCGGGCGAATGACTTCTTCGCAGCGGGAGCCTTCAGAGAAGCCTCAATTGCCCGGTTCACCGAGTCCTTCAGATCGCCTGCGCGCTCCGCGGCGGGATCCGACACTTTCTGTTCCGCCGTTGTTTGTCCGGAGTTCTCTAGCCCCGGATCCTCGGTCTCCGCAGGGCCCGGGCGTTCGGTGCGGACGACGGGTGGGAGGGGCGGAAGTTGCTCGGGGGCCTTGATGGTATTGAGGTAGTACCATAGACCTCCCGCCAGTCCCGCGAGAGCCAGCCCGCCCACCAGATACATCGGCAGGGGGGACTTGGGCTGAATGGGCGGAAGGGGAGGCGGTTCCTCACGCTTGGGGGCCTTGACAGTGAAGACCGGAACAAGGCACTGGGGGTTGCAGCAACGGACGGCGTGCCCTTGCACCTTGGTGGAGGAATATCCCACCGTCTCACACATCGGGCAACGCACTTCAAAGGCCTTGCCGGCGACTGGCCGGGGGGCCAGAGGGACGGCCTTGGCGGTAATGGCTGGGTCGACCCCAAACGGATCGTCATCAGCAGGCCGGGTGGGGGCTGACCCGCCCTTGGACCCCTTGCTGGACCCCGGGGGCGAAGTTCTGCCGGTTGCGCTGGAAACCGGTCTGGCGGGAGCCGTGCCGGGCTTCATGGGGGAACCGCAAAATGGGCACTCCACCGCATCATCGTCGAGCACCGACTGTTTGCAGGTGGGACAAATCGCCAGTTCCATGACTCAATTCTCAAAAAGCAGAGGTGCAGAGGGTTTTCGAACACATGGCTCACCCCTCAGAATACCCTGTCACTGATGACTTGACCAGTACCGCCTCAGGTAGGCTTGCTATCGTCAGTCTGGGTACGGATCTTCCCTGGAAGCCCGTTCCAGAGCAGAAGCCGTCTCGTCGTGAACGAAGGATGCGGGCAACCGGGAATTCAACGCGCGGCGGTTCCAAAGCAGGAACACCGGAAGACCGCTGGCCACCAGAACGAGGCCCGGCCACGTGCTGGCGGGTCGGTAGACAATCAGGATGGCCAAGATCGCTCCCGCACCCAGCAGGTAACCCGCCGGCAACCAGGGGAATCCCCAGGCCTTCACCGGCCGCGGCATGGCGGGACGATGGCGGCGCAGGCGAAACAGCCCCGCAATCGTCAGCATGTAAAACATCAACGCGGCGCTCACCACATAATCCAGCAGATCTCCGTAAAGATTTCCATAGGTTTGCCGGGTCTCGTCGAATGTACGGGGCAGAACCAGCAGGGACGACCAGAGACCTTGCAGCAGCAGGCCAAAGGCGGGAGTTCCCTCGGCACTGAGCCGCGCTGCGCCGCGGAAGAACAATCCATCGCGGGCCATGGCGAAATACGCCCGGGCTCCAGACAGAATCAGACCGTTATTGCAACCGAGGGTCGACACCAGAATGACCAGTGACATCAGTCGGGCACCCCAGGCGGGGAAGACCCGGCTGAGGAGTTCCGTCCCCACCCGGTCGGCAGGGGCCCTGGCAATCTCGAGCAGGCTCAGGCCCCCCAGATAGGCAATGTTCGCCAGCAGGTACAGCCCCGTTACGGCCAGGGTCCCGAGAGCCATCGACAGGGGCAGATTGCGGTGCGGCTGCTCGACCTCTTCGGCCGCGAAGGAAATGACATGCCAGGAATCGGCTGAGAACAATGAGCCCACCTGCGCCACTCCCAAGGCCACCACCAGCCCCCAGGCCGACTCAGCGGTGAGGCCCGGTGCCACCTCGGCGAGCGGGTGTCGTTCCCAGAAGTGCTGCCAATGGTGCCTGGCCCCTTCCGGGTTCCAGGCTGCGAGGCAACCGGCGAGGATCAGCCCAATCAGCCCTCCCGTTTTGGCAAGGGTGAATACATTCTGGACCAGTTTCCCATATTGCAGTCCCCGCATGTTGATCAGCGTGAGAGCCGCGATCAGCGCAATGGCGGTCGCCTGGGCCGTCGAGAGCGAAAGGGCGTACCGGGAACTGAGGTGGACCGGAGATACCAGGTAATTCGACTCACTGAACCAAGGCAACAGGACTCCCGCGAATTTGGCGAAGGCGACCGCAACCGCAGCGATGGTTCCCGTCTGAATCACCGTGAACAGAGTCCAGCCGTAGAGAAACCCGGTCAGTGGTGACCAGGCTTCGCGCAGGAAGACGTATTGCCCGCCGGCATGTGGAAACATCCCGGCCAATTCCCCGTAGACCAGGGCCCCGCAGACGGTCAATAGCCCAGTCAGCACCCAAGCGGCCAACAGCCAACCGGGACTCCCCAGCAGTCGCACCATGTCGGCCGAAACAATGAAGATTCCCGACCCGATCATTGAGCCCATCACGATCATCGTACAGTCAAACAGCCTGAGATGATGGCGTTGCTGGGGAGGTGTTTCTCCCGCAGAAGGCGATTGGGAGGGCATCGGCAGTCCTGTCGCTGGAAAGACACCGGGAAACGGGAGGGGCGTAGGACCGCTGCCCGATGACAGTCGGAATTCCGCGAGAGCCCCTCGGACTCGGATTAACGCCAACGATGAGCACTCACCCGACGTGGTCGTTTAGGGAAGTGTGCGGCTGGCGACCCGGGACTCGATCGGAATTTGGTGCGAGGCAACGCGCTGGCGTGTTCCGTGCCCAGCGAATCAAGCCCGTTCTAGACCACCGCTTAGCGCGGCAGTGTCGGGGGATTCGCAATGGACTCCGGCGAATCGACCAGACTGGCGGTTGAGTGGCTGGGCTCGTGGCACAGTTCTTCCCGCACAATCGTGTACTGCCCGGGGGCATCCACGCCAATGCGGACGCTGTTCGGGCCGATCCGCACGATGGTGATCTTGATGTCGTCGCCGATCAGAATTCGTTCGCCCGATTTACGCGACAAGACGAGCATGACTTCCACTCCTTTGTTGGGCCTCACGGAGCCTGAATCTTCCTGGGGGAAGAGTTCTTCTCTGAAGAACGTCTCCATTCTGACGACGTTGTCCAATTGTGTACAGACGAAGTCGCAAAAAAGCGTCACTTCGATCCGGACTGAAGTGTGGTCTTGTGTTTCGGTGTACAGCCCGTATTGCTCCCCGAAGTTCTGTTTGGAAGTGCGGTGGCACTGCAAAAGCCGGGTCAACAAGACTTAATCCTCCTCTGGATCAGCCCGCTCCGGAGACTGCTCAAGCTCGGTTTCGGCCTGTTCGCCAAGCCTCCGGTTAGATCACAATCGAGGCTGTGCCACAAAAGTGTGCACGGCAAAGGGTGGTTAAAATGTGGGCATCGCTGCGCGCTTTATGTGCGAATCGCTTTGATTTCGATGCTGTGTTCAGTATTCATGGGAACATGTCTTTGACGTGCGGCCATGGGTTCGGAGTGGGAACTATTAAGGTGTTTGAACGGCAGGCGATATTGCACAGAGGGTGTGCAGTGAGTGCGCCGGCAACACACTTGGCTGGGGAGAAACCTTCCTGATCGAGAATCGACACGAATCCTCAGGGTTCGGTGGTAATTTGTTCCCTTTGGAAGCGTGCCAGACCGTTCAGATTGTCGGTCCCCAACAGGGAGACGCGTGAATCCCACAGCTGCCTCCACACCTCCCGCTGGTCGGGGGTGCCCCAGAACCGCAGCTGTCTGCCCTGGTTTTCGCAGCGAGACACGAACTCCGCCAGCCGCTGCTGTTCCTCAGCCGGCAGCGGTCCGGCACCCCGCCACCGAAAGTGAGATTTCCAGTCGGTGCTGATCCAGGGAATCAGATGCGTTGGGTCGTTGCTCTCCAGATCCCCCGGGCGACCATCGATCCCGGCCAGCCGAAATCGCTGCGCCCGCATAAACTCCACCGGGCGATTGCCGCTGATCACCACCGTCACTGGTCGCGCTGTGAATTCCCCGTCCCGGACGGAAGAGATGATCTCGGCGAACTCCTCCAGTTGACCGTGAATCTGCCGGTAGGTCGCCTCGGCATCGGACTTGATATCGATCAACAGCCAGATTCCCGACCCATCTGGGTAAATTTGTCCCCCATGGTCCCGAATCCAGGACTTCAACGGATCGAGATACAGAGCCTTCAAAGTCCGCTCCCGCCGAAGGTCAAAGACGGTATGGGCCACTCGCAGCTCGTTTCCCTGCAGGAAGACGTCCGCTTCGACACTGCCAAATCCCAATTCCAAGGCTTCGAAAAGTGGTCTCTTGTGCAGGTAGTCGTTGTGGGCGTGGGCCCGCGGCAATCGGACGGAAGTGACCGCAGGAGGGCTTGATGAAGACTGGGGCGGGGACGATTCGGGCGGGTGGCCCAGTACTGGCAATCCCGCGGTGATCGCAATCAGGCTCCACAGCAGCATCGACGGGCAGCACATTCGGCTCACGATTGTTCTCCTTTGCAGATGAGGGACGCGGACGCGGGTTGCCCCCCGATCGCCTCCTGAAAGAGGCCAATTGCCGCTGGGGGGGCTTTGCGGCAGTCGACGAAACCGCTAAACACTCTGTCAGAAGCCAGGGCCGACGCCAGCCCCACGGGTCGAAATGTGACCAGCAACACGTTCGTGGGTGGACCTCCCTCGGAACCAGCGGAACTTTTGCCATGGATTCACAATCGAGCGTCCCCCCGCTGAGGTCCACCAACGCACGCGCCCCCGCTGAAACCCCGGATCCCCCGTCACAACTTGGTTGGGGAGCGTTGTGGTTCGCCACGGTCTTTCCCGTCGCCCTGACCCTGGTCTACTTTGTTCTGCTGGCGGGGGAATCGGCGGCGTGGCAACAGTTCGCCTTCGCCGTGGGCAAGGGAATTCAGTTTGGTTGGCCCCTGGTATGGTGCCTGTGGCATGATCGTTCCGCGCTCGTCTGGCGCTCGTCGGGGATCCGGGGCCTGGGATTGGGAGTGATTCTCGGGCTGGTCGTCACGGGGGCGATGCTGCTCGTCTATCACTTGGTGTTGGCACCTGGGGGACTGTTCGCGGAGGCCGAGGGGGCGATTCGGGCCAAGGTCGCCGCCCTCGAGATTGCCACTCCGCGCCGCATGCTGTTGGTCTCGATCTTCTATTGCCTGATTCATTCGTTCCTGGAAGAGTTCTACTATCGCTGGTTTCTGCATGCCCGCCTGGAAAGTCGCCTGGGGTTTTGGCGGGCGGCGGTCTGGTCGGGGCTGGCCTTTATGGCGCACCACGTGGTGGTTCTGGCGGTCTATCTGGGGTTCGCCTCTTGGCTGACGTGGCTGCTGTCGTTGTCCGTTGCGCTCGGCGGGGTGCTGTGGGCGTGGTTGTACCGCCGATCCGGCAGCCTGTGGGCCCCCTGGATCTCGCATGCCATCGTGGATGCCGGGATTTTCCTGATTGGTTATCATGTTATTTTCTCCCCGTCCTGAGACTTCGCGAGCCCCTCTGATGACGATCGCCGCTGTCGATCACTTTTTGCAGCAAGCCGCCCCCCGCTTCGAGGGAGAGTTGCTCGACCTGCTGCGAATCCCGAGTGTGAGCGCCGAATCGCGATATGCCGGCGATGTGCGGCGGGCCGCTGAATTTGTCCGGACGCAACTGGCTGCCCTGGGTTTTGCGGCGGAACTGGTGGAGACCCCCGGCCACCCGATCGTGTACGCTGAATCGCCGGCCGTTCCCGGGGCACCCACTGTGCTGGTGTATGGTCACTATGACGTGCAACCAGCCGATCCGCTCGATCTCTGGAAGACACCTCCCTTTGATCCATCGATTCGGGACGGGATGGTCTATGCCCGGGGAGCCACCGATGACAAGGGGCAGATGTTCACGCACATCAAGTCGGCCGAGGCGTGGGTCCGCGCCGCCGGCCGGGTCCCGGTCAATCTCAAGTACGTGATCGAAGGGGAAGAAGAAGTTGGCAGCAATCATCTCGAGTTGTTCCTCGCGGAATGGAAATCGCGTCTGGCAGCCGATGTGGCGGTGATCAGCGACACCAGCCAGTTCGGTCCGGGGCGTCCGGCCGTGACGCATGGCCTGCGGGGGATCATCGCCTGTGAGGTGACGGTACACGGTCCGCGGCAGGACCTGCATAGCGGCATTTTCGGCGGTTCCATCGCCAATCCGGCGAATGGCCTGGCGCGGCTGATCGCCAGCCTGCACGATGACGCGGGGCTCATTCAGATTCCCGGGTTCTACAACGGCATCCCCCCGCTGACCGCCGCGGAACGGCAGCGTCTGCGGGACCTGGGTTTTGACGAAGGGGCTTATCTGGCCGAGATTGCCGTGTCTGCCCCTCATGGCGAATCGGGCTACACCACGCTGGAGCGGCGGTGGGTGCGGCCCACCTGTGATGTGAATGGCCTCACCAGCGGCTATCAGGGGGAGGGGCCCAAAACCATCATTCCCTCCTGGGCGCGGGCCAAAATCACCTGCCGTCTTGTTCCCGGTCAGGATCCCGAGCATCTGGTCCGATCGCTGGAGGCGTACCTGCGGAGGGGGCTGCTTCCCGGTCTGCGACTCGAGTTCCAGTCGTGGCATGGGTGTCCGGGCTATGTCTTTGACACCGACAACCACTTCATGCAGGCCGCCTGCCGGGCCATTACCACCGCGTTTGAAGTCCCCCCCGTGTTCATCCGGGAAGGGGGAACAATCCCCGTTGTCGAGAGTTTCCGGCGGATCTTGGGTCTGGATACGCTGCTCCTGGGGTGGGGCCAGAACACCGATAATCTGCACGGGCCCAACGAACACTTCACACTGCAGGATTTCCATCGCGGAATTCGGGCCAGCGCTCATCTCTGGCACGAACTGTCCCGCTTGCCGGTCTGAGATTCCCGATCCTCCAGCGGAAGCTACCGGCCATCTCGCACTTCGCATTTCGACTTCTTTTAGAATCTCCTCCCGCCCGCGACCATGCTCGATCTCCAATTCATCTGCGACAACCCGGAAATTGTGTCCGAGAACCTCCGCAATCGTGGTGTCGAATTCGACCTCCACAGTCTGATCAGCGGCCGCAAACTGCGGAGTGAACTTATTGCCCACGTGGAGCAGGTCCGGCGCGAGCAGAACGAAATCTCCAGCCGCATTCCGAAGGAAAAAGACGCGGCCCAGAAGCAACAGCTGATTGCCCGGGGGAAAGAACTGCGGCAGTCGGTGGGAGATGTCGAGGCCCGGCTCAAAGAGGTCGAGGAGCAACTGTTGGGACTGCAGAAACGCATTCCCAACATGACCCATCCCGACGCTCCCGTCGGTGCCCAGGAGACCGACAGCCGGGTGGTGCGCCGGTGGGGCGAGGCCCGGCCATTGCCATTTCCGGCTCTCGACCACGTCGCCCTCGCCGAGAAACACGATCTGATCGATCTCGAGGGGGGGGCCCGGGTCGCGGGGCACGGGTTCTACTTCCTCAAGAACGAGGCGGTGCTCTTGGAATTGGCCCTCGTGCAATATGCGTGCGAGAAGCTGGTGTGCGAAGGGTTCGTGCTGCATTCCACCCCCGACCTGGCCCGCGACGAGGTGCTGGAAGGGACCGGCTACAACCCCCGCGGTCCGGAAACCCAGATCTACTCGGTGCAGGGGACGGATCGTTCTCTCGTGGCCACCGCCGAGATCACGCTGGGGGGAATCCTGAAAGACCAGCTGCTGGACGCGGCCAGGCTCCCGATGTTTGTGGGGGGGATCTCGCATTGTTTCCGCACCGAGGCGGGGGCCCATGGCAAGGCGACCCGCGGCATCTACCGGGTGCATCAATTCACCAAGGTCGAGATGTTCGCGTTCACCCGGGTCGATCAATCCGAAGAGGCCCACCAGAAGATCGTCCGAATTGAAGAAGAGTTGTTCCAGGGATTGGGTATTCCATATCAGGTCGTGGATATCTGCTCGGGGGACCTCGGTGGGCCAGCCTATCGCAAGTTCGACCTCGAGGCGTGGATGCCCGGCCGGGGGACGGCGGGCGAGTTTGGCGAGGTGACCTCCGCTTCGAACTGCACCGATTACCAGGCCCGACGTCTGGGAATTCGCTACCGCCAGGCCGATGCAAAGGGAACGCAGTTTGTGCACACCCTCAACGGCACCGCCATTGCCTGCACACGGGCGCTCATCGCGATTCTCGAAAACTACCAGCAGCCCGATGGCAGCATCGTCATTCCCGAAGTGCTGCGGAAGTGGGTTGGCAAAGAACGGATCGGCTGAATCTCTCCCATCGGGCTCCAACCAGGACCGAGCATGTCTGCGCCAATTGCTGTGATTGTGGGAGCCAGCCGGGATCGGGGCAAATATGGCAACATCTCGCTGCACGCCCACCGCGACGCAGGCTACCGCGTCATCCCCGTGAATCCCGCCGGCGGTTCGATCGAGGGGATCCCGGCGGTGACCTCCCTGTCCGAAGTCGTCGACCGCCCCATCCAGCGGGTCAGCCTGTATGTCCCTCCTGCGATCGGGATCGACCTGTTGCAGCAGATCGAGCGGCTGAACCCCGAAGAGGTGTGGCTGAATCCCGGAACCGAGAGTTCCGAACTTCTCCGGCGAGCCCGCGCGTTGGGATTGCCGATTGTCGAGGGCTGCAGCATTGTCGATTCGAAACTCCGCCCCATGCGATCGGGCTGATGACTTCTGGCCCAGATGTTGGCACCAGAGCACCGCACGTTGCAAGTCGACTGGTCGCCGTGGAAGCCTGTGCTGCTGATTCACCGTGTTCCAATCCCCGCGTGCCGCCAGGGCCGTTCGAAACGTTTTTCGAGAGAGCGCATGATGCCAGGTCAAGATCGTCCGCGAAGCTGGAATTGCCATGCTCTGTTGCTGGGGATTTCGGTCCTCCTGCTGTGCTGTGTGGGACCCGCGGTTCAGGCGGCGGACCATCCGAACGTGGTGTTGATCGTCGCCGATGATCTCGGCGGTGCCGATCTCGGTTGTTACGGCAGCCGATATCACCAGACCCCGCATCTCGACAAGCTGGCGGCGGATGGAATCCGGTTTGCCCAGGCCTATGCTGCGGCACCGGTCTGTTCTCCCACCCGGGCCGCCCTGATGACAGGCAAATATCCCGCCCGGCTCCGATTGACCGACTGGTTGCCGGGGCGACCCGATCGCAACGACCAGCCGCTGTTGAGGCCCGCCCTGCCGCAACAGTTGCCGCTCGAAGAGATCACTCTGGCGGAGCGATTCCAGAAGGCGGGCTACGCCACGGCGCACGTGGGGAAGTGGCACCTCGGCGGGGCAGGGTTTGGGCCGCTGGAACAAGGCTTCGAGCGGAACATTGCGGGAGACGAGACGGGAACCCCCCTCAGCTACATCGCTCCGTTTGGGCTGAAAGGACGCCTGATGCCCGGCCTCGAACAGGCCGATCCGGGTGAGTACCTGACCGATCGGCTCACGTCCGAGGCGGTCCGGTTCATCACCGACAAAAAGGACTCCCCCTTCTTCCTGTACCTGGCGCACTACGCCCCACACACTCCGCTGACCGCGCGGCCCGACCTGGAACAGAAGTGGCAGGCTCGCGAGCGCCCCCAGAATCCCGGAGCTCAGGCCAACGCCGTTTATGCCGCCATGCTGGAAAGCGTCGATGAGAGTGTCGGCCGGATCCGTCAGACGCTGGCCGAGCTGGGCCTGACCGAAAAGACTCTCGTGATCTTCACCTCCGACAACGGAGGGCTGGCGACGGCGGAGGGGCCCCGGACCCCCTCGACGTCGAACGCGCCACTGCGCGAAGGGAAGGGGTTTCTCTACGAAGGGGGAATTCGTATTCCGCTGCTCGCCTGCGGACCGGGCGTGGCAGGCGGGGGACGGGTGGTCGAGACTCCGGTCAGCAGCTATGACCTGGTCCCGACGCTGGCCGATCTGTGCAGCCTGGGGCCCGTTGACCAGGTCGATGGTGTGAATACGGCCCCCGTTTGGCGAGATACGGGAGCGGTCGCCGAGCGGACACTGTTCTGGCACTATCCCCACTACAGCAATCAACGGGCTCGACCCGGGGGAGCGATCCGCAAGGGAAACCACAAACTCATCGAGTTCTACGAAACGGGCCGGAGAGAACTGTTTGACGTGAGCCAGGACCGGTCCGAGAGCCGCAATCTGGCCGCTGAACGTCCCGACCTCGTGGAGGCTCTGGGGGCGGAGTTGGTGGCCTGGAGGCAGTCGGTCGGAGCGACACGGATGACTCCCAATCCCGACTTCGTTCCGAATCCCCAAGGGGATGATCGGGTGGTGGTGCTGCTCGCCAAGACAGCCAACGTTCAGGGGATCATGCTGCGGTATGAACCACTTCCCCATAAGGAAACACTCGGTTTCTGGGTTCAGGAGCGGGATTGGGCGGAATGGGATTTCACGCTGCGCGAACCCGGGCACTACCAGGTCGAGATCCTGCAGGGGTGTGGCCCCGGCAGCGGCGGCAGCACGGTGGAGTTGCGGCTTGCCGGGCAGGTGGTCTCGTTCACGGTCGAGGAGACGAAGCACTTCCAGGACTTCAAGCCACGGATCGTCGGTGAGTTTCAGTTGACGGAGCCGGGACGCCAGACCCTGCAGGTGGTCCCCACAAGAAAACCAGGAGTGGCGGTCATGGATCTGCGGCAGGTGCGGCTGCTCCCGGTGAAGTGAGTTGGCCAACCCCGGGAGATCCCCTGAGTTCCGGAACCCCCCTCGGGAGCAGGAAGCATGAGCATGGTCCATCGGCTGATTCTGGACTGGCTGCGGCGCGAGGAGGTTTCGTTCCGTGAGGTGCACCATGGGCCGACACTGACTTCCGAGCAGTCGGCCGCGGCCCGGGGAGAGCCGCTGTCGAATGGCGGAAAGGCACTGTTGCTGAAGTGCGACGAGGAATTCCGGCTGTTTGTATTGCGGGCCGACTGCCGCCTTGATTCCGCCGCTGTGAAGGGGAGCCTCCCGTGCCGCAAGACCCGCTTCGCGACGCCCGCGGAACTGGGAGCGCTGACCGGAGGGCTGGTGCCGGGCAGCGTGCCCCCGTTTGGTCCGCCGATCCTGACGTTCCCCCTGCATGTCGATCAGCTCCTCGTTGCGAATGAGCGAATTGCTTTCAATGCCGGCTCGTTGACTGACTCGGTGATCCTGGCGATGTCGGACTACCTGCGCCTGGCCCAGCCGCGGCTCGTTTTTCCCTTCAGCCTGCCCCCTGAGGCGGGCTGACTGGAGCGGGCTGACTGGAGCCCGTGGGGCCGTCGGGGACAACGGCGGTCGGACGACTGGGGATCACTGGCGGGGGGAAGATTTCCAGATCGGTGCGCGGGGCGGGACCATGAGTCTCTGCGCGGTTTGGTGGATTCACTCGCGCCCGGCGGCTGTACGCTCCGCAGCCCGCCAAGTATCATCGAAATTGCCGCTGAGTCAGCGGGTTTTTGAAAGGGAGTTCCCGCATGTCTGCCAGTCCCGATTTGAATCCCGCCCAGCTGGCGGCGGTCGAGCATCGCGATGGCCCCCTGCTGGTTCTGGCCGGACCCGGCTCGGGCAAGACCCGGGTGATCACACGCCGAATCGCCCGCCTGATGGATTCGGGGGTGTATGCCTCGCGCATTCTCGCCCTCACCTTCACCAACAAGGCGGCGCGGGAAATGGAAGAGCGGGTCACCCGGCTTGTGCCGGGGAGCCGCGTCTGGGTGAGCACCTTCCACCGATTCTGTGCGCAGCTGCTCCGGCGGTATGGAGCGGCAGTGGGTCTGCAGCCCAACTTCACAATCCTCGACTCGGGAGATCAAGGCGCGCTGATGCGCGAGGTGCTCTCCGAGCAGAACATTGACTCGTCCCATTTCAGTCCCGGCAAGCTGCTGGGAAGAATCAGCCGTGCGAAGTCCCGCCTGCAGTCGGCCGAGGAATTCGCCCGTGAAGTCGGTGAGGGAGGGCAGGTCAACTACTTCGACCAAGTGGCGTCCCGCGTTTACCAGAATTACCAGGACCTGCTGCTGCGGGCCAATTCGGTCGACTTTGACGACCTGTTGTGCCATGTGGGCCGATTGCTGGCGGAGAGCGAGGTGATCCGCCAGGACCTGGGTGAGCGGTACCGTTACATCCTGGTGGACGAGTATCAGGACACGAACTTCGCGCAGTATCAGATTGTTCGCATGCTGGCTTCGCAGCATCGCAATCTGTGTGTCACGGGGGATCCCGATCAATCGATCTATGGCTGGCGTGGGGCCGAATTGGGGAACATCCTGCAGTTCGAACAGGACTTCCCCGAGGCCCAGGTCGTTCGCCTCGAGATGAACTACCGCAGCACGAAGGTGATCTGCCGGGCGGCCGATGCGCTGATTGCCAACAACGTCCGGCGTAAGCCCAAGACCCTCTTCACCGACAATGACGAGGGGCACCAGATCGAGTCGCTGTTCTTCGATGACCAGCATCTCGAGGCCGAAGGGATCTCCACACTGATCCGGCAAGTCGCCCAGCATGAGGGACGCGACTGGTCCGACTTCGCCATTTTCTACCGGGTGAATGCCCTCTCCCGTCCCATCGAACTCGCGCTGGGACGTCACCGCATCCCCTACCAGGTGGCCGCCGGGCTGGCGTTTTACGAGCGGGCCGAGATCAAGGATCTGCTGGCCTACTTCCGGCTGATTGCCAATCCCGCCGACCGGCTGGCGTTCCAGCGGGTGGTGAACACTCCCGTGCGGGGAATTGGCAAGACCACCATCGCCCGCCTGCTCGATTGGGCCGATCAGCAGGGGATCGCCCCCCTCGAGGCGGCCCGCCAGGCCGACCAGTTTCCCGGACTCACCCGGCGCGCCACGCTGGCCCTCGGGCGGTTTGTGGAGATCATCGACCGGTTGTCGAAGACCCCCTTCGCCGGGGTTTCGCCCCTGTTCGATGAACTGCTCAAGCAGACCGGGTATGCCGCCGGGCTCGACAAGCATGATGAAGCCGATCTCCAGCGCCTGGCAAATATCGAGGAATTGCGGAACGCGGCGGCCCAGTACGATCAGGAACACGCCGCCGATCCCACGCTGCTGGGATTCCTCGAGAACAGCAGCCTCGTAGCTGATCTCGACAGTGTGGATGAGTCGTCGGGCAAAGTGACGCTGATGACCCTGCATGCGGCCAAGGGGCTGGAGTTTCCCGTGGTCTTCATCGCGGCAGTGGAGGAGGGACTGCTCCCCCACGACCGCAGTCTGCGCAGCGAGTCTCCCAACGAAATCGAGGAGGAACGCCGGCTGATGTTCGTCGGGGTGACCCGCGCCCGCGAGCGGCTGCTGTTGACCCGCACCTGGAGCCGCGACATGCGTGGACAGCGCATGCTTTCGGCCCCCAGTCGATTCCTGGAGGAACTGAGTCTGTCGGATCGCAGTCCTGCCCGGCGGTCCCACGCTGCGCGGGTCGCCCCAGATCCGGTCGCGAAGCCGGGACCACGCTCCGGCGGGGCCCCCCGGCTCGAACGTGGGGAGCGCCGCCTCCAGCCCGAGTTGGGCTCCCAGGGGGCCACAGACACCGCGACGCCGGAATTCGGCCCTCCAGCCCAATCGCGCGAACTGGCTCTCGAAGCGCTCGAGTTGTCGAAACACACCTTGGCCGAGGTCAATCCTCTGGCCCCTCCCCAGCCCAATCCTCCCCAGCCCAATCCTCCCCAGCCCAATCCTCCCCAGCCCAATCCTCCCCAGCCCACTTCCCGCAGTGCCGAGGATGTGGCCCGCAGCCAGGCGGCGCTCAACCGTCGTGAAGCCGAGGCACTTGAGGCCAAACGCCGTCGCCAGTCGAAGCTGGGAGGAATTCCGCATCTGACGACAGGAGCCTCCCTGTTGTCGGGAACCAATACCGCCAACGACGGGGGCGGGCTGCGGGTCGGTATGTCGGTCCGGCATCCGCAATTGGGGGTGGGAGAGATCATCGAAGCCAGTGGGGAAGGAAAGCGCCAGACCGTCGTGGTGCGGTTTCCCGACGGTTCGGAACGAAGTTTCCTGTCGCAGAAGGCTCCACTGCAGCCCGTGGGGCTCCGATGACCGGCGACGGTCCCCGCACCCAGTCGACGGCTCGCGACAGGCAGGGCAGCCAGCCGTATCGGCCGCGTTGGGGATACTGGATCGCGACGCGGTCTGAGGACTGAAACCGGCCGGTCGCTGCAAACGCTTGCCATCGAATCGGGTTTGCAGAACAATAGAGAACAGGGAGAGAGCGTTTCGGGAGTCTGCACCACGAACCTGACGGAAGAGTGGGTTGGGCCTGGTCGCTTGCATCGCACCGCCGTCAGGCAATTGTTGTTGAGATCAGGATACGAGTGTTCCCATGCTGCTGTTTGTCATCCGGGTGCTCTACGCGATGGTCTGCGTGGGAACGATCGCGTCGTTCGTCACGCTCGACAATCCGCCCGAGCCGTTCGGTAGCCACCGGGTGACCAGCTTCATCCTGTTGATGCTGGCCTCGCAGATCGTGACCTTTCTCGACATTCTGATTCCCCAGAAGCGGATTGATGTGATCTCGGCCATCTATTTCGGTCTGCTGATCGGGTTCCTGCTCAGCTGGCTGACCAATCTGGCCCTGGCACCGGTCATCCTCGGGAACTATCGCCCCGTCACACTGATGCTGTCGAATTTGATCCTGCCCTATCTCTGCGTGACGTTGCTGCTGCAGACTCGCGACAAGTTCCGGTTCATCATTCCGTACATCGAGTTCGCCAAGGAGGTTCGGGGCGGACGGCCCTATGTGCTGGACGCCAGCTCTCTCATCGATGGCCGGATCGCCGACGTGCTCGATACCAAGATCATCGACGCCCCGATCGTCATTCCGTCGTTCGTGCTGCAGGAACTGCAGGACATCGCCGACAGCAATGACAAGATCCGCCGCGGGCGGGGACGGCGTGGGCTCGACATGGTCTCCCGCCTGCAGTCGAACAACCATATCGAAGTGCGCATCGAAGAGGTCAAGGACGACAAAGAGAAGGGGCAGTCCACCGACCAGCGGCTCGTCGACGTTGCGAAGGACCTGGGGGGGGCCGTCGTCACCAACGACTTCAACCTCAACAAAGTGGCCAGCGTTCATGGCGTCGATGTGATCAACCTGAACGACCTCGCCAACTGCCTGCGTCCCCGGCACCTCCCCGGAGAGCGGATCAAGCTGCGGATCGTCAAGGCGGGTGAGGCGGCGGGGCAGGGGGTCGGTTACCTCGATGATGGCACGATGGTCGTCTGCGAGGATGGCGGGGCGATGATTGGCAAAGACACCGAAATCATCGTGAAGAGCGTCCTGCAGCAGAGTGCGGGGCGATTGATCTTCGGACGGCTTCCCACCCCCGGCGACCGCTGAATCGCCCGTCCCACCGGGAACCGGGAGTGGGCCGAAAACCCGCCCCTTGGTTCCACAACACCAGCTGGCTCTACAACACCAGCTGGCTGCACAAGAGCAGCCGAATGCACAATGGCCGGGGCTGCTCAAGCGAATCCGTGGCACCGCGCCATGATCGACAGAAGTTTGGTTGGCCAGCCGGTGTGGGCTGCCGTCGGCTGCGACCGGGCCGCCCCGTTCCCGATCCATTCACCGCTGGTCCCTCCCGCTGACCGACTCCCGGCCCCACGGGATGACTCATAGCCGGGGGCAGGTTCAGGCGATGAGGTCGTGAATCACCGAGCCATGCACGTCGGTCAGGCGGAAGTCGCGTCCGGCGAAGCGATAGGTCAATCGGGTGTGGTCGAACCCCAGCAGGTGCAGCAGCGTCGCCTGCAGGTCATGCACATGCACCTTGTTCTCGACAGCCGCGAATCCAAATTCGTCCGTCGCCCCGTGCACATGCCCCCGCTTCAGGCCCCCTCCGGCCAGCACGGTGGTGAAGCCCCAATGGTTGTGATCCCGGCCATTGATCTTCCCGGCGTTGGCCCCCGGCTGAGGCAGTTCCACGGTCGGAGTTCGGCCAAACTCACCGCCGATCATCACAATGGTCTCATCGAGCAGACCCCGTTGCTTCAGATCGGTCAAGAGCGCTCCAATCGCCTGGTCACACTCTTTCGCCAGCCGACGATGATTGACCTCAATGTCGTCATGATTGTCCCACGGCTGACCGGCGCCATGCCAGACCTGCACGTAGCGCACTCCCCGCTCGACCAACCGGCGGGCCATCAGAATCTGCTGGGCCTGCGTCCCGGGGCCGTACATCTCCTGGATGTGCTGCGGTTCCTGCTGCACATCAAATGCGTCGGTGGCGGCAATCTGCATCCGGTACGCCAGTTCCAGCGAATGGATCCGTGCTTCCAGCGGCGCCTCCTGCTGCCGGCGCTGGGCATGCTCCCGGTTGAGGGCCTGGACCAGATCGAGCTGCCGCCGCTGCTGACTCAGGGAGAGTTGCGGATTGCGCACGTTGGCGATCAGCTTGTCCACCTCGCGGTGTTTCGTATCGAGGTACGTCCCCTGGTAGGCGCCCGGCAGAAAGGCCGACTGCCAGTTTTCGGCATCCTTGATCGGATACCCGCCGGGACACATGACGATGAACCCCGGCAGGTTCTGGTTTTCGGTCCCCAGCCCGTATGTGACCCATGAGCCCATGCTGGGCCGCACCTGGGTCTGGTCGCCGCAGTTCCAGAGCATCAAGGAGGGCTCATGATTGGGAACATTGGCATGCATCGAACGCACAACCAGCAGATCGTCGGCACATCGGGCGGTGTGCGCAAAGAGTTCGCTGATTTCCAACCCCGATTCTCCGTGCCGCTGGAACTGGAACGGAGAGGGAAAAGCGGCCCCGGTCTTGCGCTCGGTCTTCAGGTTTTCGACCGGCAGATTCTGGCCGGCGTGGCGCTGCAGGGCGGGCTTCGGATCGAACGTGTCGAGGTGCGAACAACCGCCATTCAAAAAAATGTGGATCAGGTGTCTGGCCCGACCGGGAAAGTGCGGTTGCCGGGGGCTCATCGGGTCGATGGGACTCGAACCGGACTCGGCACGGGCTTCCGGTGCGGAATTCGCCAGGAGATCGGCCAGTGCCAGACCGCCCCAACCCAGACCGCACTGCGACAGCATCGTGCGCCGCGACCAGGGTTGTGTGCCGTGAAAGATGGAAGAGAGAGGACCGCGATTCATGGGGCGGGCGGGCAGCGGAGGTTCAGTGGCAGAGACCGGCATCAGGCCTGCGATGTTTGCACAGGCCTGACTCCATTCTACACGCGAACCGCCGTCCCGGCGCTACTCTGGGCAGTCGCCCCCCTGTCCAACTTTCCAGACGCGCAATAGTTTCCAGACTCAGGCCGGTTCCGAACCAGAGTCAAGCACCGGTCCCCAGACCGGCTCTGCCGAGCCGTGGACGACTGCCGGGCGCGGGGGGGAGGGGGCCGCTACCGGGACGCGACGCGGCGTGCGCTGAGGGCGGCTTTGCGGCGGCTGTCCATGACGTGCCCCAATTGCCGGCTGAGAGCGGGGCTACGGCCGATCAGGCGGTACATGGCCGAAGGGGTGGCTACAACCAGTTGCAGATCAGAGGAGGCGGTCACCGTCACCTCGCTGGGCAGTTCCGCGAGGACCGAGCCTTCGCCAAAGAACTCTCCACGTCCCACGCGGGCCACCTCCAGCGGGTAGCCCCGGGCATCCCTGACGGTCAGTCGGGCCTCCCCCCGCACCACCACGTGCAGTCCGTCGATCCGCTCCCCCTCGCGAACGACCAGTTCGTCGGTCCCAAAATCGCGAACACGCAGCCCTGCTTCGAGTTGCTCATCCCGCGGGGCCTCCCCCACGGATTTGAACGGGGTGAACTGAGAGAGCAGGGCCACCGGGTCGGGAGTCGACGCCTGATCCACTTCCTGCTGCGACTGTGTGATCTCCGTCTGAGTGGGAAAGGGAATCGAGATTCCCTCCCGGCGAATCGCGTACCAGATCCGCGACATGAAGTCATCCCGGACCACCGGCAGTTGCTCCGAGCTGGCGACCGAGAAGATCACCCGGTACAGAATCGCAAAGTCGGCATAGTTCACCGTCCGGACGGCGGGGGCCGGATCATCCAGCACTCCGGGGGTCTCCCGCAGCAGCCGCAGCAGCATTTCCTTGACCTTGTTGGGTGGGTCGTTGTACGAGAACCCCAGCTCGATGGCCTCGGTGCGAATACGGTCTGGCCGGGAGAGATTGTTGAACGAGCCCTTGTAGAGCTGGGAGTTGGGAATGATCCGGAGCCCCTGGGTGGGGACCGCGATGTGGATCGAACGCCAGTTGATTTCCTGGACTTTGCCGGTGACCCCGTCGGCACTGACCCAGTCGCCCAGATTGATCGGCCGTTCGAACATCAGCATCACGCCGGAAACGATGTTGCTCAGCGGTTCCTGCAG
>CAIOTJ010000199.1 GCA_903861195.1 uncultured Planctomycetaceae bacterium | reverse complement strand
CAACTCAAAGTGCAGCGAGACCGACTCTCCCACATGGCTCGCCAGGTCTCCCGTCTCCCAGGCCACCTCTCCGCGCGGCTGGTCTCCCCGCAGCAAGGCCGACCGCGCCAGCACCTGATTTTGCCCATTCCGAACCTCGACCCGCAGGGTTCCCCTGGGGGCATCGACGTTCACCCTCAAACCGCCGGCTGGCAGCCGAAAATGCTCTGTCTTCAATGTTCCCGGTGTCTTCCCGGCAGCGAGCGACACAAACCCATCCCGCCGCAAGATCGCCAGGCAGACTGCGCCGCCATCCCGGTTCCGGTCGGGCAGCAGCATGGTCTTCCCGTTCGGATAGTCTCCCTCATAGTCGAACGAGCTGCGCCACTTCAGGCCGGTGTAGTAAAACCACAGCTCGTCCCCACGCACCACCGGGGCCGACGGACTGATGATCTGCGTCAGGTCGTAGGCTCCCGAGCCCACCCGCGATGGTCCCAGAAACGTCTGCCGGTCTCCCACCCGCGACCAGGTCTTCAAATCGCGGCTGTGCACAACCTGCACCAGGTGAAACCCGTCGGTGTTCGGATAGTTCGGGACCTTCCCCGTCGAATGAAACATCGCGGGCAGCCCGAGGTACTGCCCCTCGTACTCGAACACTCCCATATTGTAGACGTCGACCCGGTAGTCGGCGGGGTCGTGAAAGCGCGGCGGCAGCAGCGTGCTGTCGGCCAGGCGAGCCTCGATGTTCTGCCGTCCCAGCTCCTGGTCGAGCTCATCGGCGGCGAACACCATCCCCAGATCGGTCCAGTGCCGGAAGTCGGTGCTGGTGGCCATCGCCACCGCCCGTCCATTCGGTCCGCCCCGTTTCACCGTGTGAATGAACAGCCCCGTCGTGGGTGACAGGGTGAAATTCCCCTCATCGGAACTGCCAATGGCCGGGGTGTCGACCGCAGTCCACTGCAGTCCATCCGGCGAGACCGCAAACCCCCGGTTGAGCAGCGGAGCCTTGAAGAGCCGCGCGGGATCCCGCTCGCGCCCATCCCGCACCGCCATGTCAATCCGCATGTTGGGATTCGGCAACGGTTGCCAGTTCAGGCCGTCGGAACTCTCCCACAGGTTCTCATCGGTGGTCAGCACATACAGCAGCCACTTCTGACGCGTCTCATCCCAGATGGGTGCTGTGCGGGTCTGCATCGCCTGCGCGGACCGGGGAGACCGCACCACCGCCCCACGCTTCTCTGGCCGATGAAAGACCCGCTCCAGCCCCTCCCGCCGCGCGACGCCGACGTCGTCGAAGAACAGCTGCCGTCGGCCAGCCACCACCTCCAGGTCAGCGGCCAGGGACCATGCCGGCAGCCAAACCAGTACCAACCCAACCAGCCACAGCCTGCAGCCCAGCCAGACGCAGGTGGAACCCGCATGTTCCAGGTCACGAGACGGCACTCGCATGGGGCATTCCTCCGGTTGATTCTGCGCGGGGACGGAATCCAGATCGACACCGGTCCGGGTTGTCTCGCGATCGCCCGCCGGGTCGCAGCCCGATCGTAACAGACGCGCGCGAGACGGCGTATGCACGCCAACGGAACCGGGTCGCCCCTCCGCTGCCCGTCCCCTCCACCGGCGCACAAAACAACCGGGACGAAGGAGGACTGCTCCTTCATCCCGGTGTGCTCACAAACGATCGATCACTCGGCCTGGCATCAATGGGCCAGAGGCGCCTCGGTCTGCACCGCCCGGTTCCGGAACAGGAAGTCGATGATGTTCCCCTCGTGCGGCTGCAGCCAGTTCAGTTGCAGCGTCTTCACCTCACCCAGGTTGAGCCGGTCGATGTTCGTGGCGTCGAGCAACTTCTGCTTCCACTTGGCATCATGAGTGAGTGCCGTGCAGACCAGTGTCGGGCCAATCTCGGCAATCATCTTGTCCTGCGGGCATTCCACCACAACACCAAATGGGAACATGTACTCGGCCCGCGTGAGCGTCGGCTCGGGGCTGGTCGCATGGATGATGGTAGGCCGCAGGAAGTCGCACCGCTCGTGCTGCACGAGACGCGGTCCATTGCGGTACTTGGCGGTTACCTCGGTGACTCCCGATTCCTGACAGCCTTCGTCGATCTGGGCCGAGACCCCTTCAGCCTGTCCCTTGACGGTGAAGGCGGCAAGAGACGCCTTCGGATCGGTCATCGGCAGCGGAGCCACGGACCCGATGCGCTGTGCAATGGCGTCGGCGATCTCGGCGGTGTGGCGTGAGGCCCAGATGCTCGACGCATTGATGCAGCCGCGGCCACCGTTCAGGAAAATACTGTCCACCATGATGTCGAGGTACTTGCGCCAGTCGTCGACAATGTCGTCCCCCAGCAGGATCTTGCTGAAGCCCGGTCCATGCACCTGCACGCGCGGATTGCCGGCGTATTTCTCGATGGTCGCCTGACCGCCGAAGATCATCGAGCGGTCGCACGCCTCCATCACCGCGGGGCCGACATCGTGACCGCCCGGATAGAGCGAAATGGCCTCCCGCGGAATGCCCGCCTGGTAGAACGCCTCGGTCATGCGGTAGGGAGTCCAGATCTCCTGCGATCCCGGCTTTAACACCAGGCCAATTTGCAGGGCGATCGCCGGCAGCCACAGGGTGTGCACCCCGGGGGAGTTTGACGGCAAGACCAGGCCCAACACGGGGCTGTTGGCCTGGTAGCTCAACATCACGCCGCGGTTTTCCTTGCCGAAACCCTTCGAGAGAATGTCAAAGGGCAATCCCCGGGTGAGAGCTTCGAGAATCTCCCGCATGTGGGTGAGCACAAAGTGGTTTTTCCGCATATTGAATGCGGCCATATGCTCGGGCAGACCGGTGGTGGCCGACTGCATGCGGCAGAAATCGGCGGGGGTCTGCGTGCCATTGCCGATCGGCAGGGTGGCGTTCAGATACAGATCGCCCGCCTTCCCCATCATCTCGAGCAGCTGATCGATCGAAAATTGCCGCAACGCGTCCCGCGCTCGCTGGGCAAACCGCCGATCCATCTTCACCATGGCGCCGTTCGCCTGCGAAACACGGGCGACCGGTTCGCCGGTTTCGAAGTGCACGACCTCCTGCTTTTCCATGCTGTCGTATGGCTTGCCCCAGCGCAGAACGGGAATATCAATCATGGCGTACCTGGTGTGTTCGATGGGCTCGGAAGGTGTCTGAGGGAGCAAACAGGAGGGCAGCAAACAACTCCAGCCACCCTCTGTCGCTGATCACGGGGGGAGAAGAGAAAGACCGGCGCGACTGCCACCTTGCAGCGGCCCCGCCGGGAAAATCGCTCGGCCTGAGAACTGGCCGGGAACTCGGCTCTGGGAATACAGCTCCCGAAACTAGTACACGCCGACGGTGGTCGACTTGGCAAATTCGTGGAACGGACGGGTGCCGCTGATGCCGTCCCAGGGGTAGCGGGCAATCGGCTTCTCGCGCTCCCCTTCATCACGCTCCATGAAGCCGGGGATGAAGGTTTCTTTCGTCAGCGTGGTCAACTTCACCCGTCCCGTGCCGCCGTAGGGAACCAGCGTGTTGTAATCCTTGAACTCAACGACCTCGATGACCGCCCGAGGCTGTGGGGCGAAGTAGGTGATCTTGTAATTGTCGGCGGGGTCGAACGGCTTGCCGCAGGCGAGACCCATCAGCGTGTTGCCGTAGGTGGGGGTCATGAAGACCGGGCCCGATTCGGGATTGTTCGGGTCGCACAGCAGTTCTTCCATCGCGAACCGGTACCACTGCGGGGTGAACTCGGTTCCGCCGGAGAAGATTCCGGTGATGCCGGTCTCCTTGATGCTCGATCCCTTGTCGAACAGTTTCTGGGCGAGTGCCTCGAGCAACTTGGGGGTGGTGAACATGCAGCGGATGTCGTGGCCGGCCGAGAGAATGGTCAGAGCCTGGTCGATCACGTGATCGCGGTATGCCTCCATCTCCTTCATGTTGCCCCGCTTGATGAGCTTCACCACCCAGCGCGGGTCGAGATCAACACAGAAGCAGATGCCTCCCCGGTGTTGGGCCAGGTGCTCGACCGCCAGCCGCAACCGGCGGGGACCCGACGGCCCCAGCATCAGCCAGTTCGAACCCTTGGGGAATTTGTCGTCGGGCAGTGTATCGCTGAAGTTCTCGTAGTCGGTCTTCCAGTCGTCGATCTGCATCCGGCTCTTGGGAATGCCGGTCGTTCCCCCGGTCTCGAAGACATAAACCCCCTTCCCCTGGAGTCCCTGAGGGATCCACCGGCTGATCGGCCCGCCCCGCAGCCATTCGTCTTCAAACGAGGGGAATTTCTTCAGATCGTCGTAGGTCTGAACGGCCTTGCGCGGATCGAACCCCAGCGACTTGGCCCGCTCCAGCCAGAAGGGGCAGCCCGTGGCCGGATTGAAATGCCACTCGATGGTCTCACGGACATGGGCGTCCAGTTTGTCTTGGGCCGCTTTCAGGGCCGCGTCGGTGGCGGGGGCGTTGGGGTTGCTCACTTGACAGATCTCTCGGGAGACGAGAATCAGGGGGGGAGAAAACTTGTGCCAGTCTGGCCGCTGAATCATAGATTCTGAGAGGGGGTTTGCAACACGCAGCACGCTGCCGTCGGGCTCCTCGACCGGGTATCATTTTCGGGAAAACCTCTCACCTCAACCCAGACCCCACCGCCCCGTGAATCCTGCCTCACCCGCCACACTGACCCGCCGCAACCTGCTGACTGCCAGCCTGGCCACCACGCTGCTTCCACAGGCCCAGCCAGCTCTGGCCGGTAACGAGCCGGCCCCAAATGCCCAGCCTCAGCCAGCCCGGACAGCCACCGGTCAAAACCGTCCTCCCGCCTCCGTGGACGAACTGCGCACCTGGCTCGAAAACATGGTCTGGTATCACCGGTACACTCTCCCCGAAATCAACGCGGTCACCGGACTCGATCCGGAGGCGATCACCCGGTTTCTGGCGAAGTTCGAAATCACACCCGACAACGCCCCACCCCGGGGTGCCGAAGCTCCTCTGCTGGTGCTTCCTTATCCGGGAGGCCGGCACCCGCGCATCGGTTTTCTCGACGGGGCGATCGAACCGCAGCGTGAGACGAAGGTCAGCATCTTCACCCCCTGGGATCCCGCCAGCTACGTGGTGGCCGACATTCCCGAAGCGCTCTGGTCGAACCTCGGCCTCACCTACCTCGCCCATACCCACATCCCCACCGTGTGGGACAAGCAGGAGATCACGCTCGAACCCCTGGAGTGGCGGCGCACAGCCGAGGGGGCGCTGGAGTGCGAACGAAAACTCCCCAACGGCATCGCGTTTCGCACCCGGGTGGTCGCTGGACGGGATGCCGTACGGATGTCGCTGCGGCTGGTCAACGGCAGCCCCCAACCGCTCAGTGATCTGCGGATCCAGAATTGCGTGATGCTGCGGGGGGCCCAAGGCTTTGACCAGCAGACCAACGACAACAAGGTGCTGCAGTCTCCCTACGTGGCCGTGCGTTCGAGCGAAGGGAACCGCTGGATCATCACCGCGTGGGATCCCTGCCACCGGGCCTGGGCCAACCCCCCCTGCCCCTGCCTCCACTCCGATCCGAAGTTTCCCGATTGCGGCCCCGGCGAAGTCCGCCACCTGCGCGGCTGGCTGTCGTTTTACGAAGGAACCGAGATTGAACAGGAGTTCGCCCGGATTGAACAAACCGGATGGCGAACGACCTCCGGATGGGTGGCCCAGATTCCGGCGAGCTGAACACCTCTGGGGACCGCAGTGAGAGCTGGTGAAGCCCAGGGCGTGACAGGCCGGGCAGAAGCCAGCCCACCGCCCCCAACGTCATTCAGCCGACCTGGAAGGCTGGCGCACAGTTTCCAGCGTGTCCCATCGCAGAACTTCTCGCGCAAGCAAGTTGGGGCGAAACCGCGGATGGTACAAACAAACCCGGCCCCGGCAGTTGTCTGCCGGGGCCGGGGTGCGTTGTGATGCAGATCGGAATGGTCCGGAACGCAGTGGTCTGCCCCCATCATTCAGGAGCCAACGACCGACCAGACCAACCGATCCAATTCGTCAGAATCACCTGGGAGGAACAGTGCCACCACCGGGAATGCCACCACCGGGAATGCCACCGCCAGGGAGACCGCCCCCGCCGGGGATCCCGCCTCCACCCGGAATACCTCCACCCGGAATACCTCCACCGGGGATGCCGCCGCCGGGGATCCCACCGGGAGGCACGTTGCCGATACCGCCTCCCGAGCCACCTCCCGGGATTCCCGGAATCTGGCCCCCGCCGGGATTGACGGTGCCGGGAGGAGGCTTCAACACCACCCCACCACCGCCCGAACCGCCCCCGGGAACTCCTCCCCCGGGCAGGCCACCAATCCCGCCACCCGGAATGCCTCCCCCCGGAATGCCGCCCCCCGGTAGGCCACCGCCAGGGATGCCACCGCCAGGGATGCCACCGCCTGGGATGCCACCGCCTGGCATTCCTGAACCGGGAGGCGCACCGGGAATCGAGCCACCGAATCCCGGACCTCCGGCTACCCCCCCGCCAGGGATGCCGCCACCGGGCAGGCCGCCGACGCCACCGCCAGGGATGCCGCCAATTCCTCCGCCCGGAGGT
>CAIOTJ010000198.1 GCA_903861195.1 uncultured Planctomycetaceae bacterium | reverse complement strand
CGCGGGGGTCGTACCAGCGGGCGCGGTAGAAGTAGAGGCCGGCGGCGGGGTCCCATTCCCGACCGGTGTAGGCGAACCAGGGTTGGAACTGGCTGTTGGTCTGGCTGACGACCTGGCCGAACGTGTCGTAGCGGACGTGGTTGACGACGGTGGTGCTGCCGGTGGCGGCGTTGTATTGCACCAGGTCGCGGATGGTGCCGAGGATGTCGCCGAGGCTCCAGGTGACGGTCCCGGCCGTGCCGGTGGTGGCGGTGCTGAGCTGCTCGTCGGCCAGGATCTCGTCGGTCGCCGGGCCGTAGAGGTAGCGGTTCGTGAGGACGTTGGTCGAGCCTGAGAATGCCAGGATCAGGTCTTCGCCGTCGTAGACGAACCGCTGCGTCGTCTCGAAACGCTCACTTCTTCGTATCGATCCGGTATGCGATCGGTCAGTCTCACACTTCAATAACAAAGAGGGTGGCTAGCCCTTGTCGGCACCGGCTCGGTGCGGCCGTCGCTCCGATCGTGGTGTTCGCCGAAATGGCAACGACCCGATTTTTTCCTCCGCGTATGCTGACGCCACCTGCATGCATGAACGATCTTCCGCTATTCTGCTTTCCTCACGACATGATCGCCTGACTCACTGTTTTCTACCAAGAGAGGGACGCCGATCTGTGTCAGGTCTCCGATGACGAGACCTGCGGGGATGGACCATGCTGTGCCGTCGCGAAACAGGAATGGTGTTGGAGACGAATAAAGAAATCCCCAGAGTCCAAAGTCAAACTGCGCGAACACTCGCTCGTACCTCGTCGGTTTACCCCAGAGGATTTCGAGACCGAAATATTCCTCCTCCGCGTCATTCGAGACAGAATCCAAGCCGCAAATTCGAATCGCAGTTGCGTCAAGCCCATCAAGCATTTTGTGGCAACGTGGTAACATCCACTCTGGTGCCGACATCTCGAAAACCAGTCCAATGGCATGTCGACTCTCACTGTCGACCAGTAAGTCCGGCTGGACGATTAAAGGAGACTCCTCGCAATAGTGTCGAACATCATTGAGGGATAAATCAACCACGGAACCTCCATGGCCACAAACCGGTTTGTGTACAAGGAGCCTTCGAGCGGGTGGCTCAAAAGTTAAAACCAGTGAGCCAAATTGGCTAAGTGCTGGTTCACTGCGAATGATTTCATTTGCCATCATGAGCCTCCCGGTTTTGGGAAATTGGAGATGCCGCCCGGTGGATCAGGGCGTCGTCCACTGAGAAAGTCGATTCGATGCAGGTTAAGTTGGCGGACCGCTTCTGCATTTGCTTTTGATGCATTTGCGGCTGTTGCACGGTAGTAATTGAGTATCTCCTGCTGTTGAGCCGCGGGCAGCTTGGTAAAATCAGAGAGTGGCCGGGAACCATTGGTGATTCCGTGCATCATATTACGTACATCAGGCGGGAGGTTTTTCCAAGATTGTTGGGCGGCATCAAAAGCAGCCTGTGTTCCGTTTTGAGCAGCACGCTTTGGCGTCGGCCCCGGCGTTCCCTTCGGAAGCTGAAGATCATCGACAACATCCGTAGTTTTGTTGACGAGTTTTCCTACAAGTGCGCCGGCTGCGGCTGGACCGACGAAGTTCCCCACTCCGGCCAATGTAGGATTATGTGCTAATTCGACGGTGTCGACGATCACATCCAGCACCGGATTACTGGTCTGGACGACGATTTTCGTCAGCTCTGTGCCAGCTGCAACCGTGATCTTGATCTCACCCAGGCCGGCTGCGATCTGCATTTGTCTGGCAATTTCACGAGCCAGTCGTTGCTCTTCAAAGTTTCCTGTTTGGTACGAGACCATTCCCAAACTCGTTCTGGTCTGCTGATAGCCCAGCCATT
>CAIOTJ010000197.1 GCA_903861195.1 uncultured Planctomycetaceae bacterium | reverse complement strand
CTCGGCACAGCACCCAGAACTCACTCGCACACTTCGCACGCATTCCACTGTATCGCAGATCGCCAGCCCCCCGAGCAACCGGCCGTTCCCCGGCAGGGCTGACCGCAGCCCGCCAACAGTCCCTTCCAAGGAAGCAGAAATCTCTGTCCAAACCCCCTCCCCGAGTGTGGCCCGCGCGGAGGAAAGTCGGAGGCGGTGGAGAGGCAAAATCGCCATTGCCCACCGTCGCGTGACACTAGAATTCTGATCATGAGCACACTTGTCTGGTTGCGGCACGATCTGCGGACTCACGATCACCCGGCCCTCGTCGCCGCCTGCGCTCGGGGAGAGCCCGTGGTGCCGGTCTATATTCACTCGGAGGATGGCGAGGGAGACTGGCCGCTGGGGGGAGCGACCAGGTGGTGGCTGCACCGCTCGCTCGCCAGTCTCGACGAGAATCTGAAGCAGCACGGCTCGAAGCTTATTGTGCGGCGGGGGAACACCCTGGCCGAGTTGCAGTCGCTGGTCCGCGAGTGCGGGGCCCAGGCGGTGTACTGGGGCCGGCGTTACGAACCGGCCGCCATCGAACGCGACAAACACATCAAAGCGACGCTGGCCGCGTCGGGTCTGCAGGTGGAAAGCTTCAACACCAGCCTGCTCTGGGAACCTTGGACCATCCGGACTGGCGGGAACGACTGTTACAAGGTCTTCACCCCGTTCTGGCGGAAGTGCGTGGCGACCGGGGGCATCGATCCCGTGCAGCCGCCCCCCACAGTCTTCACCGCTCCGTCGAAATGGCCCCGGTCAGTCAAACTGGACGATCTCGAACTGCAGCCGCGGATTGCCTGGGACCAAGGCCTCGCCGCCACCTGGATCCCTGGCCGAGCCGGTGCTGAACGCGAATTGGCCCGCTTCAGCGACGGAGCCTGGCAGACGTACAAACAGGATCGCGATTTTCCTTCCCAGACTGGCACGTCGCGGCTCAGCCCGCACCTGCACTTCGGCGAAATCAGCCCGCGGGAGGTGTGGCATCACCTGCACGCGGTTGCCCGGCGGAACAAGCTGCCGGAAGCGAGTGCCGAACCGTACACCCGGCAACTGGTCTGGCGCGAATTCGCTTTCCACCTGCTGTTTCACTTTCCCCACACCCCGCTGAAACCGCTGCGGACCGAGTTCGCCCGGTTCCCCTGGAAGGATGACGCCCCAGGACTGCGGGCCTGGCAACGGGGCCGTACGGGTTATCCCCTGATCGATGCCGGGATGCGGGAACTGTGGCGGACCGGCTGGATGCACAACCGCGTGCGGATGGCGACCGCCTCGTTCCTGGTGAAGGATCTGTTGCTTCCCTGGCAGGAGGGGGCGAAATGGTTCTGGGACACCCTGGTGGATGCCGACCTGCCGAACAACACGCTGGGCTGGCAATGGACGGCGGGCTGCGGGGCCGATGCCGCTCCGTACTTCCGGATCTTCAACCCGATCTCGCAGGGTGAAAAGTTCGACGGCGCGGGTGCATACATCCGGCAGTACGTTCCCGAACTGGCCCGGCTGCCCGACAAATTCATCCACCGCCCGTTCGAAGCCCCGGCCAGCGTGCTGGAAGCCGCCGGGGTCGAGCTGGGCACCAACTATCCCCGCCCCATCGTCGACCATGGTCAGGCCCGACTGGAGGCACTCGATGCCCTGGCGACGATCAGTGCGTCCAAAGGGGCTGTCAAAAAGTAAAGACCCCGCTCTGCACTGGAACGCAACCCGATCAAGTGGCGAGTCACAACACACGCGCGTCAGGCCTGCGTTCTCAGCACAGCGGGCATCCTGCTTGGTTCAGCACCACTCCCACGATCATCTGTTTGCAGTCGGGCGGGTGATCCTTGCTGTATCCGTATTGCCCCAGCGTCGCGCCTCCCTCCCCCTCGAAGTCGATCGAAGTCGTGTCAAAGGACACCAACTCGAGTTCGCTGAACAGTTACCGTCGGCGTACGAAGAAGGCCTCTTCGATGGCGTCCTTGGTGCATCGCGGTGAGAACGGGGTTGCCGCCGACTGTTCCGACTCCGGCAATGGCTCGCCCAGCCAGGCCATGGCGCGATACGCCTGGTGCAGTTCCAAATCCGCGACACCGGGGATCTCGAAGTCGCGTTTCCAGTCCAGTACGCACGAACGGTCGCTGCCGGATTCCATCAGACGGTGGACGACCGTCGGAAACAGGATCCGCTCGACGGGCGATTCGAAGCATCTTCCCCGCGGCAGCGACTCGATGACCTGCGGAATCCCGAGTTCCTGCCAGAGCCGCCCGAAGACCAAGGCCGGACCCACACTGCGGCTCTGGACCGAAGGGGCCTGTCCGTTCTCGTGGGCCGACACCACCAAGACCTGCTCCGCGAACTTCGCGCCCGACTGCAAGAGTGCGTCGGGTTGGCCGCTCTCAGGGAGTTGATCGACCCGGCCGGGAGTGGCGATCACCTTCTGGCGGGAGCGGCCCTCCTCTCTGCGATTCTCCACAACCTGCAGATACACCCGGTCACCGGAGCGTTTCTGGCGGAAAAACATGATCGGGCTCCGGGACGGGGAACGGACGACGGAGCCCTTGGTAGACCGAATGCCGCCAGTCCGACAATCGAAATCCACGATAAATACACTCTTCAGGAAGAATACAGAGACTGAACGTGGCACCAGGTTTTCAACCCGGGTCCGGACTGACACGTTCAAAACGCGGAAAAAACAAGAATTCTACCCTTAACCAGCAAAACAACTGTCGAAGATGGCTCAAAGACCCGCTGCTGGTGCCGCAGCAGTTCCTCAACAGCACGGCCGTGAATCAGTACCTGCGGACGTTCAGCACCACCGGCACTGCCGACGAACGGTATGTCGAGGGGCTGTGGCGGCTGATGGTCGACCCGGGCTACCGCATGACGGCGGCCGAGAAGCAGGCGTGGATTGCCCTGCGGAATCGCCTGGGCCGGACCGGGTTCCTCGCGAACCTGCAGAAGCAGACCGCCTATCTGCAATCGCAGCAGGAGGCGTTTACCGAGCTGCTGGCCAACGGCAATTCGCAGTACACCAACCTCCTGGCGGGAGCCCCCAACTTCACTTCCCACATCGAGATGTGGAAGTGGCTGCTGGCCCGGCGCAAGGTGTGAAGCGAGCGGCAAGTCCGAACAGTGAGATCGCCCGTGTGGCCGAGGACCACAGGGCGAACCGACCCTCTCCGACAGGATCCAGCACGGCCCCCCTGGTACGGGCACATGCCAGGAAGATCATACGCCCGACAGGCCACACAGGCGTTCCCTGGGTGCCCGAGTCGTCGTCGCGGAGGGTTGGCTTTCAGGTCTGCCGGGGTCCGGGGGGGGCTTTGGCCGTCATTTCGGTCAACTCCTCGGTGGAGATCCCGGCATCGAGCACCAGCCGGGTGAGTTCGGCGGCTGCCGTCATGTTGAGCCGGCGGGTCAGCACGGTCCGATAAAACTTCACGGTCCGTTCCGACATCGCGTATTTCTCGGCCATCTCGCGGTTCTGCATCCCGGTGACGATGCCCAGCAGCATCTGCAGCTCGCGGCCGGTCAACTGGGTGACCATTCGCCGGGCTTCCGTGTTCCGGACCCGCGCCGCTCGTTCCCGCACGTCACGGGAGATGGCCCGTTCAATCGCCTCGATGAGTTCGGCGGTCGGCACCCGCTTGGTAAGGAAATCCTCGGCTCCCTTGCGCATGGCCCGCACGCTCGTGGGGATGTCTCCCTTGCCGGTAACAAACACCACCGGCAGCGGATTCGCCGACTTCGCCAGCGTTTCCTGCAGATCGAATCCATCGCGCCGCGGCATTTGCAGGTCGGCCAGCACGCAGCCGGGGGATTCGGGATCCCGCATTTCGAAAAAGTCGGTCACCGATTCGTGGGTCGACACGTAGTAACCATGAGCCTTCAACCGACGGCTCATGCTGCGGAGGAACGATTCGTCGTCATCGATGAGATGGATCGTGGGAATCATCAACTCAATCCTGCTTCCCGATTGTGCTTCCAGACTGGCAGACGGAGGCGGACTGCCAGCCCTTGGCCCGGAACGTTGTCCACCTCCAGTTGCCCGTCATGCTGTTCCATAATGGACCGTACGATCGGCAGGCCGATTCCGAGTCCCTCTACTTTCGTCGTGACAAAGGGTTCCCATGAGAGGTGCTTAAAATCGTCCTGCATTCCCCCGCCATTGTCAATCAGCGACAAATCGACGTGCTCCCCGGCCCAACCCGCCTGGATGGCAATTGTGCCGGGAGGACGGGCAGTCGCCGCCGAGGAATCGGCTCCAACCGGGCTGGATCCTCCGATTCCCCTGATCGCATCCGCCGAATTGGCAATGAGATTCAGCAGGGCCTGCTGCAGCAGGATCTCATCCCCCGCCACCCGGGGAATCCCCGAGTCGCAGTGGACCGTCACAGCCACCCGCTCCGCCTGCAGGCGGGGCCCCGCCAGGGCCAAAACATCGCGAATCAATCCGGAAACATCAACGGGGCGAAGGGCGAACCGCTGTTGTCGCACCATCGCCCGGATCCGGTCCAGCACCGCCCCGGCCCGGCGGTCGTCAGCCGCGATGTCGGCGACAATCCCGCGCAGTTCCCCCGCCATGGCCGAGTTGTCATCCCGCAGCAGAATCTCGGCCGCCTCGAGGTTATTGAGAATCGCCCCCAGCGGCTGGCCCAGCTCGTGCGCCAATGAGGCGGCGAATTGGCCGAGGGTCGAGATCCGCCCGGCATGGGCCAACTGGTCGCGCTGCTCATTCACGGTCCGCTCGGCACGCCGCCGCAGGCGCAATTGCCGCAGCAACGCCAGGATCAGACCGGCCTCGAGCACAAGCAGGGCGAGCCCCCCCACAAGCTGCGGCCAATATCGTTCCCAGAGTCGTGGTTCGCGAAACAGCACCCGGCTGCCGGGAGGGAGCATTGACTCGGAGATTCCAAACCGGTTGAGCACCCGTTCGTCGAAAATGGGGACGGGTGCCACTGTCAGCGGGGGGGGATTGGGACCGGCCCGACCCTCCAGAACCTGTTTGGCGAGCCCCCGCCCCAAGGCACGCACGTCAGCGCACACCCCGCCGACAATACCCCGCCCCACGTAGGTGTCGATCGAGCTTAAAAACGGAATCGACTTCTCGCGGCACAAGGTCTCCAGCAGTTCCGCCGGCACATGGGTCCGCCCGGTCTCATCCTTCCAGTAGGCGTGGTAGAACACGATCGCGTCGGGGGGCAGGTCCCGCAGACGGGTGCACAGTTCGCTCAGGTTGAGATCGATGAGGGGGACATACTCGAGCCCCTGCGCTTCCGCTGCCGCGCGGGCCTCGTGGACGACGGCGGAGAAGGCCAGAGTGTGCGGCAGCGATTGGCCGATCAAGGCCACGCGACGAGCCTGGGGGAATAAAGTGTGGGCCACGTTGATTGTCTTCGCCACGCAGGGTGCGATGGAGACAAAGCTGTAATCAGCCAGTCCCGCTCCCTGGCTCCCCTCATCTCCCGGTCGCTCCACGGCGACGATCCTGCCTCTCGGGGCAAGCCGGTTCCGGTTGGCCAGAACAAACTGTCGCGCGACACGGCTGGTCGGGACGACCACGTCGAAAGCAGCGCCACGGTACTTCTCGATCAGCCAGTCGGCGGCCTGTTCGGGATCGTTGGCACCGCGCCCCAGCCGCACAAGATCCAGCGTCTCGATGAAGACCTCCGAACGCACTCCCGGGATCTGGGACAGACCTTCGCGAAACCCCTCCATCAATTGGACGAACGCCGGGCGGGTGGGCCCCTCTTCATCAATCACAAGCACCCGTTCGATCGCCCCCCCCACCGTCGGCCGCTGAGAAAGATTCCCCGCCTCGGGTGGACCGGCACTCGCGGCCACGACCATGCCGACGACGATGACAGCCGCACCGATGAGCGATTTTCGTGAAAGCTTGAATCTCGACATCGCCGGAAAAAGAGCGTTGTGGAAGACACCAGAGGACGCAGTGGGCACAGACCGCGGGGAGTTTCACCGGACAAGAAGAAAGGGGTGAATTTGGCGATTGTCACGCGTAAGGCCTTTCCTCGCAACCGGGCTGTTCGCCCCCCGGGCGTCAGTTGCGACAGGTTCGGACGTACCAGACCGGTCATCGCCCGGTCCCGCACTCCGAACGGTTCCAGACAGAGGGGCCCGGCCGAAGGGGGCGATCGAGAGCAACCGGTTCATCCCCTGTTTTTTTGCACAATCTTTAATCAACCAAAGCCAAAATCCACGGCCAACCTTGATTGCAAGCCCAGGGCATTCGAGTTAGTTTCGTCGCTCGCTTGCCCTTTTGGGCAGGCTTTTGGGTCAACCTTTTCTCGTGGCTCGGACTGACGGGCACCGAAGAGGGGCTCGTTGGTCCAACCCTGCGTCAGTCCTCTGGAGTCGTCTTCATGCGCACGCCCCGCTCGCTGTTTTCCCTGTTTCTCCAGCGATTGCGGACAGCCAGGCTCACGCGACGCAGTGTCGCTCGCCGGGGGCGTCTCGCCAGCCGGGGGACGTCGCGGTTGGGTCTCCTCGAGGCACTCGAATCACGCGTTTTGCTGTCGACCACGATCAGCAGCAACAGTTTCACGCCCGGCGTTGACTATTCCATCACAGATTCCGAAGAGATCATCGTTTCGGCGAACGTGGTCATCGACACCAGTTCGCCCACCGGCCAGGCGGGGAAGATTTCGCTGACGGCCCCCAAGATCACACTGCAGGCCGGGGCGCAACTGTTGGCCACCGGTCTGACCGATGGAGACATCAGCCTGACGGCACAAACCAGATCCTATTCAGGGATCAGTGCCGTCAATCAGCTCGAGGACCTGATTCTGCTTGCCAATCGGTTTTCGCAGACGCAGATCTCCCTCGACTCCAGTGTGCAGATTATCGGCGAGGACATCACCCTCACCACCGAAAGTGGCCATCAGGTCGATCCCGTCTACAACCAGACGCTGAGTTTGCTCCTGCGGCCGCTCTCACAAGTCGGGCTCGAGCTCGCGCACAAGCCGGATCTGGGCAGCCTGCCCATCGCCTTCGAGTTGTTGCGGCCGTCGGCAAGCATCGTGATCGACACCGCCACGCTCACGGGCTCGGGATCGATCACCATCAGCAGTACGGCCGACGCCAGCGCGTCGGGCAAGGCGGTCTACTATCGGGTCGTCACTTCTGAATTCCTTGGTGATGGCTCGGGACGTTTCGGTGGTGCCGCCGGCTATTTCGAGACCGACGCCAAGGCCACCATCTCGGTCACCGGAAGCTCGATCACTTCGGCGGAGGATCTCCAGGTCTCCACGACGGTCGACAATGCGATCGCGCTGGAGGTTCTGGCCGTCAAGAACAACGGCATCACCGTAACCAATCCCAAGGCCATCGATGTCGCCTTGGGCGGCAGTGATCTGAAGACTACGTCGACCATTTCCATTGACAGCACCAGCAGCCTGGTCGCGGGAGGATCGGTCGAGATCGCCGCTGAGGCCACCGACGAAAACGAGGTGGCGGTCACGGCCAATGCCTATCGGGATGGCACTGTCGGTTTCGCCGCCAGCACCATCGTTTCGCAGGCGACTGTCCAGGCTCTCGTCGCGGGATCGGTGTCTTCGGGCGTGCCCGTGTCGGCACCGGGAATCAGCCTGCCGCAAATCGTTTTCAGCCCCTCGATGGTGGTCGATTTCACTACCGATGCGCTGCTCTTCCCCGATCCGGTCGACTTCTCCACGGGGGATCCGCTGTATTTCACCAGCACCGGTGGGGGGACGATCCCGGGGCTCGTTCCCAACTCGGTCTATTTTGCCATCACTTCGAAGGGCAACCCGAACCAACTGCAGCTCGCCGCAACCAAGGACGACGCTACCGCGGGGACCCCCATCCCCCTCAGTTTCGGGACCCCCTTCCCCACGCTGACGACCAGCGCTGGCGCGTCCCTGCCGATCACCATGATCGACACCACCTCGAACAGCGTGCTGTTCGGGTTTGCCAACGGGCAGGATGGGGCGCCAACGCTGAAAACGGGCGACATCGTCACCTACTCACCGGTCACCGGGCGGTTCCTCGGCTACAACGACGCCAGTGGGAACCTGGTCGGTGCACTGCCCGCGGGCAATTACTCGGTCACCATCGCAACATCCCCCAATTCCGACCTGTTTCCCCTCGCGATTACGTTGTCGACCACGGCGGCCGGTCAGTTGTCGAACACGGCCGCGGGGGTCGTGGTGCCGCTGAATGACAATTCGTACCTCGAAACCAGTTCGGGAACGTTGATTCCCATTTATTCGTTCGACACCGAGTCCAGCCAGCTCAACCTCAATCCTCCCACACTGGACGCCACCACAGGGGACCCGGTCACCACTCCGGCGAATGTGCAGGCCCTGCAGAATGCCGAGGCGCTGGTCTTCCATAGCGGACTCAACAACCCCACCACCAATGTCGTCGATGGCACGACCTACTACGCGATTGTCGACACGTCGAACCCAGGGATGATCCGCCTGGCCCAGACCGAGGCCCAGGCGATCGCCCAGAACCCGGCGGTGCAGAATGCCGTGCCGCACCTGGTGACGGTCGACAACCAATCTTTCCTGACCTCCACCTCTCCCTCCGGCTTCGGCACCAACGAGAATCTCACAACCAGTGGTCCGAACACGGATGGCACGTACTCCCTCTGGTCGAACGCCACCCAGGGGACCTTCACCATCACCGTGAAGACCCCCCAGGGGAGTGAGACCACCTCGTCCCTGGCCTACAACGCCACCGCGGCGCAAGTGCAGACCGCCCTGAATGGCCTGACCGGGCTGCAGACCACGGTCACCGGCAGCGGGACCCAGGCAGATCCCTGGGTGATCGCTGGCCAGTACGTTCTGGCCATCGGCACCTTCGAAAACGGCACCGATCTTGTGTTTGATTTTGATCCCGGGTTTGCCGCGGGCACGGCTGTGACCTACCAGGCCGCGAACGGGAAGCCGGTCGCTGGCCTGACGGATGGCACCACCTACTACACCTACCCGGCGACCAACCTGTATTTCAATCCGAAACTGCCGCAGTACCTGCTGACTCTCTCGAACAGTGCCAGCAGCGCTGCCCCGGCCATCGAAGTCTCCCTCTACCAGACGCTGACCGACAGCAACGGGAATGTCTACACCGTGACGGGGGTCGTTCCCGACAGCGGACAACTGCAGGTCGAACTTCCCAACAGTGCCACCGTCTCGGCGGTCGGCTCCGGAGCGCTGACGGGGGGGACGGCCAGCCTCGGAACCGTCGCTGCCGGGAGCGTCCAGTATTTCAGCTTCGCGACCGCCGGCACCTTTACGTTCTCGGTCACCCTCACGGGGGGCAACGGCACGCCCGTCACCACGTCGGAACTCGCCTGGAATGCCTCGGCGGCGGAGGTCGAGTCCGCATTGAACGCCATTCCCGGCGTCCAGGTGACGGTCATTGGTACCGGAGTCCTTGCCTCACCGTGGACGATTGCCGGACTCTCGCTCGACGAAATCTCGGCCGACAGCGCCGACCTGCTCTACGACGGGCAGGCGACCAACCTGCTGTCGCGCGAACTCGCCTACGCCGCCAACCTCGTGTCGACCACGGCCACGGGGGGGACCTTCACCCTCGCGCTGACGACGGGAACCCAGACGCAGACCACACCGGCCCTGGCCTGGAACGCCACGGCCGACGAGGTGGCGGCCGCCATCAACGAGAATCTCACCGGCATTCGGGCCAGCGTCACCGGGACGGGACAACCCGACGATCCCTGGCTGATCACAGCGGGCGACCAGTCGATTACGACCGGGATGGCCCTGAACTTCACCGACAGTTGGAACCTGACCAACCTGGGTGTGACCAACGGCCAGACCTGTTACGCGGTGGTGATGCCGGACCAGTACGTTCCCCAGACGCTGATCGTGGGACTCGCGGCGACCCTGGCCGACGCCACCGCGAGCCCTCCGGTCTTGCTGAACATGCAGCCGTATTACCCCTTCACGGCCACGACGGCGGGGCTCATGACCGGGGCCCCGGTCACTCTGGCTGAGTTGCTTCCGGAAGGGACAGATCCGGGCATCTCGATCACCGCCTCACTGACATCTTCCGACAGCGTCAAGAGCAGCGCCAACATCGGGCTCTTTCCGATGCTGGCCTACATCACTCACTCCGGCTCCAATTGGCTGGGTGATCGATCCCACCATTCCAAATTCTGGTCAACATTTTTTCACAACGATGGTTACACGAGCATCGAAGAGGCCTTGAAGGGGAAGATTCCGGCGGACAAGAACGTTCCCAATTCGTTCGAATTGACGGCGGCTCCCGCGGTGGCGGATGTCAAGAACCTCGTCCAGGCACTGGTCCTGGGGACTGCCAATCTGCAGACCGCCGGGATGGTGACGGTCGCCGCCGAACTGACCGAGATTGTGCACAGCACGTCGGTGACCTCGATCGCCAAGCCCACGTTGGGCGAGGGGGACAAGGCGGTCGCGATCGGGTTCAACATGGCGCTGGTCAACAACACCTCGCAGGCGGTCATCGCTCCCGGGGCGAGTGTGGCTGGCACCTCGGGGGTCTCGGTCACCTCCGACATCTTCTACCCCTTCGTGCTGCGCGAGACCAACCTGTCGGGTTACCTGCAGGGAACATTGCCGGCCTCGGTCACGAATGTGACGGAGACGGTCGAACACATTCTCAGCAATGCCATCTTTTCGAGCATGGGGGGAATCAGCAAGTGGCTCTTCAACCACCTCGCGAACGCGGCATTCGCCGCCGAAGAGACACGGGATGAGGATCCCTTCCACGATATCGTCAAGGAGCGGGCCCTGGGCTGGTGCATTGGCTTCAGCCTCTCGTTCGTCGACATCACCAACAACAACCTGGCTCAGATCTCCGACGGAGCCCAGATCAATCAGATCGCCTCCCTGATCGGAACTGACCAACCCGTCAAAGTGAGCGCGAAGACCGACATGGTGCAGACTGCGACCGCCGGACAGGTCTTCCCGGGTCTCAGTCTGTTGTGGATGCAATACGCGTCCAAATCAAAAAACATCAACGATGTCTTCGACCTGTCCGGGGGGGAGAACGCCATTGGCGGCTCGATGATGATGCTCGACCTGGAGAACAACACGCAGGCGCTGGTGGGAGGAGATTGTCTCGCCACGGCCCCGACTGGGGTGACTTTCGCGGCTCCCGAGACCACCGCCACGGCTCTGGCCTTCGGGAATGGCAACCTGACGGTCGAGGCGCTCAACGCGGTGACCAATGTGCTGGTCGTCCAGGCGGGGGGCAAGAGCTCTGGGTTTGGCTTTGAGGGCAGCTTCGGCATGCTCGACATGGGCAACGCGGGCGACCAGACCAACCAGCGCCGTCAGACCGCCCGGGCCCAATTGCTGACGACCAATCGCCCCCTCGACCTGAAGTCCAATCCGGGAACGACCGGCTACGTCGAGGTGACGGCGAACGACACGAGCGATCTGTGGGTCGTCTCGGGGGCCGTGCTGTTTGGCGCTCCCAAAGGCATCGGAGTCAGTGGCTCGGTGATCGAACTCGACCGGGATGTGGCGGCCGGCGTCGGAACCAGTGCGCTCGGAGATACGGCCACCGAGACATCGACATTCGATCTGACAGGCAACCTGGAGATCACGGCCACCTCCGGAGGCACGCTTGCCACCGCGTCGCTGGTGGGGGCGTATGCCGGTCGTCCCGGACCGGAATCCGTCGCCGCTCGTCATGGCCAGAACCTCGGCGCGGGGGCGGCCAATGCCGGTTCCGAACCCCATGGCAAGTGGGGGCTGAATGTCTCGGGAGATTTCGCTGGCGAGTTCATCCACGACTCGACAACCGCCTGGCTGGCCGACCAGGGAACCATCACGTCGACCAACAACAGCAGCGTCGAAGTCGAGTCGACCAACAACTCTCTGATCCATGCCGTGTCGGGTTCCGCTTCGGTGGTGAATTCGAAACGGACGGAGGATCTCACCGCCGGCATTTCCGGCTCGGCGGCCGTCATCTCCGACGACTCGGTCGTCGAGGCGCAAATCGCCTCCGTTACGCTGCAGGGGCTTACCGCCGAGGTCCTGGCGACCAACAACAAGCTGGCGGGATCCTTCGCCGGCGGCATGCAGGTCTCCGTCGTCTCGGCAGCCGACCTCGACCTCGCCGGCTCGGTGGCGGTGAATACCATCACGAACACCACCACGGCCGAGGTCGATGATGTGTCCGCGACGCAACTGCACGACCTCACCGTTGAGGCGACCACCAGTGATGAAGCCTGGGCGGCTGCCGGGCTGGTGTCTGTCACCATCGACCGCCGCGATCTCACCAAGCCAGAAGACAGCGCCAAGCCCCAGACCCTGATTGGGGTCGGAGCCAGCGGGGCCATCAACGAACTGGTCAACAGCACCACGGCGCAAGTGGTGGACAGCGACCTGTCGTTCGTGGCAGGGGGTGCGACCGTGGAAGCCGCCGACTACACCCGCAGCCTCGTCCTGAGTGCCGGGGTCGATGTCGCGGTGGCCGCGGGGACGGAAGTGAACATCGGCGGGATGTTCGCCACGACCGCCTTCCGGCCGAATACCCAGGCGTTGATCTCCGGCAGCACCCTGTCCAATGCGGAAGTCGAAAATACCGAGAACCTGGAGGTGACGGCGCTCTTGATCCCGGCCCTGATCTCGACCGCCGGATACGTCGCCGCCAGTTGGGGCAAAGAATTCTCCACCAAGGAGACCGAGGTGGGAGTGGGGGTGGGGGCGGGCGTGGTGGTCACCAATTTCCGGTCGAGTGGGACCGAGGACGTCCAGACTGTCGCCCAGGTGACCGACTCGGACATCACCTGGAGTGCGGGGGATGTGACCGTCGAAGCGTACTCGGGACAGATGACAACCGCGTACGAGAACTCGAAGACCTCCACGACCGCCGGCAATGATAGCCTGTACCTGCTGGCGGTCGCGGGAGATGCGCAGGGAGAGGGAAGTCATGAGACATCGGTCGGAGTGACGATTGTTGGCGGCGTGATTGTCACCAACCTGGCTCTTGAAACCAGCGCCACGATCGATTCCACGTCATCCGTGACGACTTTGGGTTCATTGGATGTCTTGGCGACCGAGGCCTTCACGACCAAGAGCGACGCGGGTGGTTCCGACCTCACCGTCCAATTGCCCAGTGGGACCGCCGTGGGGGTCGCGATCGGAGGGGGCTACAACGAATGGAACGCGAACAACCAGATTGAAGCGACCGTCAGCGACAGCGCGATTGCCGCGGAGTCGCTGGAAGTCGCGGCACTTCTGGCCTCCTCACAGACGCAGATTGCCTTTGGCGTCGCGGTCGATGTCTCCGCGGGACTCGAACTGGGAGTCGCGGTCTCCCTGTCGGGGGCATTTGCGTATCACACGCTCGACAACACCGTCGCGGCCAGTGTGAGCGGCGGAACGCTCACTGTGACAGACTCCCTGCAGGTCACCGCCGACGATCAGACCAGCCTGACCATCAAGGGAGGAGCCGGTGCGGCGGCAGCGGGGACCGACCTCGCTGTCGCTCCCAGCTCCGTCGTCGGATCTGTCAACGTGACCAATACAGTGCAGGCCCTTGTGGGGCAGACTCCGGCGGGGATCTCCGACCCAACGACGATCACCATCGGTGGCCCGGTCAACATCACCGCCACCGACGCCGCCGACATCACCTCGACCCTGACCGCTGTCGCAGTCTCCGCCAGTGGTGGAGTGGCCCTCAGTGGCTCGGGGGCCTCGGCCAGCATCTCGACCACCAACACGCTGACTGCCGAACTGGCGGGAGGCTCGCTCACTGCGGCCGCTGGGAAGAGTCCCGCGCTGGCGATTGAGGCCAATCAGGCTTCCACACTCAATACGCGCGTGGGGGCGGGAGCCCTGTCGGTCGCCGCCTATGGCGGCTCCCTCGGGATCTCGCTGGCCGAGATCACCACATCGGATACCGTCGCAGCCCGCATCAACGGCACCTCGGTCGCAACCTCTGGCGGCGATGTTTCGGTCATTGCCGAGACCACACGTTCGAGCCACACCATCTCCGTCCCCACGTCGGCCTCCATCAGCTTCGGGGCGGCGGGTGCCGGGGGGAACTCGAACATCACCGACAGCTCGACTTTTGCCGCAAGCATCACCGGTGACTCCTCCCTCAACACCGTCGCCGCGGGACACCCGGCGGGAGATCTGACGGTCCAAACCCTCGGAAAGCAGTCGCTGACCGCTGAGATCGATGGGGGTGCGGGCGGGCTGGGATCGATCGGGGTCTTCCTGTCGACGGTGGAACGCTCCGGCAGTCTGTCGGCCACGCTCGATTCGCTGACGGAACTCAACGTGGGGAACCTGGAGGTCAGTGCCACGGCCGGCCATACCATTTCCTCCACGGGGACGTCAGTCACCATTGGTGGCCTCGCCGGCTCGGGGGAAACCCACACCGCCGAATACACCGAGACGATCTCGGTAACCCTCGACAATGGCCCGACAACGGGGGCCCAGATGACCGGTTCTGCCACGGCACTGGCCCAATCCACGACGACGGTCCATGCCGAATCCACAGGAGCCACCGCTGGCCTGTTGGGGGTGGGAGCCTACATCGCGGTTGCGACATATACCCCGACCATCACGACGACCCTCGACCAGTTCCCGCTGACAGCCGCAGGCGCCATCAATGTCGTGGCCCAGGCCGACGGATCCAATACCGCGCAGGCGATCGCCGGCTCCGGGGGCTTGATCTCAGCCGAAGCATCAGTCGCGACACTGACCACCTCCCCCACGGCGACCATCGCGGCCACAGCCAGCCCGCTGCAGGGAACCAACGTCAGTCTGCAGGCGGTCAACCAGCTCGAGTACAACGGCTATGCCGACTCGGTCAATGCGTCGGTCGCCGGCTATAGCGGCGCAACGGTCAGCAATACCGCCGCTCCCAGCGCGAGCCTGCAGATCAACACGGGGACCACACTACAGGCGACCACTGGCCAGGTGGGCCTGGGGGTTTCGAACACCCTCGTCAATCTCGGCGGGCAACCTTCGCTGGTCGAGGCGGGTGGCGATGACGAGTCGGCAATGGTCCGCCTCGGTGCGGGCGGCGGTTTGGTCGGCTATTCCGGCGCCATCTTTTCGAAATACACGCCGACCGTCGAACTGTCAGTGGCCGATAACGTGACTGTCTCGGGAGTTCAAGGGATCCTGGTGACCGCGAGCCAGGGACTCACCACCAACGAACTGGCCATCCTGAAGACGGGTGGATTGATCGATGTGAGTGTCACGAACGCCAATCTGACCGCCACCTTCGACACCACGCTGACCGTGGGGAGCGACACAAGCTGGCAGTCCAGCCAGGGGGGAGTGCAGATCGGAACCGTGGTCGATGCCACCACGGCGAACATCGGTGTCGCCAAGACCTGGGGACTCGCCGGTGGGGCCGTGGGGAACGCCACCAGCGACATCTCGGTGACCCAGGATGTCACCATCGGGTCCGGCAGCACCCTGACCGCTCTCGACGACATTTCGATTGTCGCCGGGCAGAATCCGGCAGGGCGCAATGTGACCGAGATCGACGCCCTCACATACGGCCTGGCTCACTTCGGCGGAGTCGCGGGGGACGCGGGGGCGAATGCATCGCTGACCATGACCTCCGATTCGACGCTGTCCCTCGCCTCCGGAGCGGTCATCACCAGCGGCGGCGACGTCACTGTGGGGGCGACCCCCGGCGTGAACAGCACGACGCAATCGTCCATGCATGGTTACGACAGGAATTTCAGCAAGTCGTCCTCCTCGGCGGGAACCGTCACCGAGTCGGCCCTGGCGACGATCGATGCCCAGATCGAAGCCGGTGCCTATGCCAATCTGGACCTCGCATTCGACACCACCGGCACCCAATTGACCGTGAATGGGGTCACGACGGCACTGAACACCGGCACTCCCGGTGCGAACGGAGTGATCACTCAAACGATTGCTCCACCGAGCACCCCGGGGGCCGATCTGTTTGTCCCCTTCCAGGTCGAGTACATCCCGCAGTACACCCCTTCACTCGCCGGCTTCGACCAGGCGACCGCCGCCCTGCTGCAGACCTCGGTCTCGAGCAGCCCGGTGGTGGCGACCCAATTGACCGGTCTGGCCGCCCAGGGGGGACAGGTCGTGGTGGTGGCCGACCAGCTCGCCGGTTCGGGAACCCTCTCGGCCAACACGCCGCGAATCCAGATCACCAACCCCTCGGCCGATTACCTGCTGCTCAATGGCGTGGCGATTCCTGGCGGACAAACCGCTGGCCAGGTGACGCTCAAGGGGGCGACGGGAGCTGCTCCCGCGAATCCGGGATTCACGCTGCACCCCACGGTGGGGGAATCGGCCATCGTGGTGTCGCAGACCTATCCGGCACCGGTTGGGTCCGGGACCAGTTCCGGCCCGGCAATCTACCTCACCAGTTATCTCAACAATCCCTCGGGCGAGGTGTCGTTGTCGAACTCGCTGGGGGCAGTGATCGAACAGGCGCCGATCAATGCCGCCAGCGTCTCGATCGAGACTCCCAACTCGGCGTTCATTCTCAGCACGCCGCAGGCGCCGTTCGGCGTCGGCGGCAACATCACCGATGCCTGGGGCGCGACCCGTCAGGGGCTCAATCCGCAGGCCGGGGCGAGCATTCCCGCGCTCACGGGGGCGTTTCTGCCCGGACAAACCACCACCGGGTGGGATGCCAACCTCGCGGCCACCACCGTCGTCGACTACCTGTTCAACGGGACGAGCTCGACGCTCGCCAATGGCGCCCAGACACTCGCCAATTCGACCATGTCGGCTGACACCTTCGCCGAGTACTACCTCTACAAAGATTCCGGAGTCAAAAGCAGCAATTCCCCCAACAGCAACCCCAACGGCAGCTCCTGGATCTACTTCGGCAACTCGATTCCGTTCTACAACACCGGATGGAGTAACGGAAACGGATTCGGTTCGACCTCCGACAACCAGAGTGACGCTGGTCAGGCGTCGTGGACCGGCAGCGGCGGCGGCTTCTTCACCACCAGCGATTACTACCAATTCGCCTACAACGGCGTGAGTGCCAACGCCGGGGCGCTCCCCTATGTCGTGCCCAACCTGCCCCTGTCGGTGACCCAGCCCGAGTCGGTCGTCCAGAAGCAGCTCTCCTCGGGCTTGACCGCCGCCCAGGTCTCGATCACCGCCGCTCTCATCGACATCAACGCCCCGCTGAACGTCGGGGTCTCCCGCAACCTGAATGTTGTGCTGTCGGCCTCACTGGGAGCCACACTGTCCGTTTACCGGGCCGCCTGGCAGGCGGGAACGCAGACCAACCCCACCTACACCATTCCGGAAACCGCCCTGGGGGTTGGCATCGAGGGGGTCACCGCGACCTACAACGCCCAGACCAATGAAATCACCCTCGGCTCGATCGCCACTTCGTCGGCGACGGTCTCGGCCCTGTTGACGGGCGGGATGGTTTCGACGGTCAGCACGGGGAAGATCAATATGATCGGCGGCCCGGGGATCACCAGCATCACCAATGCGACTGGCATTCCCCTGGTGCTCTCGGGGATCGATTCCGGGGCCACCCAGGTGACCGGCATCGTCGAGATCAACGACACGATCCAGCAGACCAGCACCAAATATGTCTACATCCCCGGGGCGGGGGTCGATGTCTACACCGCCGCGCTCAACCAGTCCTACGCGGCGACCCCGAACAGCTCGGGCGAAAACGCGGTCCAGTCTTACCAGCCCCTGGCTGGCCTGCAGATCAACCAGCAGCAGAACGTCGTCCTGGTCCGCGAGTTGAACTTCTCCACGCCGGGGGGAACCAATGGCAACGGCAGCACCAACATCGACACGGGCAACACCGCCATCCGCCCGGCTCCGGTCGGCTTCTGGAACTTTGACAACACCTACGGAACCGTCACTGGTTTCGGACAGTTTCACAATGCCGGCGGGGCGACGATCACCGACACCGAGCTGACCCTGACCGACGGGGTCAACAACACCGCCGCCGCCACCTGGCTCACTTCGTCGCTCAACACCACGGTCGGATTCAAGATCAACTTCACCTACCAGGCGGCCGGCAGCAAGGCGGCCGACGGCATCGCAGTCGTCTTCCAGAATGAGGGGTTCGGCGCGATTGGCGGCACGGGGGGCAGTCTCGGGTATGTCGGCATCACCGACAATACCGCCGCCTACCAGATGAACATCTACAATGGGCACACCGTGGGGACCAATTTCGTCACCAGCAACACGAGTGGTACCTACAACGCGACCGGGAGCGTCAACATCGCCTCGGGGGACCCCATCGAGGTCGAACTGGTCTACGATCCCCTCACGCAGACGCTCAGCGAGACGCTGACCGACACCAGCACCAACGCGACTTACACCACCACCCACACGGGGGTCAATCTGGCCACGTCTCTGGGAGAGTCGTGCTTCATCGGCTTCACCGGGGGTGACGGCGGGGCGACGTCGATTCAGACAGTCAGTGAGTTCACGCTGAAATCCGACCAGACGACCCCCTGGTCTTCTCCCTCCTCCACGCTGACCATGAACGGCGTCGGCAATTATTCCCCGGTTGGCAGTCCGACGATCACCAGCTCCACCAACTCGATCGAACTCACCAACGGAAATGAGGATGTGGCGACCGCGGTCTGGAACAAGATTCCACTCGATGTCACCCAAGCCTTCGCCATCGGGTTTGTCTACCAGGCGGGGGGGAACGCGGCTGGCGACGGAATCGCCGTCGTCTTCCAGAACGAGGGTCTGACGGCCCTGGGAGGCGAAGGAGGATATCTCGGGTACGTCGGGATCACCGGCCACACGGCCGCCTATGAGATGAACCTCTTCAGCGGAAACGGAGTCGGCACGAACTTTGTCACGACCAACACCGCGGGCACCTACAACTCGACCGGCAATATCAACATCGCGAGTGGTCACAAAATCCAGGTGACCCTGGTCTACAACCCCGTGCAGCAGGTTCTGGTTGAGACGCTGACCGATCTGACCCTCACGACGAACACTGAACTCACCTTGGGGGTTGAGTACGTCTATACCAAGACCTACACGGGAATCAACCTGGCCCAGGTGCTGGGAGCCAACCAGTGCTACGTCGGGTTCACCGGAGGCTCCGGAAGCGACACGGCCGTACAGACGGTCTCCAATCCGGTCATCGCGTTGTCTTCGTCGCAGACGGCCCCCGTCAACAGCCTGCTGGCCCGCTCGGTGAACAGTGTCTCCCTGCCTGCGGACACCGCACTGGCGCAGTTCGTCACGGTCGGGCCGAGCGAAGGCCTGATCTCTGTCCAAAACAAATTCGGCAACAACGGAAGTGGTCCGCCCTGGGGTGTCGGCAACGACCATACCTGGAACTACTACTACCCCACGTCCTACCAGATGTTCCAGTCGTCAGCCGTCAAGGCCGACAACCCGTTCTCCATCTCGTTCGAAGCCATGCAGCAGGGAGGCGTGTCGGTCGTCTCCACCGCCAATCTCGTGATCGATGGCCTGATCCGGATGGCGGGCGATGTCAGCCTGTCAAGCTTGGGCACGATCACCCAGACCCTGCAGGGATCCATCGAGGCGCAAAATCTCGATCTGATTGCCGATCCGACCAGCGTGCAACGCGGATTCGAGCTGACGACCGCCATTCACACCAGCCCCTCGACCAACTCAGTCACCCTCACGGATGGTGTCACCTCCACCGCCGCTGCCGTCTGGGTCGACATGCCGCTGAATACCTCCCTGGGGTTCACCGCCCAATTCACCTACCAGGCAGGGGGGAACAGGGCCGCCGATGGAATCGCTCTCGTCTTCCAGAATCAGGGACTCTCGGCTCTCGGTAACGTCGGTGGCTCTCTTGGGTATGTCGGCATTGCCGGCAACACGGCGGCCTACCAGATGAATCTCTACAACGGGCACGCCGTCGGTACCAACTTCGTTACCACCAACACCTCTGGCAACTACAACCCCACCGGGAGTGTGAACATCGCCTCGGGAGACCCGATCGATGTCACGCTGGTCTATGACCCGACCACCCAGACCATAACCGAGTCCCTGACAGACACCGTCACCGGCGCCACCTTCCAGACCACGCACACCGGCATCAACCTCAATTCCCTGCTGGGCGCGACGTGCCTCATCGGATTCACGGGAGCCGATGGCGGCGCCACCTCCACCCAGACCGTCTCGAACTTCTCTCTCGCCACCACGGTCCCAGCCAGTGTGGGGACAGCCGACACTCCGCTGCAGATCAGCCTGACTTCAGGATCGTCGCTGGACGCCTTCGCTCCCGGTGGAATCTTCGTGACCTCGCCCTCGGAACTCGTCGTGGATTCCGTTGCCGCCATTCCCCTCACGATCGGGGGATTCACAACCGGACCCTCCGAGTGGTCGTTGGTCAATGGTGATGTGGGCATCACCAACTTTTCCGACTTCACAATGGTTGGTGATGCCGTCGTCGTGGGGACCAACAGCGCCGGTCTGAGGCTGACCAACGATACGGGCGATTCGGCATCCGCCGCCTGGTATCCAAATCCAGTCTCCACGTCATCGTTCACCATCAATTTCCAGTACCTGGCGACGGGCAATCAGGCGGCCGACGGGATCGCCGTTGTGTTCCAGAATTCCGGGACGTCGGCCCTCGGCGGCGAGGGAAGCGACCTGGGATATGTCGGCATTCCCGAGCAGACGGTCGCGTATGAGATGAACCTCTATTCCCTGTGGGGCGTTGGAACGAACTTCGTCACCACGAATTCGTCCACCCAATACAACTCCACAGGGGGCGTCAACATCGCCTCGGGCAATCTGATCACCGTGCAACTGGCCTACGACGGCCTCACCCAGACCCTGACCGAGACGCTGACCGAGTCGTTGTCAACCGGCGGGACCGCGACCTACCAGCACGTCTACACCGATATTCGCCTGGCGGCCCTCCTCGGTCCCACCGCGACGTTTGGCTTCACCGGTGGCGATGGGTCCGACACTTCGATTCAGACCATCAGTGTCGTTGCCGGAATGCCGTTGTTCCAGCAGACGGTTCCCGAAATCATCGGCGACAGCCTGCTGGCGATTCCCGGGACGGGCATCGGCAACCAGCTCTCCGCCGCCTGGCACCGCACTCCCATCGACATCACCCGCGATTTCCAGGCCAGTTTCGTCTACCAGTCCAAGGGGACCAACCCGGCCGACGGACTGGCCCTCGTCTTACAGAACGAGGGGTTGAACGCCATCGGGGGGGATGGAGGTGAGCTGGGATATGCCGGCATCACCGGCAACACCGCCGCCTACGAGATCAACATCTACAACGGGCACACCATCGGTTCGAACGTGGTGGTGAATGGTGCGTGGGGGACCTACAACGCCACCGGCTCGGTGAGTTTCTCCAGCGGGAACAAAATCTCGGTCCAGCTCGCGTATGACGCCTCGGCGTCGACTCTCACCGAATCGCTGATCGACCTCGAGACCGGGGCCACCTGGCAACGGGTCTATTCCTCATTCAATCTGCTCTCCACGCTCTTCCCGGGAGCCACGGCCAACGCCACCAATCCCCAGACTGCCATCATCGGGTTCACGGCGGCCAATGGAGCGGCCTTTGCCGAGCAGATCGTCTCCGAATTCCAGTTCGCGTACGACGTCGCCTCGACCAGCGACATCGTCCTGACCTCCACCCAGGGAGCGGTCGTCATGGCCGGTCCCGGCTCGCTGGTTCGCGGCGGGACCATCACCGTCAATGCGACCACCTCGGGCGGTTCGGCCGCCACGCCGCTCAACCTGCAGCTCGACTCACAGACCCTCGCCAACGGTTCGGTGGTCGGCGGGGTCCTGAATGCCACCGTCGGCACCGACCTGTACGTCCAGCAACTCGCGGGAAACCTGCGATTGGGGGCCGTCGCGGCCACCGGCACGGTCGCGATCAGCGTGACCGATGGCAGCATCACCGATGGACTTGCCGTCGATAGCTCGGCACTCAACCAGATCCGCTCCGCCAAGCACCGGCAGCAGATCCAGCAGCAACTCTGGAAGGCGGCCACCGATCCGGCCCGGCAGACGATCGCGGCCTACGAGGCGCAGATCGACCGGAATTACCTCCAGTACTGGAACCTGGTTCCGTATGGAACGGTTTCGGGTGGCACGTTCACCCTCAACTCGTCCGCCATCCCCCAGTTCGCACCGCAGGCGGCCCTGTACTACGGCGTCGATTCGGCCACTGATGCCCAGGTCCAGTCGTGGGCCAATCTCACCTACGGCAACTGCGTGACGACGTTTGCCAACACCCTGGCCTTCGGCCCTCTCTGGGCCAGCCTCCCGCAGTTCGTCGCGTACGACACGAGCTATTCCTTCGTCGCCCCCCCCACCACCGTCGCCGCCCTCTCCAGCGGCAGCGAGTCGGTCTTCAGTGTGATTTCCACCGCCTCACTCCTCGCACTCGATTCGGCGGCCGTCTCGGGGAACGGCCCCGGGGTCAACGTCCTGGGGGCGCAGCAGCTCACCCTGTCGGCTTCGAAAACGATCGGCCTCCTCCAGGATCCGGTCGTCATTCCCCTGTCGGACATCAGTCAGCAAACCCTCACTCCCGAGGTAGCACTGCTGTTGGAGATCGCCTCGGCCGCCGGATCCCTTCAGATGGTGGGGACCTCCACCACCGGCGAGACGATCACCTACGACTTCAACCACGCCCCAGCCGGGGTCACCCCCACCGGGATCCAGGTCTCGGTCAGTCGCCCGGTTTTTGTAAACCTCGCCACCGGCGGCACCGTATCGGCGACCGCCCCCGGTGTCTCCCTCACCCAGACCGTGGGGAACCTGACGGTCGATTCGATCACCGCCACCGGTCCGGTGCGTCTCGAAGCCCAGGGGAACCTGCTCTCCTCCAGTGCGACTCTGCCGGCCGTAGCGGGCTCACGGCTGAACCTCATCACCGGCGGCACACTCGGCTCGGCAGCCAGTCCGTTTCTCATCGCGGCCACCGGTGTGGTGCACGCCAACGCCCTTGGCGACCTCTACCTCTCGCAGTCCGCGGGAGACCTGCAGATGGGCGAAATCATCGCCGGCGGAACAGCCTCGTTGCAGGCCACCGGTAGTCTCGTCGATGGCCAAAGCAACAATCGCGAAAACCTCACCGGCTTCGGTACGAACGGCACCGGCTGGACCACCTCGGTCGATGGCACACCGAATGCGCCGCAAATTGCCGTCGTCAACAACGTGGCCACCTTCACCAATCCCGCCAACCCGAGCAGCGGAACCTCGGGGGGGACCTACTCGGTGCTGTACCAGAATGACACGGTCAATCTCGCGACTGACTGGATCATCGGGTTTGTCTACGAAACGACCGGGAACAACGGCGGGTTGAGCCTGACACTGTACAACGGCTCGACGGGGGCTCCTCTGCCGACCGCCGGCTGGACGGAATTCTCGTCCAACGCCAGTTTCCTGATGAATCTCGCCGGCGATGCCTGGGGCGACCTGCCAGCCCACGGCAATACGGTCGGGTTCCTCAGCCCAGTCACGTTCAACATGGAGACCCCCGGTTCGGTCAATCTCTCGTCCGGCCACCCGATCAAGGTGATCCTCTCTTACTCGGCCTCCGGTCAGACCCTGTCTGCCCAATTGACCGATCTCACCACCAATGAGCAGTTCACCATCGCGAGTGATTTCAACCTGATGCAGGCGCTGGGGACACCGCAGGTGCGGCTCAGTCTCCAGACCAATAGCACCGGGGCCAACAATCTGGTCCAGACCGTCAGCAATTTCTGGGTGCTCGACGGGGCGGCCAACATCTCGGCAGAGACGCTTACCGCGACGGCCGGTGCCGCACAGGAGGGATTTCTGAATGCCACGGGGGTCAGCACCACCCCAACGGCTAACTCCGTCACCCTCACCGATGGGGTCAATTCGACCTCCAGCGCGGTCTGGCTCAATACGCCTCTGAACACCACGCAGGGCTTCACCGCCCAGTTCACGTACCAGGCGTCGGGGAACAAAGCCGCCGATGGTATCGCGCTCGCCTTCCAGAATGAGGGGACCTCGGCCCTGGGTGGCGTTGGTGGCTCACTCGGATATGTCGGCATCACCGGCAACACGGCGGCCTACCAGATGAACATCTACAACGGGCACGCCATCGGCACCAACTTCGTCACCACCAACACCTCGGGCAACTACAACATCACCACCGGTGTGAACATCGCCTCGGGAGACCCCATCGATGTGACGCTGGTTTATGACGCGATCAACCAGACGGTGACCGAGACCCTGACCGACACCACGACCAAGGGGACTTACAGCCACACGTACACGGGAATCAATCTCAGCACGTTGCTCGGCAATTCGTGCTACATCGGGTTCACGGGAGGCGATGGGGGAGCGACTTCGATCCAGACGGTCTCGAATTTCACCCTCTCCCACACCGTCTTCGGAACGCCTGATACGGCAGTCAACCTGCTGATCACGGGAGAGATCTCGATTGACGCCCCCGGCGGGGTGAATGCGCTGCAGATGGCCGGCGACCTCACCATCGGCACCATCACAGCCGCCAGTACCGCCACCGTGAACCTCGCGGCCCCCCTCGGCTCGATCGTGGGGAGTGTGACCGCTGGCGGCGTTTCCAGCCTGGGGATGATGGGTGTGCAGTCGAACTCGTCGGGATCGGCGATCGACCTGACTGCCGGAACGGCCCACCTGTCGGCTCTGGGCCAGATCGGCACGGTCAGCACCCCGATCGCGACCCAAGTCTCCGACCTCTCGGCCACCGCCCGCCTTGGCCGCTTCAATCTTGAGAATCGCGGAGCCCTCACGATCATCCCCGGCCCCGAGGGGCGCGGGGTGTCGGCAGGCAAGAACGTGCAACTGCTCACCTCGGACGCCCTGAAGATTGATGCCGGGGTCCAAGCCGTCGAAGACGTGGTTCTCGATGTGGCCGATCAGGGGCTCGCCCACCAATCGTTGACCGCCACCGCGAATGCCCAGATTCGCTCGGAAACCGGCACGGTGGGGCTGTTCGCGCCTGATGCCGTGCAATTGCAGCCGGGGTCTCTCGTTTCGGCCGCCGGGACCGGTGTGGGTCCCCAGGTGACCGTCGGCCTGACCCGAATGACCTCCGGCCCCTCCGACGCCCTGCTCCAGTCGCAAGGGCAAATCGTCGCTGATCGCGTCTCTTTGTTGGGCGGGCAGCGAGGCACCCAGTTCGAGGTGGCCCACTCAGGTCTCTCCGGGCAGACGCAAGCTCCCACGGTCTCCGTCGGTGGGACTACCGGCAGCG
>CAIOTJ010000196.1 GCA_903861195.1 uncultured Planctomycetaceae bacterium | reverse complement strand
GGCCGAGGGTGTCGTACTGTGCCTGGGTCACATTCCCGCGGGGATCGGTCTGCGAGGAGACCCGATTGAGCGTGTCGTAGCCGTACGACCACACGGGTGACATGAGTGGCCCACTTCCATCGGGATCCGGCAGGGTCTGGGAGACCAGATTCCCGGCGAGGTCGTAGGTGCGGCGGGTGAGGTTCCCCAACGGCGAGGTCTCGGTCGTCAACCGGCCGAGCGGGTCGTAGGCGTACCCGGTGGTCCGTCCGAGGGGATCGGTGGCGGCGATCAGCCGCCCGGCCCGGTCGTAGTCGAGGGTCTGTTGCGGCGCGGGATCGGTCCCGACCCCATCGGGATCGGGAAGCGTGACCCGGGTCACCCGACTCTCGGCGTCGTACTCCCACTTCGTGACCGCTCCCAAGAGGTCGGTCTGCGTCAACCGCCGTCCCGCCACGTCGTACGTGAAGGTCACCACGGGGGCGACATCGGGACCGGTGGTGCCGTCGGGATCGGGGGAGGTGACCGACAGCAACCGGCCCGTGCCGGCTTCGCGGGCGAGGCTGGTCACCTTGCCGGCGAAATCGGTGACAGAGGTCAGCTTGCTGGAGGTATAGGTGAAGGTGGTGATCCGGCCGAAGGGATCGGTGAGCTTCGTAAGCAGGCCCGTCGTATAGGGCAGTGCGGTGGTGTTGCCATTGAAGTCGACGAGCTGAGTGAGCTGTCCCGCGCTGTTGAAGACCTGGCGGTCGCCGGTGGGGGAGATCAGCGCATAGCCTCTCCCGGCATCCTGGATGAGGCTGTGAAACGCGAGGGGTCCCGCTCGACTGGCGAAACTGGTGGGGCCGGTTCGCTCGAAGAACAACGCGCCGCCGGTCCCCAGGACCAGCAGTTGACCCGCGGGAATGACGACTCCGGCGGAAGTGGTTCCACCGGGGATCGCCACGAGCCGGTCGAGACCGGCCAGTGACCAGCCGGGACCAAACTCACTGGCTTGCCGGTTGACAACGGCTGTGGTGCCGGTGAATTCGCGGGTGCTCTGGGAGGCGCCGTAGTGGGCGATCAGGCGGACCTGGTAGCCGTACAGTCCGGTCGGCAGGTCGCGGGCATCCGCCTGCAGGGCGAACCGCAGCGAATCGTTATGACGGAGAGTGCTGGTGGCGTAGACGACCGTGGGACCGGCCACGCCGTTGAAGACAAGCTGGGCCTCAATCCGGTCCGGGACGGTATTTGCGTTCGGGCCGGGGGGATTGGCGAAGGTGGTCTCGATTGGGCGCGGGGATGGTCCGTGGTCAATCACCTGCGGATGGGAGGACCCTCCGGGCGATCGGCGCCAGGAATCGATTGGACGCTTGGGGCGGTTTGCCGTGCGGGAGCGTGGGCCTGACCGTGCGAACGGGGCCCTTGTGCCGCATGGCAAGACGGCGGAGGTGCCGTACTCCAGGGGGTGGGACTGCTCGCCGGGGTGGGGCTGTTTTCCGTCCTGTCGGGCAGCGCCGGCGGGGGGCTGTTGGCCGTTCGGGCTGGCGATCTGGGTCGGGGGGGTCCCCCTCCCAGAGAAAATCTCCGAAAGACTTATTGACATATCGCGAGTTTCCGATATATTGATGTTATGAGCAAGACGTCCACGACCACTCCCCTGCCGAAACTGACCGATCTGGCCGCGTTGGGCCAGGCGGCTGAGTGTTTGCGGGTGCTGGCCCATCCGCATCGTTTGCGGATGATCCAGATGCTGCTGGCGGGGGAATTTACCGTGGGGGAGCTGGCTTCGGCGTGTGAATTGCCTCAGGCGATGGCCTCGGAGCACCTGCGACTCATGCAGCGCTGCGGGTTCCTGAACAGCGAAAAACAAGGCCGAAAGGTCTTCTATCGCGTCACCGAACCGCATCTCAAGAACATCATGAACTGCATCGAATCGCGATTCGATGCTCCAACGGCTTACTGATCCCTTCCCTTTTTTTGACCTTACACTTCGCCATCTCCCGATGTATCGATGTATCGGACCTGGCGACCAACCCCCTGGAGATGACCATGAGCGTTGCCTCGATTTCCCCCCGTCAGCTCAGTGATCTCGTTCGTTCGGGTGCCGCGGTCGATTTGATCGATGTGCGGACACCGGTCGAATTCCGCGAAGTGCACGTCGGGTTGGCCCGCAACCTACCGCTCGATCAGCTCGAGCCAGGTCAGGTCAAGGCCCAACACAACGGGTCAACCCAACCGCTGTACGTCATCTGCCGGTCGGGCAGCCGGGGACGGCAGGCGTGCGAAAAACTGATCTCCGCCGGGGTGACCAACGTCGTCAATGTCGAAGGGGGAACCCTCGCCTGGGATCAGGCCGGGCTGCCGGTCGTCCGGGGCAAAAAGGCCATCTCCCTCGAACGGCAGGTCCGGATTGTGGCCGGGTCGCTGGTCTTTATCGGGTCGCTGCTGGCCATCACCAATCCCTGGTGGCTGATCCTCCCCGGTTTTATTGGGGCCGGTCTGGCCTTCGCGGGAATCACCGACACCTGCGGGATGGCGATGATGCTCGCCAAGATGCCCTGGAACCAGGTGCCTGCGGTCGCCCTCGCCACCCCGGCGGCCCCCGCCAATGCAGCCAGTTGCCAAAGCGACTCCGCCAAGAGCGGTTCCTGAACCCGCGCGAGGGGCAATCAAGACCATCTCACGGGGGCCTGAGGAATGTCCTTGGGACCGCCCCCCGGCCCCTGCCACGTCCCGCGTCACAGCCCCCCCTTGTTGCCGGAGCACAGCCATGATCCTCAAGCAGTACTACCTCGGATGCCTGTCTCACGCCTCGTATCTGATTGCCGATGAGCAGTCGCGTCTCGCGGCGGTGGTCGATCCCCAGCGCGACATCGGCCAGTACCTGGCCGATGCCCGGGCGGGGGGCTACAAGATCCAGTATGTAATTCTCACCCACTTCCACGCCGACTTTCTGGCGGGGCACATCGAGCTGCGCAACCAGGCGGGAGCCACCATTGTGATGGGGGCGCGGGCTGCGGCGGAGTTCGAGGTGTTGAAAGTGCGAGAGGGAGACCAGCTCGATCTGGGCTCGGTCCGCCTGAGCATGCTCGAAACCCCGGGGCACACCCCCGAGGGGCTCTCGATTCTGGTCTACGACCGCACCCGTAGCGAGACGGCGCCACAGGCCGTGCTGACCGGCGACACGCTCTTTATTGGCGATGTGGGCCGGCCCGATCTGCTGGCGTCGATTGGAGTCACGGCTGACGAACTGGCCGAGATGCTGTATCACTCTCTCGACAAGCTGCGGAAGCTGCCCGATGCAACGCTGGTTTACCCGGCGCATGGGGCGGGTTCGATGTGCGGCAAGAGTCTGTCGAAAGAAACCGTCTCGACCATCGGCGAACAGAAGAAATTCAACTACGCCCTGCAGCCGATGGCGTTTGAGGAGTTTCGCAAACTCGTCACCGCCGACCAGCCCGAGGCGCCAGAGTATTTCGTCTACGATGCCATCAAGAATCGCCAGGAGCGGCCCGACCTGGCCGCCACGCTGAGCCGTTCGTTGGCCGGCTTGTCTGTGGCCGACGTGGTCCGGCTGCAAAACGCGGGGGCCCAGGTGGTCGACGTGCGGGAGGCGATCGACTTCGAGGGGGCCCACCTCGCGGGGTCCATCAACATTGGCCTGAAGGGGAAATACGCCACCTGGTGCGGCTCGATCCTCTCGCACGACCAGCCGATTGTGGTGATTGCCGAGACCGGCAGTGAAGAGGAAGCGGTGACCCGCCTGGGACGGATCGGGTTCGACAACGTGGCGGGCTACCTCGCGGGGGGGATGGGAGCGCTGGAGAACCATCCCGAGCTGGTGCGGCAAGTCGCGCGGATCACCGCCCCGGCCCTGGCGGACCAGCTGGCCGACGAGACCCCACCCTTCGTGCTGGATGTTCGCAGCGAGGCGGAGTGGAAGCGGGGTCACATCGCCGGCAGCCACAACATTCCGCTGACGCATCTGCGGGAGCGGCTGGCCGAACTACCGGCGAAGCGGACGGTGGTCGTGCATTGCGAGGGGGGGTATCGGTCGGCGATTGCCGCCAGCCTGTTGGCCCAGGCGGGGATCGCCGATCTGCTCGATCTCGTGGGGGGCATCAAGGCCTGGCAGGCGTCGCAACTGCCGGTCGAGGCCCCGGCGGGAGAGCCAGAGGCGTGCGGTACAGCCTGCCGCACGTAGGCCACATCGACGCTGGTGTGCCCCCTCGGGAGCCTGCCTCTCTGAATTCCGCCGCGCCCGGAAAGGGGTGCGGAGACCTCTGACTGTGGTATCCCGCCATGTCTGCACTCGGCCTGCTGTTTGGTTCGCTGGTGGGGTTGTCTCTGGGATTGACCGGCGGGGGGGGTGCGATCTTCGCCGTCCCTCTGCTGGTCTATGGAATGGGTGTCCCCTTGAAGGAAGCGGTGGCGATCTCGCTGGCGGCGGTGGGGGGAACTTCGCTGGTGGGGTTTCTGGCCCGGTGGAAGCTGGGGCAGGTCGAATTGCGGACCGGGTTGTTGTTTGCCGTCGCGGGCATGCTGGGGGCTCCCATCGGCTCGCAACTGGCCAATCACCTGCCCGAACCGCTGTTGCTGCTGATGTTTGGCGGGTTGATGCTGATTGTGGCCCAGCGGCTGTGGCAACAGGCGTCGCGGGCGACGCCGCCGGCGGTCACTTGTCCGCTGCCCGACCCTGGCAGCGCGGCCGAGACGGCGGCCGGTCCCACCTGCCAGCGGGATACCGAGGGGCGACTGCGGCTGACCTCGCGCTGCGCGATGCTGTTGCTGGCGGTGGGGTTGGGGACGGGGGTGTTATCGGGTTTGTTTGGCGTGGGGGGAGGGTTTGTGATTGTGCCGGCCCTGGTGCTGTTCAGCAGCATGCCGATCCATCGGGCGGTGGGCACCTCGCTGATGGTCATCGCCCTGGTCAGCGTCTCGGGGCTGATGTCGCAGTGGTACTCCGGGCGGGAGATTCCGCCCGGCCTCACGCTGCTGTTTGTGGCGGGGGGGATTGGGGGGCTGTTTCTGGGGCAGCAGATTGGCCGTCGGCTGCCCGGCCCCGTGCTGCAGAAAATGTTTGTCGTGGCGATTTTGGCGGTGGCCACGTTTGTGATTGGCCGGAATCTTTCGGCTTGAAACGGTTTCCCTGTCCTGTGAAGCGGCAGCGCGCCTGCTTTGGAGAATTCAACGGAATTCCCCAACCGTGCCTCTGTGGCTGCTGAAGCGTTACCTATGTCGTGTGCTCGACTCGCAAGGGATGCTGAAGGAGCGGCTCTCGCCAGGCTGTCGTCCCAGCCACACCCCACTCTCCTCACTGCGAAGTCTCCCTCCCCGTTTTTTTGATTGGTGCCCTGATGACGCTTTCATTCATCCGTTCGGTTGGTCTGTTGTTGTTGATGTCGGTCTGTGTGCTGGCTCAACCGGGAGGGGGGCCGGGGCGGGGTCCGGGCCGGGGGATGGGGCGCGGCATGATGGGGCGGGGAATGCAGGGGGGCGGAGGTCCCCAGGGAGACATGCGCAACGACATGCAGGTGTTCCACCATTTGCTGGAGCACCACGACGAGATCCGCCGCACGGTGAAGGAGCTCGAGACGGGGGTGGAGACCGTGACCGAGTCGGACAATCCCGAGATTGCGGGGAAGATTCAGGAGCATGTGGCCGCGATGCAGAAGCGGCTGGAGGAAGGGCGGGGCTTGCGGTTCTGGGACCCGTTGTTTCGGGCGTTGTTCCAGAAGTCGGCCGAGATCTCGATGAAGGTCGAGCGGACCGGGAAGGGGGTCAAGGTGACCGAGAGCTCGAAGGATCCGCAAGTGGTGCCGTTGATCCAGGCGCATGCCCGGGTGGTCAGCGGTTTCGTGAAGCGGGGATTCGACGAAGCACATGAATCGCACGAAGTCCCGGGGGAACAGACCGCCGAGAGGAAACCGGCGGACAAAGAAGCCGAGCACGACGCGCACCACGAGCAGGCGGAGCACGCGGGCGAGTCAGGAAAGAAGCGGGCCTCCGGCCCGGCGGCCGACTCCAAGCCCCAGTTGGCCTTTCCGCTGATCCAGAAATTTGGGGGAGTGATCGTACGGGAAAAAGCTGCCGAAGCCCCCCGAAAGGGCGCCAGGGTGGTGTTGGATGTGACCACTGCGGCGGAAGCCGACCAGTTGAACAAGGGACTCGAACGGGTCGCCCGGCTGATCAACCTGTATGGGGCGGCCGGCTTGAAGGCCGACGATGTGCGGATTGTGGTGGTGGTGCATGGCGACGCGACCCGCAGCATTCTGGGGGCCGAGGCGTACCACGGGCGGTTTGAAGTCGAGAGCAACCCCAATCTGCCGTTGCTTGCCGAATTGAACAAGGCGGGGGTCGAGGTATTCGTCTGCGGTCAGGCGCTGGGGAACAAGGGGTTTTCAGATGACGAAGTGAGTGACGGAGTGACCATAGCCGTTTCGGCTCTCACCCTGCTACTGAACCGCCAGGCCGACGGCTACACGGCGATTCCCGTGCCCTGAAACCGCGGCCGGTGCATCTCGCGGCACCGGAAATTGTGGGGACGCGTCCCTTCAGACGGGATCGGTTTGGGAAACGTCGGGATCATGCGGGGAGATCGGGAACTCCTCGACCGCGGACGGCCGGGACGTTCCCTTCCCCACGGCCCACAGACCAAAAGACAGGAGAATGGCCGAGGCGATCAGCCAGGTGGTGGGGAGGTGGGTGGTGGGGTCCTGGCCCAGACCCGCTCCCGCCAGCCGGGTTGAGTAATACGAAATGAGGGTGGCCGAGGCGTTGTGCAGGGCGTGCAGCAGGGTCCCGGGAAGCACACTGCCGGTCTGCCGCCGAACCCAACCCAGGGCGAATCCCATGGCGGTGGTCGCCACGAGGCGTTCGAGCGCGAGCGGATTGGGCATGATGAGGTGAAAGGCCCCGAAGACGAGCGAGGTAATCCACCAGGCGGTCCAGGTGCGGGAGGCGGTGTCGCTTGCCGATCCCCGGCGACCGGATGTTCGATCCCGATGCTCGATGGCCGACCAGAGAAAGCCCCGGAAGAAATATTCCTCGAAGACCGCGGGGACGACGGCGATCAGCGCGACGATCCAACCGACCGGAATCTGCCGCAGATCGCCCGCGTAACTGGTGAGTCGTTCCAGCAGACCCGCGAAATCGACTCCCCGGAAGCGGGCCACCGCCACAATCAATTCGTGATCGGGAACCCACAGGCTGAGCCCCAGGGCGGCCGCCCCCAGCCAGACCAGGGGCGAGCGGGTCTGGGAGGTGAGGGCATACCAGCGGCGGGCATCCACCCGTGCGAACCAGCAGACCATGGCGGGAATGACCCCGAACGCCAGAACGGTGATGACGCTGCCCAACTGCAACCGGGGGAGCAATCCCGGCAGGATCTGGCCGATTCCCTGCAGCAGGAAGAACAGGGGGAAGATGACCGCCACAGTGACGACGGCGGCGATCAGGCTGGGGGCAGGGCGCCGTCCGCTGGATCGCCGCCACAGGTCGTGCCAGCCACTGGACGAGCTGTAGAGCACCGACTCGGCCCCGAAGATGCGCGAGGCGAGACCAATCGCGGCGGCGGCGTACAGGGCGGTCGAACCCACCACGGCCAACGCCGCCCCGGGGGTCACCTGATCGGTCAGCAGATCCCGTCCCAGCAGCACGATGTTGGCGAGGGGCATCACCAGCAGCAACCCCTCGAGGGCCAGACCGGGCATGAGTCCCAGAGTGCCGGGGGCGAGCGAGAGAAGCATCAGCGGAATGAGGTACGCCTGGGCTTCTTTGAAGCTGCGGGCGGTGCAGGTGACCACCAGCAGCAACGCCGCGTAGAACGCGGCGAAGAGCAGCAGCAGGGCGAAGATCGACCCCAATGTGGCCGCATTGAACCCCGCCGCACCGAAGACCGCCTTCCCCAGGCCGCTGGCCTGCAGCGTGACCGTCATCATCAAGAGGTTGGCGGCGGCGGTCAGCAGGGCCACCACCAGCACGGCGACATACTTGCCGAACAGCAGGCTGACACGGGGGATGGGGGCCGCCATCAGAACCTCGAGGGTCCCCCGCTCCCGCTCACCGGCCGTCAGGTCGATGGCGGGATAGACCGCCCCGGTGACCGTCATGAGGGTGAGAATGAGGGGAATGACCGCCGCGAGAGAAATGCGGGCGCGAGGCGGGGCCACCGACGAGACCGAGCGGCGCTGCGCCAGAATGGGGGGCGAGCGCTGCGAGACCTGCAGCACCTTCAACCGTTCGTCGAGAAATTTCTCACCCGCCTTGCGCAGCCCTTCGGAGACCAGGTCGGCCGCCTCTCGACTGACGGCGGAGTCATCCCGGTAGAGCAGCTCGAGGTCGAGTTCGAGATCGCCGCGGGGATCGAGATCGCCGCGGGGAACGCCCAGCGGGCGGATGAACAGATCGGCCCGTCCCACCTGCAGCGCCTCTTCAGGATCGAGGTCGACGTGCCCGGTGAAGACAGCGCCGCGTCCCTCGGAGCGGACTGTGGAGCCCGGTTCATCGAACGTCAGCCCTCCCTGCCGCAGAATGTGCACGAGGGAGGCCCCTTCCATCGGATTGCGGAAGGCGAGGTTAAACACCGGCTGGTCGACGGCGTTCAACTGCGAGAGGAAGAATTGCTGGAACGCAATCGAGAGGAGTGGGTACAGCAGCAGGGGCATCAGCACCAGCGTGAGGATCGTGCGGCGATCGCGGAGGATCTCCCGCAATTCCTTGAGGGTCAGGCGCCAGAGCCGCCCCAGCCGACCGCTGTTGTCCGTCGCTGCCGTGGTCACCATTCCCCCGTGAAATCAAGACACGCGATTCTAGTCAGGCTGGCGACCGCCGTCCCACCACATTCACTCCCGAGCCAATCAGCAGCGACCGGTCATACACCCAGCGGTACAACCGGCCGGTCTTTTCGGGTGGCAGAACCCGCAGATCGACAAAACCCGCGTCGCGGTACCAGCCCAGCAGTTCGTCGACGGTATGGTGGTGCTGATATTGCGGGGCGTACCAGTCAAACGTGTCGCACAGCCGGTTTTCGTAGACCGGGTGTGCACTGAAATTCACGAGCTTGTTGAGCGTTTTGTTGACCAGGGGAAGGCCCCCCAGCGTCGCCCCCCACCGGCACCAGCTCTCGAGCCGGTCGTGCGGCATGCGGGTGGTGCGGCGGCGCAGCCAGTCGTTGAGCGACTCTTGCCACCCTTGGTTGCGGCGATAGAGCCAGACGGCGTAACGCCCCCCGGGTTTCACCAGGCGGGCCACGGCGTCGAACACGGCCCGGGTGTCGACGTCGTGATGCATCACCCCGATCGAGAAGATGAAGTCGAACGACTGCTCGGGGAAGGGGAGCTGTTTGAGGTCGGTCTGCACGAACCGGACGGCGGGGAGGTGGGCACAGAGCCGGGCCGCCTTGTCGACGGCGTGCGAATGGTCGGCCCCCCAGACGCGGGCCCCCGCCTCGCCGGCGACTTTGCTGTAGCGTCCTCCCCCACAACCGGCGTCGAGGACGTCGAGCCCGGCGAGTTCTTCCAGGGGCACGCCGGTTTTCGCCACGAAGGTGGCCCGGTCTTCGTCATCATGGGCGACTTCGTAGCGGTTCCACTGCCGGCCGAAGCTCTCGAGGTGCTGCGACGCGACGAACCGGGGAATGCCCTGCCGGACCGGGACGGTGGCACCGCAGGCGGCGCAGGTTGTCCGGTCCTCGGCGGAATCGGGCACTGGTTGGGAATCGGGCAATGGTTGCCGGCAAGTGGGACAGAGCAGCCGGGGAATCGCCGGGGTCATGCTTTCATTCCTCCCGGCAGTCGCCGCACAGCCCGTTGGCCAATGAAGTGCTGCCCCGCCCGCGGTGGCCCCCGCCGGGACGTGATCCAGCGGGGGAGAACGAGCGCTCTCAGGTGAGCTTGCGGGCCCGGATCCAGTCGGTGTGGAAGTCTCCTTCCTTGTCGAGCCGCTTGTAGGTGTGGGCCCCGAAGTAATCGCGCTGGGCCTGCAGCAGGTTGGCGGGAAGCCGGTCGCGGCGGTAGCCGTCGAAGTACGACAGGGCGGCGGTGAAACCCGGCACGGGCAACCCCAACTGGACGGCGGTGGACACTACATGCCGCCAGCCGGGTTCGGCCTGGCGGATGGCGTTGGCGAAGAAGTCGTCGAGCAGCAGATTCTCGAGCTTGGGGTTCTTGTCGAAGGCCTTCTTGATGTCTTCGAGGAACCGGGCCCGGATGATGCAGCCCCCGCGCCAGAGCAGCGAGATGTTGCCGTAGTTGAGGTTCCACTGGAATTCCTTGGCGGCCGCTTCCAGCTGCACGAAGCCCTGGGCGTAGCTGCAGATCTTCGAGGCGTAGAGCGCCTGCCGGATCGCCTCGATGAACTTCGCCTTGTCTCCCGTGTACTTGGCGGTGGGAGGGGGGAAGACCTTCGAGGCCCGCACGCGGGCGGGCTGCTGGGCCGAGAGGCAGCGGGCGAACACCGACTCGGTGATCAGCGTGGTCGGCACCCCCAGGTCGAGGGCGTGCTGGCTCATCCACTTGCCTGTCCCCTTCTGGGCGGCCGTATCGAGGATGTGGTCGACGAGGTGGGTCTTGGTGTCGGGATCGATCACCGTGAAGATGTCGCGGGTGATCTCGATGAGGTAGCTCTCGAGTTCTCCCTCATTCCAGGTCTTGAAGACCTGGTAGAGCTCTTCGTTCGAGAGTCCCAGGGCGTTCTTGAGAATGAAGTAGGCTTCGCAGATGAGCTGCATGTCGCCGTATTCGATGCCGTTGTGCACCATTTTCACATAGTGCCCGGCCCCGGCGGGACCCACCCATTCGCAGCAGGGAATGTCGTGTTTCGGGCCGACCTTGGCGCTGATCTTCTGCAGGATCTCTTTGACGTGGGGCCAGGAGGCTTCGGAGCCACCGGGCATGATGCTGGGCCCCTTGAGGGCCCCTTCCTCACCTCCGGAAACGCCGGTGCCGCAGAAGAGCAGCCCGGCCTTCTCGACCTCGACCGTCCGGCGGTTGGTGTCGGGGAAGTAGGTGTTCCCCCCGTCGATGAGGATGTCGCCCTTCGAGCAGAGAGGGATGAGTTCGCGGATGAGATCGTCGACGGCGGGGCCCGCCTTGACCATCATGAAGATTTTGCGGGGCGACTTGAGGCTGTCGACCAGTTCCTTGAGGGAGTGGCAGCCCTTGAGTTTCTTCCCCGGATGTTTGCCGACGAACTCGTCGACCTTCGACACCGTGCGGTTGAAGACCGACACCTGGTAGCCCCGGCTTTCCATGTTGAGAACGAGGTTCTCACCCATCACCGCCAGGCCCACGAGACCGATATCGCTTTGAGACATTGACGCAATCACGCTGGAACGAAGACGAAAGACAGACACGCCGCACGGCACAAGCCCCGTATTGTGATCGAACCCCCCGAAAAAATGAAGTCTGGCCTCGAACCGGGGGTTCCTGTGGACCCCCTGAAACGGGGCGTTACGCCGCGGGCCGGGAAGCAGTCACCACCGGGTGGCGGGTCTCCCCAAGGCACGCTACGATTTTGCCCGGGGAAATGCCCCTCGGGACCGTCCGTTCGACGGTCTTCGGTTCTGCCTGTCTTTGTCTCGATTCCGGTGCTGCACATGCGCTCTGTTCTGCACTCCCTGCTGGGAATTGGATTGTGTCTGGCCGCTGTGGGCTGTTCGGAAGGTCCGGCGACTCCGCCATCGCAAGGGGGGGCCGGTGCAGGCCAGGGACCAACCGGGGGGGCTGGCGGCGGTAAAACATTGCGAATCGCCGTGATTCCCAAGGGCACCACCCACGACTTCTGGAAGTCGGTGCATGCAGGAGCATTGGATGCCGCCCAGGAGACCCCCGGTGTGCAGGTGATCTGGAACGGGCCCGACAACGAGAAAGACAAGGAACAGCAGATCAAGATTGTCGACACCTTCGTGAACGACAAGGTGGATGGGATCTGCATCGCCCCGATTGACCGGGACGCCCTGATTGAGCCGATCCGCCGCGCGAAGCAGGCGGGAATTCCCGTCGTGGTGTTCGACAGCGGCCTGAGCGACACTTCCGACATCATCAGCTACGTCGCCACCGACAATTACCAGGGAGGGGTCATCGCGGCCCGGCACCTGGCGGGACTGCTGAATGGCGAAGGGGGCGTGGTGATGCTGCGGTATCTGGAGGGGAGCGAGAGCACGGAACAGCGGGAACAGGGTTTTCTCGAAACCCTCGGCAAGGAGTTCCCCAAGTTGGAGATCCTCTCCGAGAACCAGCATGTCAACTCGGACGCCGCCGAGGCCCTGCAAAAGGGGACATCGATTCTGCAGGATTTGGGCCCCAAGGTGAAGGGGGTCTTCACCGTGTGTGAACCGAACAACAAGGGAATGCTGCAGGCGCTCGAAGATCTGCAGCTCGCGGGGAAGGTGCAGTTCGTGGCGTTCGACTCGGATCCCCTCGTCGTCCGCGGCCTGACCGAAGACAAGGTGCATGGGGTGGTGCTGCAGAACCCCGTCAAAATGGGCTACCTCGCCGTTCAGAGCATCGCGAACCACATCGCGGGCAAGCCGGTTGAGAAACGGGTCAGCACCGGCGAAGAACTGGCGACGAAAGCGAACATGAGCACCCCCGAGATGCAGGCGCTGCTGAACCCGAAGCAGGCGAACTGACCGCCCCCCGATCCCACACGATTTGTGAACCGGGCCGGGCGGCGCCGCCATCACCCGGACGGAATTCTCCGCCTGCGTCTCTTCCTGGTAAGGCTCCATGTTTTTCAGTTCGGCCGAACCGACCCCGTACGATCTGCGGTTTTCCCTGCTGGGGATTCCGGTACGGGTTCATCCATTTTTCTGGCTGTTCTCGGCCATGATGGGTTGGGCGGCCCGCGACCCGGGCGCGACGGCGGTCTGGGTGGCCTGCGTCTTCTTTTCGATCCTGGTGCATGAATTCGGGCATGCCCTCGTGCTGCAGGCTCAGGGCATGTCTCCCGAAGTGGTGCTGCACGCCTTTGGCGGGTATGCCAGTCCCCAATACCAGCGGCGGACCTCGACCTGGCAACGGGTTGGCATGTTGTTCGCGGGGCCCGCGGCGGGGTTTTTGCTGTACGCGCTGGTGCGACTGCTGTTGTCTCTGCCGGCTTTTCGGGAGTGGATCAGTCCCATCGAGTTCGACACGCAGGGCAAGTTCCGCCTCCGCCAAGCCATGAGCCAACTGCTGTTTATCAACCTCTGGTGGGGTTTGATGAATCTGTTGCCGGTGTATCCACTCGACGGCGGCCAGATCACCCGGGAGCTGCTGCAGACCTGGTTCCCCTGGCGCGGCCTGGAGTACTCGCTGCAGATTTCCCTCAGCGTGTCGGGGATGCTCGCCGCGTGGTTCCTGTTTGGTTCCTCCAGCCAACAGCCCTATGCGGGAATTCTCTTCGCCTCGATGGCCTTTGAAAGTTTTCAGGCCCTACAATCCCGCCGCTATTAGCTGCTCCGCGCCGTGCCGTCCGGAGGCAGTTGTCGTTCTTTCCGGAGGTTGTCGCATGCCCCGTCGGTTCCTCTCGCGGTTTCTCGTGCTGGCCAGTGTCGTGGTCGGTCTGGTTCTGTTCGCGACGCCGGCCCGGGCCGGTAAGCCTGACCTGAACTCAGACATCGCCTCCCTGGAAGAAGCAGCCTGGGAAGATGCGCTGCGGATCTGGGAGTGGGCCGAGCCGGGGTATCAGGAACAGAAATCGTCCACCCTGCTGGCCGAGCGGCTGGAACAGTCGGGCTTCAAGGTGACACGGGGTGTGGCGGAGATCCCCACGGCATTCGTCGCCGAGTTCGGCTCGGGCCAGCCCGTGCTGGGTCTGCTGGCCGAGTTCGACGCGCTGCCTGGACTCTCGCAGGAAGCGGTTCCCGAACGCCGCCCGCGTCAGCCAGGGGGACTGGGACATGCCTGCGGACACCATCTGTTTGGAGTTGCCGCAGTCACCGCCGCCCGGGCCATTGCCCAGCGGATGCGGGCTGGGCAAATCACGGGCACCATCCGGCTCTACGGCTGCCCGGCCGAAGAGGGGGGCGGAGCCAAGGTCTTCCTCGCACGGGCCGGGCTGTTTCGCGACTGTGCGGCGGTCCTGCACTGGCATCCCGGGTCCCGGAACGCCGCGGGGGATGCCTCGTGCCTCGCCCGGATTTCGGCCAAGTTCCGCTTTCATGGCAAGGCGGCCCATGCCGCCGGGGCGCCGCATGAAGGGCGCTCGGCTCTCGACGCGGTCGAGTTGATGAACCATGCCGCTCAACTGCTGCGGGAACACACTCCCGATGGCACCCGCATCCATCATGTGATCACCGCCGGGGGGGATGCCCCCAACGTCGTTCCTGAGTTCGCCGAGGTGTACTACTACGTGCGGCACCCCGACTCGCGCATCGCCGCCAGCGTCTTCAAACGGCTGGAACTGTGTGCGCAAGCCGGGGCCCTCGCGACCGAGACGCG